>JAHDYP010000177.1:0-5098 GCA_023383055.1 Verrucomicrobiota bacterium | reverse complement strand
TCGAAGCCGATCTCTCCGGCGGCACGCTGCGCTTCACCCAACCCCTCGAAAACACAGGGACCATCCAGGTGCTACCGGGCGCAGCGCTCTGGGCCGGCCGCGACCTGTGGAATGACGGCCTGATCCGCATCGATCGCGGGACGCTCGAAATCGAAGGTTCCCTCCGCCTGGGTGCAAATGGCCGGATCGAGACGGTGGAACCCGGCAGCCTGCGTCTCGCCCGCCATTGGCTTGGGGCTTCGGCGAACCAGGACGCCGCCACCGGTTCGCTTCGACTCGTGCTCGATGGTGGTGGTCAGCCGGCGCCGGACCTGGGAGCCAACGCGTTTTATGTCGAAGCGGAGGATTTCAACTTCGACCGCGGCCAGCATGAAGCCGTGGCGAACGCGATGCCGTACCTGGGAGGCGCGTATGACGGTCACGCCGGCCGCGATCGGATCGATTACAGCCAGACCAGCAATCAAACCGTGTCGGATGTCTACCGGGTAAAGGAAGGCCCCGACGTCAATGTGAACATCTACGCCATGACTGACCTCGATCGCGGGGCCTACCGCATGAACGTCAACTACAAGATCGGGTATAACGACGCCACGGAATGGTACAATTACACCCGCGTCTATCCCGCGTTTGCCGAACCCACCTGCTTCTTCGCCCGGCTCTCCTCCGGCGGTCAGGCCAACGCCGTCCAAATCGACGAAGTCACCGGCTCCGCCAACACCACCAGCCAAACGCTGGCGAAACTCGGCGAGGTTCGCGGTCCCGCTTCCGGCGATTGGAACCGCTTCGTCTACGTCCCGTTGCGCAACGACGCGGGTGAACTGTTGCTCTTGAACTGGAGTGGGCAAAAGACCTTTCGCATCACGATCCTCCCGGGCAGCAACGAGGATCTCGATTGCTTCGTCCTCGCACCCGCGTCGTCCTCCGGACCGACGCAACTTTTCGAAGTGATGGGGCGGAACCTCGGTTCGGACGTCGCGGGTTTCAATGCCGACACGGCCATCGACTCGATCACGCTGGCCGCCAACAGCCAAGTCCAACTCGTAGACCGGGTGGACAACAGCCCGGGCGCCGGAGCGGAAGCGCTGTACGTGCGATCACTCGTGGTGCCGGCGGGAACCACGCTCGATTTAAACGGCTTCGCCCTCTACGCCCAGGAGGTCCAGATCCACGGCGAAGTGATCAACGGCACGGTGCTGCAAGTCCTGCCCGAAGCGCCCGAGTTGGCCATTCGCCTGCTCGGCACCGGCATCGAACTCTCCTGGCCGGCCACCGCGGGCGGCTATTACCTCGAGCACACCGAACAACTCCCGCCTGCGGCCGACTGGCAGACCGTCTCCACTCCGCCGGTGCCAGCGGGTGACCGCCAAACGGTCATTCAGTCGCCGAGTGCCGCCACCCGCTTCTATCGCCTTCGCCACGATTGATCCGGGCCTGAACTTGAGGACAAGATTCCCGGGCGGCCCGCTTGCAGGGATTGGTGCGGGATTGAATTGAGCGGCCAGTCGTTGGATCCAGACCGGCCGCTCATTACCCGCTGCCAGCGGCCTGCCTCAGCGTTTGTTTGAACCGACGGTGCTGATTTCGCCTTCAAACCTTTCAACCAGCAGCGGAGGTGGCTCGATCCAAGTGGAGGTCCAGGATCCCGTGGCGCCCTCGAACCTTCCGGTTCCGCCAGTGATGACGGCTACCCCGCCCCCGCCGGTAGGGTACGGAAACACGTCGGCCCAGATCTCATCCCCGTTCGCCGCCCTGAGCACGACGGATAAGACTCCCGGTCCGACTGGTATTAGAACGCCGGTGAACTGCCCCAGGTGGGTGCCGTTCCCGGACAAGGTGGGCGGGGCGGACGAGAAGTCCCCGTAACATATGCCCTTGAACGGAACCGTGTCTCCCGCCTGCAAATGCAGGGTCAGGGCGAGCACACCGATGACGGCCAGTCTTGCGATTTTAGGAGCGATCATAGCATTTCCTTTTCCTGTTGTTTGGGATGCATCGCAGTTACAGTGCTCGAGGTCGCGACCGGCGCGGGTCCTCCTCCGTTGCTGGATGATCCCGGTTTCCATTCACCAGTGCGCATTCGGCCGCCGAAAAGGGCCACACCGGTAGCGAGGAGGCAGGGGCATCCGATCCGGCGCGGCTTCAAGGCCTTCCGCACCGAGGTTCGGACGCGGCGCACTAACTTACCGGACTCCTCCGGCTTTGGATTTCGTGGTACAGTCAGGCTCGGGCGAAGGTCCAAAGTTGTTTGGCGGATCGTTCGGAGATCCCGAGCACCTCGGCGGCTTCCCGGTTGCCCATTCCCACGAAGAACCGGAGTTTCACCAACTCCGCCGAACGCGGATCTTCGCCCGCCAGTTTGTCCAGTGCGTCCTGGATAACCAGCAGTGTTTCTTCGTCCGCCTGTGCCGCCACCTCCAGGTTCTCCAAATCGACGTGCTCGACCAGGGCATTCCGTTTGAGGGCGCGCTTACGGCGGGCGTTGTCAATCAGGATGCGTCGCATGGCTTCGGCGGCCGCGCCGAAGAAATGTCTGCGGCCGTGCCACTCCTGGTTTTGCGAATCCATGAGGCGCAACCACGCCTCGTGGACCAGGGCAGTCGGTTGGAGCGTCTGCCCGGGAGCCTCCCGAGCCATCCTGGCGGTAGCCAGTTTCCGCAGTTCATCGTAAACCAGCGGCAGCAATTCGTCAGCGGCATTGGGTTCGCCCTGCCGTACGCGGTCGAGAATGCGGGTCAGGTCGCTCACGAGCGGCAATGATGCACGTGGCCTGGCCACGACTCAAGTGCCCCTATTCCACGGTGAGTGCGACGAGAAAAGGAGCGGACTGCGTCATCCAGGAGGTAAAATCGGCGCCGACTACGGTTTCGGACGGCCGCGGATTGTCATACGTCGTCCTGAAGAGCCGCACGGTCAGGTTGGCTGAGTCCGTCGAAGCATGTGGCCCGGGAACAAAAGGGATGTACTGCCCAAGAGTAGCGCGAATGGGATCGGTCCAGGCGATCTGGCTTCTTCCGGTCGGCAGCCTGGGGTCGTTCGGGCCCCACCAATCCCGCACATCACGACCATAGCGGATCTCGATCTCGCGTCTTTGGCCATCGGCATAGACGAGGCGATAGGTGCCGATCACGGCATCCTCGCGCTCGCGGTTGGCCGTGCCCTGAAGCACATGAAACGGGCGCAGGCGCCTGCCGATCTGAATCCTCCGTACCGAGCCAGGCAGCATGGACCAACTCGGATCCGGTCGCCCCAACTGGATCACGCCCCTGACGTCGAAAACAACGCCGCCCAACGACTGCAATCCCGGCGGCAGACGCGACAAATCCTGTCCCAGGTCATCCAGTCCCACGGCGGGCTGCCAGGCTTCGTTGAGGGCGGCGTTGTATTTATTGGTGAGATCAATTTGGCTTGGACCGGCCAACGGATTGCGCTGTGGAATGGGACGCGCGGGACGCACCTTGGCTTTTGCGACAACTGCGACGTTAAACTCACCGCGGTCTCTCGTCTCAACCCTTCTGGCCGCACCGGCCAGCGCGTCGCGCTCAGGAAACAAACGGCTGCCGGCCTGGCGCGCGAACCGGGGCCAGTATTCCGCTTTGTACTGTGCGATCCGCTCCTCAAGCGGTTGGTCCGCGGCTCCCGGGTATTCGTCGAGCTTCCACGGAAACGCGGCATGGATTCGCGCCGTGTGATCCTGGCTGCCGGTCACGAGGTGAGTTCCGTCCGGGCTAAACGCCAGCGAACTTACGCCGTCCTTGTGCCCGATCAAGGGCGGCCGAAGGAGTGTTCCATTCTCGACGTTCCATAGGCGGGCGGTGCGGTCAAGACTTCCGGTGGCGACCGCGTTGCCGTCGGAACTCCAAGCCGCGTGCAACACGGCTCCGGTATGACCTGTCAGTGGCAGAAACGCCCCCGTTTCCAGGTCCCAGATTCGCGCCGTGTGATCTGCGCTGGCGGTTAGCAGCCGCTTGGCGTCCGGACTGAAAGTTACCGCGAGGACCCAATGTCCGTGGCCGGTGAGGGTGCGCACCGAATGACCGGACTGAGCATCCCAGATCCTGGCGGTTGCATCTTTGCTGCCTGTGGCGATCCACCGGCCTGATGGACTGTAAGCGACCGACACCACGGGCTTGGAGTGTCCCGTCAGCAGCAGCGCGGGTGGCATCGCGCTCTCCGAGGCAACCTCAGCGTTGGTCAACCCGGATAAGTCCCAGACCGCGGCTGCTTCGTCCTCCGCCACGGTGACCAAACGGCGGGCGTCAGGGCTGAAAGCTAAAGATACAACTGGAAATGCTGCGGGTATCGATATCCCAATGGGTCACGGCCACCTGCTCAGGACTCGTATAGGCGGGTGTGCCGATGAACAAGTCGAACGACGTGATGAGCGTCTTCTCGGTCAGGGGCTGTTGGGTGGCTTTGGCGATACCGAAATCGATGACCTTGGGTGTCGGCCCAGCCTCGTTGAGGGTGACCAGGATGTTGGAAGGTTTGATATCGCGGTGGATGATGCCCTTTTGATGGGCATGCTGAATGGCGTGGCAAACCTGGATGAACAGTTCCAACCGTTGCCGAATGGATAGATGGTGCTGGTCGCAATATTCCGTGATCCTCGTGCCCGGCACCAGTTCCATCACGAAGTAAGGCCGTCCGGTTTCTGTGGCGCCGGCATCGAAAACCTTGGCAATGTTCGGATGGTCCATAACCGCCAAGGCCTGCCGCTCCGCCTCAAACCGGGCGATAACACTCTTGGTGTCCATGCCCAGCTTGATCAGCTTGAGTGCCACTTGCCGGCGGACGGGTTCCTCTTGATCAGCCAGGTAAACCATGCCGCACCCCCCTTCCCCAATCTGCTGGAGTAGCATGTAACGGCCGATCCTATCGCCCGCCTTTTCCGTCACGGGCACAACCCGAATCTCCGCTGCGCCTGAATCCCTGTCATCCCGAGGGTTGAGGAACTCCCCGGCATTGCTGTTGGCTTCGATCAATTCCTCGATGCGGCGTCGCAGGCCAATGTCGTCACCACAGACCCGGGCCAGGTAGGCAGCTCGCTCATTGGGATTCTCAATCTCGATCGCCTCATTGAAGATGGTCCGGAGCGCAT
>JAHDYP010000176.1 GCA_023383055.1 Verrucomicrobiota bacterium | reverse complement strand
TCGACGAGCTTGGGTTTGCCCTCGGTCAGCGTGCCTGTTTTGTCCACGACGAGCGTAGTGACTTTCTCCAGTCGTTCGAGTGCCTCGGCGTTTTTCACAAGGACACCTTCCAGCGCGCCTCGTCCGACCCCGACCATGATGGCCATGGGCGTGGCCAGGCCGAGCGCGCACGGGCAGGCAATGATGAGCACCGCGACGGCGTTGACGATGGCATGCGCGAGCCTTGGCTCCGGCCCCAGCCACATCCAGACAGCGAAGGTGATCACCGAAGCCATCAGAACCACCGGCACGAAAATACCCGCGACCTGGTCGGCGAGACCTTGAATGGGCGCACGACTGCGCTGCGCTTCGGCGACCATATTGACGATCTGCCCGAGCAAGGTGTCGTTGCCGACGCGTTCGGCCCGCATGACAAAACTGCCCGTGCCGTTTACGGTGCCGCCCGTCACCTTGTCGCCGACGGACTTCTCCACCGGGAGCGGTTCGCCTGAGATCATGGATTCTTCCACGCTGGAGTGACCTTCGACCACCTCGCCATCCACGGGAACCTTGTCGCCAGGCACCACGCGCAACCAGTCACCGATTTTCACCTGGTCCAGCGGGACGACCTGGTCACTCTCGTCGGCGACTTGACGTGCGGTGGGCGGGGCAAGGTTGAGCAACGCTTTGATCGCGCTGCCCGTGCGGCTGCGGGCGCGGAGTTCGAGGACCTGCCCGAGGAGCACCAGCACCACGATCACCGCGGCGGCTTCGAAGTAGATGCCGACTTTGCCGTCGTGTTGCATTGTGTGCGGGAACAGGCCGGGCGCGAGACGTCGCCGTTCACCCAGGGCTGTCGGCCCAGTGCCGGAATCAAGTGAGCCATCGCCAGGACAAACACCGGCAGCGTCATCGCCGCGCCGATCCAGAAGCGCCGGGTCATGTCATGCAGTTCGGTGTTCTCCGCGTCCCCGGTACCTGCCGTTGTGGTTTGCAGTTCCAGCGCCATGCCACATTTGGGGCAGTCGCCGGAATGGTCCTGCCGGACTTCCGGGTGCATTGGGCAAGTGTAAAGCGCCTTGCCCTGGGGTTTCTGCTCCTTCTTTTCCTCGTGCTTACCAGTGACGGGCATTGCCAGAAACTTCTTCCGACAGTTCTCGCTGCAAAAGGAAAACGTCTGGCCGTCGCGTTCAGCGTGGAGAGCTGTCGCTTCCTCCACCGACATCCCGCAGATGGGATCTTTGGTCATATTGGTTCCGGTCGGGATTCCACAGCTTGGCTTTCGGCAATCTTGATAAACGGCGGGATCGGACAATCCAGCGTGTCGGCGATGGCGCGGAGCAATTCGGCTTCGCGTTCCTGGATCAGGCCATCCGCACCGACGACCTGCACGCAGGCTTCGATCAAGTTCTTTTTGATCCGCGGCGTGGCCAACGCGAGGCGATCGAGCGCCGTGTCCAGTTGTTCCAGCCCACATTCCGCGCGCGACAGGAGTTGCAGCCCGCCGGCCTTTGCCCCCAGATGGGGCGCACCCGTCCGGAATGCCTTTTCGATAGCGCCAGCGTTGCGGCTGCTGACGTTCGCCAGCGCGGAGAGCACGACGCTGCAATCCCGCAAGAGCGGTTTGAGTGTTTCGTATTGAATGGAGGCCGGGCGCGTTTCGCCTGACTGCGACGCGAGGTGGCGGCGAACGATCTTCTGAAGGACGAATTCAAAGATTTCGATCCGGTCGTCGCTTTCAATGAGCCATTGCAACGTCTGACTGAATTGCTCGAACTCGTCGGGCCGAAGCTGACGCAGCGCGGGCAGGGCAAGGTTCACGAGCGGCAGCCGAGCGCGCGAGGCGATGGGCGCGACTTCGGGCCACAGCGCGGCGGCCTTTTCGCCAACCCCCGGCGCGGCTCGCCTGGCGAGTTCCGTGAGTTGCTGCGCACGCAAGGTTTCGTCCGGAGTGAGGAGCATCGCGTAAATAAGCGCGGTGGCGTCGAGCGGTTCGTGGGCGGCGGACTGGACCTTTCCGGGGAATGAATTCCGCAACTCCTCGGCATAGCGCAAGTGCAGCGGCGTTGGCTTGCCCAGGTTTGGGAGCACGGCTCCCATCAGGACGGCGTTGGTGGCGAATCCGGCGTCGCCAGCCCGCGCGCCGGGCATCCCGGGAATCGTTGGAAACGAGGATCGTGATAATACTGGTTTCGTCGCCCCACGCGAGGATTCTGCTGCAACTGCCTTGACGCTGGCGGTTTTGAATTTTCCGTCCCAGCCCGGATCAATGGCGCGGATGCGTGCGTCGAGAGGCGGGTGGGTGGCCAGCACACCGAGGAACGGTTTGCCCATGCCGTTGCCGAAGAACATGTGACTGACTTCCCCGGCGTGAGCGGATTCAACCTGAGAGCCGGCACCGCCGATTTTTTGCAGCGCCCCGGAAAGCCCCCCCGGATTGCGGGTGAATTGGACCGCGGAGGCATCGGCGAGGAATTCGCGTTGCCGGCTGAGCGCGGCCTGGATGAGCCGGCCAAAGAATACGCCGATTGCGCCAATGACAATCAGGGCAAGCCCCAGCAGCATCAGCGGATTCCGGTCGCGGCCGCCGCGCGAGTAGATCAGGACCCGGCCAATCACCGCGAGGCACAGGATGCCAAAGATGATGCCCATGAGCCGCAGATTCAGCCGCATGTCGCCATTGAGGATGTGACTGAACTCATGGCCGATGACGCCCTGCAATTCGTCGCGGTTGAGCAAGGTCATGCCACCGCGCGTGACGCCGATGGCGGCGTCGCCCGGCGTGTGGCCGGCCGCAAAGGCGTTGATGCCTCTTTCGTCGTCGAGCACATAAACCTTGGGGACGGGCACGCCAGCCGCGATGGCCATCTCTTCGATAACGTTCCGCAGTTTGCGTTCATCGGGATGGGTCGTGTTGGGATTGACGAGCCGTCCGCCGAGCGATTCGGCGACGGCACCGCCACCCTTGGCCAGGACGGCGGTTTTGTAGAGGCTGCCAATGATGACGACGCCGAGCGTGCCGAGCACGGAGTAGAGGAAAAGCTTGGGATCCCACAGGACGAGTCGGGGCGGTGGGGCGCCGGGCTCCGGTTGGGCGGCGTGGGTGCCAAGGAAGATCAGCAGACTGGCGAGATAAACCGAGGCAATGATGCACAGGACGGCGATCACGAAGTAAACCACCAACACCTTCGTGTTCTTCCTGGCCTTGTCCTGATGTTCGAAAAAGTCCATGAGCTATCCCTCTTTAAGCGAACGAAACCTTGGTCGGCTCCCGTTGCTCCGGTTTTTCGATGGCGAACAGCTCGGCGGCGGTGAAGTGGAACGTGCCGGCGACGACGCTGCCGGGAAAAACCTCCCGCTGCGTGTTGTAGGCCATCACCGAGTCGTTATATGCCTGCCGGGAGAAGGAGACTTTGTTTTCCGTCGAGGTCAGTTCCTCCATCAGGCTAAGCATGGTCGTGTTCGCTTTGAGGTCGGGATACGCCTCGGAGAGCGCGAACAGCCGACCGAGCGTGCCGGTGAGCGTGCCCTCGGCGCTGGCAAGCTTCTTCATCGCGGCGGGATCGCCGGGATTAGCCGCGGCGCCGGTATTGGCGGACGCGGCGGCATTGCGCGCGGCGATGACGGCTTCGAGCGTGCCGCGTTCGTGTTTGAGATAACCCTTGGCGGTCTCGACGAGATTCGGAATCAGGTCGTAGCGTCGCTTGAGCTGCACGTCAATTTGCGCGTAGGCGTTTTGGAAACGGTTGCGCAGCCCGACGAGTTTATTGTAGAGGCCGACCACGAACAGCGCGGCAACCAATGCCAGCGCAGCCAGCACGATGATGACGATGAGTGATGTATTCATAGATTCGTATCCTTGATTTGGGTTTCGTTTTTGCCATCGGCATTTAGAACTGCCAGCGCAGACCGCCGCCCCAACCGAACTGGGAATGCCATTGGCCGATGAGGGAAAAGTGCCTGGTCAGCAAATAGCTTGTGCCCGCCCGGATTTCCCAGCGGTCTTTCGTGTCGTATTCGGCCTCCGAGAACACCGCGAGTCGCGGGGTGAGTTCGAGATGTTTGCCGACGGCGAATTGGAATTCACCGGCCGTGTCCACACAGACGCGGGACGTGATGTTAAGCGGCAGCAGGTAATGGAGGCCGAAAATGCCCTCATGCTTGTCGAAGTGGTCGCCCGCGCCTTCGAGGTCAACCCCAGCGAAGACGCTGGCAAAACGGTTCAGGTAATAGTCGTAGGCGGGCGTGACCTCCCACTCCACGTCGTCCACGCGCTGCCATCCGGCCTGCCATTCAGCGGAGAAGATGTGCCGGGTGTTGGCGTAAACCAGCGCTCCCTGCGCCATCTGGGACAGCGCGTCCACCCGGCCATACAGGTAGAACGGGTCATGGTAGAGCTGCGGGCGGACCGCGGCCGTGGCCGGGTCGGGTGCGAATTCCTGATAATGCACCACCTGCGCCATGCCGCTCATCATGTGATAGAGGAGGTGGCAGTGGAAAAACCAGTCACCGAATTCGTCCGCCGCGAACTCGATCACGGTGGTGGTCATGGGCGCGACATCCACGGTGTGCTTGAGCGGCGAGTATTCACCCTGGGCGTTGAGCACCCGGAAGAAATGCCCGTGCAGATGCATCGGGTGATGCATCATAGTGCGGTTGATCAAGATGAACCGCACGACCTCACCCCGTTTGATCTCAATGTCATCGGATTCGGCCAGCGGCTTATTGTTCAGAAACCAGACGTAACGCTCCATGTCGCCGTCGAGGGTGAGTCGGATTTCCCGGATCGGTTTTGAGGAATCGAACGCGGTGGGCTGCAAGGCGCGCAGCTTGTCGTAAGGCGGGCCGGGACGTTCGGGGCTCATGCCGTCAGCGGCCAGTGGGGCTTTTGAACTCACGTCTGCGGCGAGCAGCCCAAGCCAGGTGCTTTTAGACGCGACGGGTTTCTCGGGGGAAACCATGACGGACTCGGCGTGGCTCTTCGTGTCTGCGACCATTGGCATCTTCTCGTGCGCCATACCACTCATGTCATGGCCCGCATGGCTCATCGCGGGCGTGGAGGCCATCCCAGAACGGTTCGTTTTACCGGCGTCCGGCGCCATGTCGCCATGCTCCATCCCCTTCATGCCGTCGATCTCTTTCATCCCGCCCATGCTGTTCATGCCCGGTTGATCGAACTTGCCGGCGCGGACGGCGTGGCCGGGCATGCCCATCGAGCCGCCCGGCATTAACGCCAGCACGCGTTTGAGCGAGAGACCGCCCATGGTGACGTAAAGATTGGGGAACGGGATGTCGGGCGCGGCGTGCCGTGGACCAGTGCCAATCCACAATGACGCGCGCCCCGATCCATCATGAGCCGTCGCGCGAAATTCGTAGCTGCCCTCCGCCGGCAGCGTGACGACCACGTCATACGTCTCGGCCACGGCAATCAGCAAGCGGCTTTGGTCGAAGGGCCGCACCGGCAGTCCGTCCGCCGCGATGACCCGCAAAGGGCCACCGGCAAACTGCAAGTAGAAGAAGGTGGAGGCCGAACCGGCGATGACCCGGAGCCGAATCTTTTCGCCCGGCCTGGCGGGGAGGGACTGTTGCGGAGCGCCGTTGAGCAGAAAGCGATCATAATAGACATCGGCAAGATCCATGGGCGGCATGCGCTGGAGTTCCCGCGAAAAGTACGAGCCCAGCAAGCCCAGTCGCGCAGCGCCCAATACGCTCTGACCGCTGCGTTTCCGAAGGGAATACCACTCACTGCCGCGTTTGAGCGTGTGAAGCACCGAACTCGCGTCCTCGTCCGTCCAGTCGGACAACACCACGACGTGATCGCGGAGCCCGTCAAATTCCCCGGGTGACTTCGGCGCGATGACCAGCCCTCCAAACAGTCCCCGCTGTTCCTGGAGCATGGTGTGGCTGTGATACCAGTAAGTGCCGGATTGGCGGAGATCGAACTCGTAAGTGAATGTCTCGCCCGGCGCGATAGGCGGATACGTCAGGAAGGGCACGCCGTCCATGGCATTGGGCAGCAGAATCCCATGCCAGTGAATCGAGGTCTCCACGTCCATCCGGTTGTGGACGCGAATCACGGCGTGGTCGCCCTCGGTGAAACGCAGGCTCGGCCCTGGCAGTTGGCCATTGAGGGTCATCGCCGTGGCCGATTGGCCGGTAACGTTCACCACCTGCTTCGCAATGGTGAGGTCATATTCCACCGTCGCCGCCCACAACGCCGCCGCCGGCACAAACAGCGCCAGACTGCCCAGGAACGCCATCAACAGTTTCATGAGTTTTACGAGCGCCCGGCGATGGGCGTTTTGAGAGCAGTCATGAGTTGTGATTGTCGGTTTTCTTTTCATCGGGATGGGGAGCGTTTCCGGGTGGCTTGGGCGCTTTGCCTTCGGCGGCGAGTTCGGTCTCGGCTCGGCTCCAGAATTCCAACTCCCGGCCATCGGGTCGTCCGGCTTGTTCCCACAACGCATAGGCCCGTCTTGAGTGTTCGTGTTTGGCGTCAGTGGCGTCATGCGGGGAAGGGTCTGCCGGCTTGTCCGTCGATCCAAAACGCCGGAAGATGGCTTTCTCGGCCTCGACGAGCAGAAAGACGGCGACGCCGATGCCCAATGGCACGAGCCAGTGGCGCAGTTCCAATGCGGTGGAACCGAACAGCCGCTGCATGAACGGCGCATAGACAAACGCCAGTTGCAGCACCGCCAGCACGCCGACCGCCAGCCACACGACGCGGTTGGTGAACAGGCGCGAGAATGACAAACTCGATTCGCGCAGGAACCGGCTGTTGAAAAGATAGAAGACCTGGGCGCACACCAGGGTGTTCACCACCTGCGTCCGTGCCCGTTCAACCGGCAGGCCCAGGCGCATTTCGATCAGGAACACGCCGATGGACGCGCCGCAGATCAGCACGGAGACGAACCCGATGCGCCAGAGAAACGCGCCGCCGAGAATCGGCGCCTTCGGATCCCGGGGCGGCCGGCGCATCACACCCGGTTCAGCCGGCTCGAAGGCCAGCGCCATAGCCAGCGTGACGCCGGTGACCATGTTCACCCAGAGGATTTGCACCGGGGTCAAGGGCAGCACGAGGCCGAACACGACCGCGATCAGGATGACCAGTGACTCTCCGCCGTTGGTCGGCAGGATGTACAGAATCGACTTGCGCAAATTGTCGTAAATGGTGCGGCCTTCCTCGATGGCGCGTTCGATGGAGGCAAAGTTGTCGTCGGCCAGCACAATCTCCGCCGCCTCCTTGGTGGCCTCCGTGCCTTTGATGCCCATGGCCACGCCCACATCGGCGCGCTTGAGCGCCGGGGCGTCGTTCACGCCGTCGCCAGTCATCGCCACCACGTCGCCGTTGGCCTGAAGCGCCTGCACAAGCCGCAGTTTGTGCTCGGGACTGGTGCGGGCAAAGATGTCGTGATCGCTCACAAGCTGTCGCAAGTCCTCGTCCGAGGCCGCCTCGAGTTCCGCACCGGTGAGCGCATGTTCGCCGTCGCCGATGCCCATCTCGCGGCCGATGGACTTTGCCGTGCCGGCGTGGTCGCCGGTGATCATCTTCACGCGGATGCCGGCCTGCTGACAGACCTTGATGGCCAGGATGGCTTCGGGGCGGGGCGGATCAATGATGCCCACCAAGCCGAGGAACACCATGCCGGATTCAAGGTCATCCATGTTCAAGTCGCCTTGGCCGGCATCCACGTCGCGCGCCGCGGCGGCGAGCACGCGCAAGCCTTGATTGCTGAGTTCCTCGATCTGCTGCTCCCAGAATGCGCGGTTGAGCGGCTCGGTCGCGTCATCGCCCTGACTCTGCAGCGAACAGCGATCCAGCAGGCGATCCGGCGCGCCCTTGAACAGGAGGCGCGTGCCGCCGCCGGGCACGCGATTGAGCGTGGCCATGAACTTGTTTTCGGACTCGAACGGAATCACCGCCACGCGCTCGTAATCGTTGTCCGCGAAACCTGCTTTGCGCGCCAGCGTGCGTAACGCGCCTTCGGTTGGCTCACCCGTGACTTTCCAATGACCGTCCGACTCCGCGATGTCTGAATCGTTGCACACGGCCATGACCTCGATCAACGCGCGCAGGTCGGGGTGTTGTTCGAGCGACGCCGGTTCGTTCTGGTGCGTGATCTCGCCCTCCGGTTGGTAGCCCGTGCCGGACACCGCGTAACGGCTCGCGCGCGTGACGACATCGCGGGCGGTCATTTCATTGCGCGTAAGTGTGCCGGTTTTGTCGGAGCAGACGACCGTGACCGAGCCGAGCGTCTCGACGGCGTTGAGCTTGCGGGTGATGGCCTTGCGCCGGGCCATGCGCTGGACTCCGAGCGCCAGCGTGATGGTGAGAATCGGCGGCAGTCCTTCGGGAATCGCGGCGACGGCAAATCCGATGGCTGCCAGCAACAACTCGCTGGTGGTGAAGTCATGCAGCAACCAGCCAGCGAACCACATCAGCACCGCCAGGCCCACGATAATAATGGAGAGAATCTTGCCGAAGCGATTCATCTGCCGCGTCAGCGGTGTGGCCAGCGTCTCTACTTCAGAGATCATCTGGTTGATGCGCCCGAGTTCGGTGGCCGGGCCGGTGGCGGTCACGACGCCCGTGCCACGACCGGCGGCGACCATCGTGCCCGAATAAGACATCCCGTGGCGGTCGCCCACGCCCGCGTCAGTGTCGGCGGGATCAGTCTTCTTCTCGGCGGGGACCGATTCTCCGGTAAGCGCGGATTCCTCGAGGCGCAGATTGACGGCCTCGATGAGCCGCAGGTCGGCGGGCACGCGGTCACCGGAGCGCAGGCGCACGATATCACCGGGCACAAGCTCATCGGCTTCGATCTCCGCCCAATCGCCCCCGCGCCGCGCCTGCGCGTGGGCGGAAAGCAGTTTGCGGATGCCGGCCAACGCCTGCTCGGCCTTGCCCTCCTGAATGAAGCCGATGATCGCATTGATGATCACCACGCCCAGGATCACGCCGGTGTCCACCCAGTGGCCCAATGCCGCCGTGACGCCCGCCGCCGCGATGAGGATGTAAATCAGCAGATCATGGAAGTGTTTGAAAAAGCGTTTGAGCAAACCCTCCTTGGGCGGTTCCGGCAGACGGTTCGGGCCGACGGCGGCGAGCCGCTGGGCAGCCTCGTCGGCGCTCAAGCCCTCGGGCGTGCTGTCGAGTTGCTGCAGCACCTCGACGCCGGGCAGCGCGTGCGGTTTCTCCATGGCATGGGGTGTTGCCGCGTCTGATTTCATTTCAGGGTTCGCTGACGGGATGCCGGGGGCGGACGGTGGTGAACCGGGCGCGCGTTTCCGGAGCCTGCGGCAAACATCAAGGTCGTGACTTGCGGGCCTTCTCCTCGATTTGCCTGGTGATCACGATCTGCTCAGGGCCCGTTGCCTGTTCAGCCTGCTGCTTGAGTTTTAACAGTTCCTTTGTTTTCTCCGGCAATCGTTCAAAAGTGGCCAGATCTCGTCCGAAATCCTTTTCGGTGGCTTGAGGTTTCATTTTGTTTCTCATGGGTTGATGGTGGCTTGAAAGGATTGGGTTGGTCAGTCTCGTGGCGAACTCTCAGCGGATTTCAAAATCTTCCATGATGACCTGCCGGGCACTCACCCCGGCGACGGCCAACAGGGTGCGCATGGCCGCCATCAGGGGCGGCGGACCGCAAACCAGGAAGAGGCAATCAAGGAGGGGTTGGTCCACGACGCTTTCCAGATAGGCGCGATCCACAAAGCCTGCCTCATCGGAATAGTGGGCGCTGAGCGCGAAATGCGGCAACGCATCCTCGCGGGTGCGCAGTTCGTCAAGATAGACCGCCGATGAACGGTCCGGGATCGCATACACCAGCGTGGATTTGCCCCCACGCCCGGCGAAGGCTTCAGACCCGACAAGGCTGAGGAACGGCGTGATCCCAATGCCGCCACCGATCATCACCAGCGGCATGAGCGGCTGAGCCAGCGCCAGCTTGGTGAAGTGGCCGTAAGGTCCCCACACACGCCCTGACTTGCCCGGCTTGATTTGCGCCACGTCTTGAGTCCAATCGCCCAACTGCTTGATCGAAATCCGCAGATGCGCGGCTTCCGGGGGACTCGAAATGCTGAAGGGATGCGGCTCTTGGTTCACCGCGTCCGCATCGAAAGAGACATAGATGAACTGCCCGGGTGCTGAGCGGAGGGACCGCCTCTCCGGTTTCAGCTTGATCTCGGTGATCGCATCGCCGACATCGTCGACAGACTCGATGGTGTAGTCGTGAAGCGGACCGAACCAACGATAGAACACCCGGATATAGACGTAGGCGGCGAGGGCGAGGACCACCCACGTTCCGTGCCAGACCCAAAGCACGGGATAACGCATGATCTCGCCGTTCGCGAGCACGGCGTGGAGGACAATCACGACCAGCAAAGCGCCGAAGAAATCATGCGACCGCTTCCATTGGTGGTAGGCGATCTTCGCATAAATCGAGAGCACGACCAGCAGGATAAAAACCGCCAGCGCGATCAGGCCGGTGTTGCGCACCCAATTTCCCGAGAACCACAAGTACTGAAAGAACGCCGACACAGAATCTGCATGAGCCACCGCCAGGAACACCGGATGCAGGAAGATCAGGAAGAAAGCGCTTTCACCAATGTGGCGGTGCGCCTGGTAAACCTTGTCGAGTCCGCCGAACAGCCACTCGACCGGGCGAAAGCGCGTGGCCAAAAAGAAAGCCCAGCACATGAGAATGAGCGTGCCATGGCTCCCGATCTTCGCGGGGTATATCCACGGATTGTCATACCATTCATCGGCCGCCGACATGGCACCCAGCCAAAGGGCATAGGTGACCGCCAGGCTGGCAGCCACGGCGGCGTAGCCGAACCATTTGCGCTTGGGTGGCAAATCTGCCACCTCCTGCGACAGCAACACGTCGGATGGATGCGGATCGGGCTTCATGGTTCTGTAGGACGGATACGGCGGCGGCAACCTCACACCGGGGCGTCTAGAGATTGCGTGCGCATCAGATTGGGTGCGGCGAAACGCGCCAGTTGATAGTACGGAACATTCCACGGCTGCACGCCGAACAACACACCAAGCGGGCTGCTTTCGATCTGAGCCGCGCCGGATTCCGGGTGGAGCTTCTCCGGCGCGAGAAACTCTTCGGCGTGCTCGGCATAGTAGGCGATGATGTCCGCGCTGAGCCGCACTTCAGCTTGAGCTTCCTCGAAGCGCTTCCCCATTTCCATGGTCACCGGCCGGGCAAAGTCGTACAGGCGCGAACGCAAAACCTCTGTGGCTTTATTGGCGACGGCGGCTCGCTCGGCAAAGGTCAGGCCGCGCCAGCTTTCGAAGCAGGCGGCGGCCGTTTGGAGCGCCGCTTCAAGCTCCTGGTCGGTGGTTTCCTTGAACGTCTGTAAAGTCTCGCCGTTGGCGGAATTGACGCTCTGGTAACTCATATAATCAGATTGGATGGCGAAATGGCTCTGGTAATGACGTGATCAGTCTGTAACTAGATTGCCGCGGATCGACGGGCCTCGCTATGGGGTAAACCCCCCACTCGATTCACCAGCCAAAGCCGCAAGCGGGCTGCGGGCGCCCCCGACTGCGGTATGGGTTTTCACAGGGTAAAGAGTGGAATCGCCACCGCGATACCGCCCATGAAAAGACAGATCACGGCGGGGTGCAATAGGGCTGCCCAGGAAGCCCGCGATGTGCGCGTAGAACGAGGAGGCGCCGATCGGCTTGTCAGAAGAATAAAAGGTCAGCCACGAAAGCACGCCAATGCCCGCACCCACCACATGCGGTGACCAGGCGGGCCCGGGAAAACTTCCCGCGCCTTGTCGGGGAGGATGCCAATCATCTGACCGATAATGCGATCGGCTTGTTCGCGGGAGGTGCTGATGCAGAATACAGATTTCTTTGACATAACGATCACTTCACCGATGGTCCGTTTCTCCTCGGTGCTGTCGACGGGGCCGCGCAGGGTGACCCGGCCATCGGTCGTGATGATTTTCACGTTCCGTGCGAGCATTCTCTTCTCACCCGGGGGACTTACCGAAAGAGAGCAAAACCCGCCCGAAGACTATCACTCCGCTCGTTATACCGCAGCAGACTCTCTCCGTAGCCGGTGAAATACTGGGCCTGAAGGAATACGCTGGATCGCAGCACCGGAAGCTTCCACATGGGATAGGTCAGATCCAGTTGCAGGCTGGCCCGATCGAAGTCCTTCCCCACCCGTGTCGTGGCCGCCAACTGCACATTGTCGGACCACCCCATGATCGCCCGGAGTTCGAGATATCCGCGATAATCCGCAATGTCTGAATTGTCGCTCAGGTCTCCGAGATAGACGAACGCCTTCGGCGACACACTCACCTGAAACCTGCCGATACGCCCCAAAGTGACGGTGGTGCGGAGATAGGCAAGGTTGAGGCTGCGCGAATCGGCGTCACCCTTGCCGTTTGACTCGTGCTGCGGACCGCCTTGGAGATCCAGGCAGATCCAATCACCCCAGTGTCCACCGTCAACGCGCAGCCAAGTGTAGTTCACCTCCGGCTTGTAGCTGGAGTCAAAGAAAGGGGCCGACGGCTCATTCCAATCCCACAGGGATGTTTGCGTGTAGGCCACGGAGAGGTTGGTCACGCCGGACCACTTTGTGGCCAGCCAGGACTCGCCGGTGAACAACTGGTACCTCAAGCTGATCTGGAATTTTGCGTTCGGGGATTCGGTCCCGGCGATGAAATAAAACGGTTCAAAAGGGAAGAAGTGCCGTCGGAAGAACTCTACCGGATCCGGCGCGGCCGGTCTTTCGCTTTCAGTTGGAACGCCGGCGGCGGAGGTTGCTGGATCGACCCATTCCTGGGGCTCGGTTTTCGCCCTTGCGACGCATGAGAGCAGGAGGCCCGTGACGAGGAGCAGGGAACTGGCGCGGCGACGCGGAACCTTGGTCCTTACTGGCGTTCTCGGGTGTAGTGGCATCATTCGTGGTGGCAAAACGAGCATCCTGATGGCTACACAATGCCCTCGGCACGCAAACTGTCGAGCTATCTCATCAAGCCCCGTTTCGACCCGTCGGCCTGGGGCCCCGACTACGCCTTGCGGCTCGATCCGGGTGACCCAGCGGGACCGCGGAGGCCCGGCCGGCGCAGAGGCAGGCGCCAAAAATGAAAACGCAGCCGGAAATATAAATCCACAGCAGCAACGCCATGATCCCGCCGAACGCACCATAAACCGCGTTCAACGTGGCGAAGTGCGTCAGGTAGATGAGAAACAGCTTCTCGCCCGCCCACAAAAGAATCGTGGCGCAAAGGGCGGCGACCCACACTTCGGCAAACCGCGTGCGCCGCCGCGGGGCCAGCCGGTAGAACAGGCTCAAACCGAGGAACACCGCCAACGAAGGAATCAGGAACCCTCCCAGGCCATAGACCCAGGAACCGAAATCATGCGTTGGTAAGAGCCACACCTTGGCGATTTTCACCAGCACCGGTACCGCCAGCCCCACGAGGACCGCGCCCGCCATGGTGCCGAGCACCATCAAGCTTTTCAGCGGCAGCCGCCACCAGTTGTATCCCTCGAGCCCCCAGGCGCGGTTGGTCGCACGAATCAGGGTGGTGAAGCATCGAAGAGCGGCCCACACCAGCATGAGAAACGCGATCGCGCCCACTCCTTTGCGGGCGCTGACAACACCGCCAATGGTGTCAACAATCTGCTCCTGCATCTCCCCACTCATCGGGACGTAGCTTTCCAGATAGGCAATGACCTCATTCCCCGCCCGGTCCCGGTCGACGAAGTACGAGGCGACCGTGACGAGCAGAACGACCAGCGGAAAGAGCGAGAAGAACGCATTAAAGGCGAATGCTCCCGCCCACTGTGTGCCGTCAATTCGGGAAAAGGTTTCCCCGCCCAATCGCAGTATCGCCCAGACCCGGCGAGTGGCGCGATTCATCCGGCCGAGCGCGCTCGAAGAGGTTGGGTGCCATGTGCGCATCATGCCGGCAACCTTCGTCAAACCTGGGCGGATCAATCGCCGTTGTGGGCATACTGCCGCCCGGGTGGGATTCTAACGCGCGCTCGTCACTGCGCGGCCAGCTGCCGCACCCACCAGTTTCCAGCACGGGCGTCGGAATTGAGACTCGCGTCCCGAATCCGCGCCCGTGTGGATGCCGGCCTATTTGCAGCAGGAGGACGAGGTTTCTTTGAGGGCCTTCTCGACGGCTTCACGGGTCTCGCCGGTACGCTTCTGAATTCGGC
>JAHDYP010000175.1 GCA_023383055.1 Verrucomicrobiota bacterium | reverse complement strand
AGGTCTTCGACGGCGATGTCCTGCACGGGTTGGTGGGCAACATGGCGCTCGGCCACACCCGTTACTCGACCACCGGCTCGTCCCACCTGCGCAATGCCCAACCGCTGACGGTCGATTGCGCCCGCGGCCAGATCGCTATCGCCCATAATGGCAACCTCACCAACGCCTCCGCCCTCCGGGAGGAACTCGAAAGCAAAGGCTCGATCTTTCAAACCACGGTCGACAGTGAGATCATTCTCCATCTCATGGCCCAACCCACCCTGGGCGGCCAGGAAAACACGCTGGCCCAGACCATCCGCCGCATCGAAGGCGCCTACTCGCTCGTGCTCATGACCGAGCAGGAACTCATCGGCGTCCGCGATCCCCACGGCTTCCGGCCGCTCGCCCTCGGCCGGCTCGGCGACGCCTGGATCCTGGCCAGCGAATCGGTCGCCTTCGATCAAATCCATGCCAAGTTCGTCCGCGATGTCGAGCCGGGCGAGATCGTGATCATCGGCAAGGACGGACTCAAAAGTGTTCAGGCCTTTCCGGAGCACACCCGGCGGGCATTCTGCATTTTCGAGTTTGTCTATTTCTCAAGGCCGGACAGCAACCTGGCCGGACGCAACGTCTACCGGGCCCGGGTCGAGATGGGCCGGCAACTGGCGCGTGAGCATCCGATCGACGCGGACATCGTGGTGCCGGTCCCCGACAGCGGCAACTGCGCGGCGCTCGGCTATTCCCTCGAGTCCGGGATTCCCTTCGAGATGGCGTTCATCCGGAACCACTATGTGGGACGGAGCTTTCTGCAACCCTCGCAGCTCATCCGCGATTTCAACGTGCGCGTGAAGCTCAACCTGATCAATGACCTGGTCCGGGACAAGCGGGTGATCATCGTGGATGACTCAATCGTGCGCGGCACCACCTGCAAGGCGCGGGTGAACAACCTCAAAGAAGCCGGCGCCCGCGAAGTGCACGTCATGGTCAGCTGCCCGCCGCACATGAACCCGTGCGTCTACGGCATCGATTTCCCGGACCGCGCCAAACTCATGGCCGCCAATTACTCCGAGGACGAAATCCGGCAGTACCTCAGCGCCGACTCCCTGTTCTACCTCTCGAAACAGGGGATGATCGACGCCACCGGCCTCCCCGCCTCCAGTTTCTGCATGGCCTGCTACGACGGCAATTATCCCGTCCCTTACGATCCCCTCCTCGACAAGCACATCATCGAGCGCCGCCGCGCCCGGGTCGAAACCCTCGGCGAGACCCTGGTCAAGCAAGAGCAGCAACCCAGGCTGCTTTGAGTTTCGCCGCGGAACCGGCCAACACAGGAACAACTCATCCCGCCGCACCCGTGCCTTGTCCCTGCTGCGCCGCGGCGATCCGACGCAGGTAATCGAACGTGAACAACCCGGAAGAATGACCGTCGCCCCAGACCGGCTGCACGGCATAGCCGCCCACCGGACTGATGCGGGTCAGCTGAAACGATTGGGGCGCAAGCGCAATCTCGGGGCCCTTGTGCAATTGCCCCATGACATCGATCTCGCCCCGGCAACCCGCACAGGGACAAGCCCGGCGCAACGTCTCCAGCCGGACGTAACTCTCGGTCTGATCTTCCCACTTGATGGCGAGTTCCTCGCCAATGATCTGCAAATCCACGGGTCGCATGCACGGAGGATAACCCTGCCCCAGGCCGCAGTCTATCGATGGGTTGATGCCGGATGGCAGAGCCGTTTCGTCGCGCAGACAGCCCGGCCCGCACTCCGCACTCGCCACCCGGGTCGTGCCGCCCTATACACGGTGGCATGGAACCTCGACAGGTAGCGCATGCGCTCGGCATCGGCCAGTGGACTCACCACATCTTCCTCTGCGCCGCTCCCGATGAACCGAAGTGCTGCGCGCTGGAATCGGGCAAAGCCTCATGGGATTACCTGAAACGCCGGTTGAAGGAGCTGGATCTGCAGGGACCCGAGCGATATGTGGGTCGAACCCGGGCAAACTGCCTGCGCATCTGTCTGGCAGGGCCCATCGCGGTCGTATACCCCGAGGGGGTATGGTATCACTCCTGCACCCCCGAAACCCTCGAACGCATCTTGCAGGAGCACATCCTGGGGGGCGCGATCGTCACGGAGTTCCGCTTTGACCCGCCCCGCCCTACGCCTGGTGTTGAAACCACTTGCGAAACGGCGAAGTCGAGGTAAAAGGAGGATGGTTTATGGCGAATATGAGCCCGCCGTATCCACCACGATCCTGGCGCGCGCGTCCCGGTGTGGTTGAACTCTGTAATCAGCTATTGAATATGATAATCTATCGATCCCTTTCAACGGTCTCCCTGCTCCTCGTCTTGATTGCCGCCGGGTGTTCCGATCCCTCGAAGGACGTGCACCGGACCACCGGCGCCGAACCGCAGCAGGTGGACGGCAATGCCTCGGCCGCGGGGACGGAGTATGTGATCCGGGCTGGTTCCACGATTGGATTCGTTGGCTCGAAGGTGACCGGCAGTCATACCGGGGGCTTCACCAACTTCGCCGGCGTCATCCGCGTCGCCGAGGGCAGGATTGTCGGCAACCCGGAGATCAAGATCGCGTTGGCGTCGACCTGGTCCGACAATGAACAGCTGACGAGGCATCTCAAGAGCGCCGACTTCTTTGACGTCGAGAAGCACCCGGTAGCGACGTTTACCATAACCGGCGTGACGGGCACTGGCGCGTCACAGACTGTAACGGGCAACCTGGACCTGCATGGCGTGACGCGCAGCATCTCTTTCCCCGCGCGGATTGAAGTGGCGGACGACACGGTGGCGGTGGCGGCCGAGTTCGCCATCAACCGGAAGGATTTCAACATCAACTACCCGGGGCGACCGGACGATCTGATTCGCGACAACGTTGTGATCAAACTGGACTTGCGGGCAACCCCCGGCCCGGCCCGGCCCGAGGATCAGCTGCCACAGCCCTAGTCCGCACATTTCGCAGGCTGCCGAGCCTGCCGAACCGGCTGCTCGACCAGCGCGCTGCCCCCCGCATCGTCGCGTCCGAATTCCGTATCTACCTGTCAATCAGCAGCTACCGCTCGCCAAACAGGGTGACAGGTTCAGGGTCGCTCACCCAGAACAGGGTGACAGGTTCACTGCCGCACCCTGGAAATTCGGAATTGAAGAGGGCCTCCGCCGCGTTAATTTTACCGTATGCCTTTCGACCGGGATCGGATGAAAGCGAAGGCAGCGGAACTCGCCGCCAGGGGCGTGTTCATCGGGACCTCTTCCTGGAAATACGAAGGCTGGATCGGTCAGCTCTACACCCCGTCTCGCTACGAGTATCGCGGAAAGATCGCCCATACCCGATTTGAGCGGGATTGCCTGACCGAGTACGCGGAGGTTTTCAAAACCGTCTGCGTCGACGCCGCGTATTACGCCTTTCCGCGCCCCGAGTATCTGCTGGGGCTTGCGGATCAGGTTCCGGAAGATTTCCGGTTCGGCCTGAAAGTGACTGACGCGCTGACCCTCAGGAAGTTTCCCCGGCTCGAGCGTTTCGGGGCGAAAGCCGGGGAAACGAACCCGGATTTCCTGAATGCGGACCTGTTTGCCACGGCGTTTCTCGCGCCGTGCGAGGCGATCCGCCCGCGGTTGGGGGTGCTGATGTTCGAGTTTTCGCGTTTCTGGCCGAGCGACTACGCGCAGGGCCGCGAGTTTGTGACTGAACTGGACTCGTTCCTCGGCAAGGTGTCGAAGGGCTGGCCCTACGCGATCGAACTGCGGAATCGAGGTTGGCTGCGCCCGGAATACTTCGATTGCCTGGCCCGCCATGGGGTCGCTCATGTCTTCAACAGCTGGGAGGCCATGCCACCGGTCAGCGAGCAGATGGCCATGCCTGGCAGCCGCACCAACCCGCGTTTGGTGGCGGCCCGTTTCCTACTCAAACCCGGGCGCAGGTATGAAGAGGCGGTCAAGGCCTTTCAGCCTTACGATCGGACCAGGGAAGTGAACGCGGAGGCGCGCCAGGCCGGAGCGGCATTGAGAAAGGAGGGTGAGCTTCATAGCCCTCACCGGCAGACTTTCATCTACGTGAACAACCGGCTCGAAGGCAATGCCCTGGCCACCATTGACGCCATGCTCGCCGAGGACGCCTGACCCGCAGGCTTGATTTGCCGCCCGTTTCGTTCAACGCTCTCCTCCAACCAACGCACTATCATGCAGACGACACCCGATCGCTTCCAGCCGCTGCCCGACGAAGGGCCAGGCTTTCAGTCGAGCAAGGCAACGCCGGTTCCTCCCGGCGCCCCGGCAGTCTCGCCGAGTCTGCTCGACCGGCGAGGGTTCCTTGAACTGGTGGGAACGGCAGTCGCGGCGCTGGCCACCGCCCGGTTCGGGCCGGCGGTGGCGGGACCGTTCACCGCCGAGGACTTCAAGGACCATTTCGTACCCGCCGACAAGAAGTTGAACCCAACCTGGGTGCGGACGCTGACCGCGCGCGGGGAACGCACCTGGTACACCGGAAACGATCTTAAGACCATCGGGATGCCGGTGGGCGGCATCGCAGCCGGCCAGGTTTATCTGGGCGGCGACGGACGACTGATCTACTGGGACATCTTCAATCGGAACCACAACACCGGTTACGGCGCGATCAACTACAAGGTGGGACGTCTGCCGACCGAAGTGGCCACCCCCACCCAGGCCTTCGAACCCGCGCTCGAGGTGGACCAGGGATTCGCCGTGCGCGTCGAGCAGGAAACCGGACCGTGGATGCGGCGCCTGGACCCCGAGGGATTCCGCGAGATTCGCTTCTGCGGCGAGTATCCGATCGGGATGATCGAGTATGGGGAGGCCGGCGCACCGGTCACCTTGACGTTGGAGGCTTTTTCGCCATTCGTGCCGCTCGACACGGAGGCTTCCACGCTGCCAGCCACACTCCTGCACTACACAGTGCGCAACACCACCACCCGAGCCATCCGGGGTGCGCTGGCGGGCTGGCTCGAACATAAGGTATGTCCCTACAGCGCGAGCTGGTACGCCGGCCGGCTGGAACGTGTCAATCAACGTCTCCAGTCACCCGGCCTCACCGGCGTGCTCTCCGCCGTCCGGCCCGCACCCGCTCAGGCGGGCAACCGGGGCCGGCCACCCCAGGTATTCGCCGACTTCGAACAGCCCGGTTACGGGAGTTGGACGGTCGAGGGCGAGGCGTTTGGTTTGGGCCCGGCGGCCGGAACTCTGCCGAATCAACAGCCGGTCGGCGGTTTCAAAGGCAAAGGCCTGGTGAATACCTACTTGGGCGGCGATGACCGGCTCCACGGGCGCCTGCTCTCACCCGAGTTCACCATCGAACGGCCCTGGATCAGTTTCCTTGTGGGCGGCGGCAGTCACGCTGGTCGGACCTGTATGAACCTGTTGGTGGACGGAGAGGTGGTGCGGACGCGGGCTGGTCGCGACCGGGAGATGCTCGAGCTGGAGAACTGGTCGGTGAAGGATTGGGTGGGACGCCGGGCGCGAATCGAGATTGTGGACCGCGAAAGTGGCGGCTGGGGGCACATCAATGTCGATCACATTGAGTTCCGGGACGAGCCGGCCGGCAGATCCCTCGACGAAGTCAGCGGAATGCCCGACTACGGCACGATGAGCCTGGCGTTCCTGGGCGACGGCGAAGCCCGCACGCACCTGGCGCTTACGGCAGCCGACTTGCCCGGCGGCCTTTTCCACCCGCCGACGGCGGACCCGGAGGCAACCGCCACGCTCGAAGCCAGCATCCGCGGCGCGGTGACGGTGCCGTTCGAGTTGGCGCCCGGCGAAAGCCGGGTGTTGACCTTTGCGGTTACGTGGTGCTTCCCGAACATGTACCGCGATAACCGTCGGGTGGGCAACGCGTATGCCCGCCGATTTGCGGGAGCGGCCGAAGTGGCGCGCCACCTGGCCCGCGAACAGACGGCCCTTGGGCGCGCGACCCGGCTCTGGCACGACACCTATTACGAGTCCACGTTGCCCTGGTGGCTGCTCGACCGTCTGCATTCCACGGTTGCCAACCTGGCCACCGCCACCGCGCAGTGGTGGGAGAACGGCCGGTTCTGGGGCTGGGAAGGCTGCGGCTGTTGTCATGGGACCTGCGGACACGTCTGGAACTACGAACACGCCATGGCCCGGCTGTTCCCCGAACTGGAACGATCCGTCCGCGAAATGCAGGACTTCGCGCCGGGTGCCGGGTTCAATCCGGACACGGGGGCGATCGGATTTCGTGGCGACAGCGATTTCTGGGCGGGTGATTCCCAGGGCGGTTACATCCTCAAGGCCTACCGCGAACATCTCTGCTCGGCCGACGGCGCCTTTCTGCGTCGAAATTGGCCGCACATTCGCAAGGCGCTCGAGTTTCTGATCGCGCAGGATGGCGATGCCGACGGCCTGATCGAAGGCCGGCAGCACCAGACCTACGACCAGGACTATTACGGCGCCAACACGTTCGTCGGCGCGTTGTACCTCGGCGCGTTGCGCGCCGCCGAGCGGATGGCCACCGAACTCGGCGAGACCGACTTCGCCCGGAAATGCCGCGCGATCTTCGAATCCGGCCAGCGTCGGTCCATGGCACGGCTCTTCAATGGCGAGTACTTCATTCAGACCGTCGATCTCAAACAGCATCCGGACTGGCAGTACGCCGACGGTTGTCTGGCCGACCAACTGTTCGGTCAGGGCTGGGCCCACCAGGTCGGGCTAGGCTATCTCTACCCTCGCGCCGCCGTGCGCCAGGCTTTGGGCGCCATCTGGAAATACTGCTGGGCGCCCGACGTGAAACCGCAGAACGACGCCCACAAACCCGAACGCTGGTTCGCGTATCCGGGTGAGGCGGGGCTGTTCACCTGCACCTGGCCGGGAAGTCCGCATTTGGGGCCCAAATCGACCCGTTACCGGGACGAGATCTGGACCGGCATCGAGTACCAGGTCGCCAATCACATGGCCTGGGAGGGCCTGATCACCGAGGCGCTCGCCATCTGCCGCGCCGTCCATGAGCGGTACCACCCCTCGAAACGGAATCCCTGGAACGAAATCGAATGCGGCGATCATTACGCCCGCGCCATGGCCTCCTGGGGCGTGCTGCTCTCCCTCGCCGGCTTCGAATACGACGGCCCCGCCGCCACCATTGGCTTCGCCCCGCGCCTGACGCCCGACGATTTTCAGTGCGCGTTCACCGCCGCTGAAGGCTGGGGTTCATTTCGTCAGAAGACCGAAGGCGAAACGCTGAACCTCGAACTCGCGGTCAAATGGGGGAAACTGCGCCTGAAGGAATTGCGCTTCGGTCTTCCGGCCAACGCGCGATTGACCCGCGCCCACCTGACGCTCGAGGAGGAACAACTCACCGCCGCCGCCCGCCAGGAGGAGACCACCGCATGTCTCTCCCTCGACCAGCCCATCGTTCTCGCCGCCGGCCAGCGACTCTCGGTGCGCCTCCTCGCGCCCTCTGCCACCACCCCGTGAACGAGTTTTGATGCATTCGGATTTCCTTCGGATTTCGAGATTCTGATTTCGGATTTGACTTCACACTTGACCTGACCGTGGCCGATTCGAAATGACCCTCCGGAACCTCAAGCGAACCGCCGTGTTGCGCTGGTGTCTCGAAGGACGTCGCACCCTGACCCTGGCCTTGCCGATCATGTCGGGTCTGGTGGGTCAGATGTTGATGGGGCTCACGGACACTCTCATGGTGGGGCAGGTGGGCACCATCCCGCTCGCCGCCGCCGCGTTTGGCCATAACCTGATCAATGTGCCGCTGGTGGGGGGGATGGGACTGCTCGCCGCCGTGGCCGTGCTGGCCGCCCAGGCCTATGGCGCCCAGCAACCGGCCGAGGCGGGGCAGGTCCTGCGTCATGGCCTGCTCATCAGCGTCCTGGGCGGGTTGGGCGCCGCCGTGTTTCTCACTTACTTCCGTTCCCGGGCGGGCTGGCTCAATCAACCCCCCGAGGTGGTTGCCGCCGCGCAAACGTATCTCCTGCTGACCGCGTGGTCTCTGTTGCCGGTCATGGTGGGGCATGCCTTGAAGCAGTTCAGCGAAGCCCTGGTTCATCCCTGGCCACCGACCCTGATCATGCTGGGCGGGGTCCTGCTGAACATCTTCCTGAACTGGCTCTTGATCTTCGGTCACTGGGGATTCCCGGCGATGGGTTTAAACGGTGCTGGCCTGGCGACTTTGCTGGCGCGAATCGCGACCACGATCGTGATGGTCGGTTACGTCCTGCGCGCGCCCAGCCTGGCTCGCTATCTCCCCACCCGCTGGCTCGCCAGGCTGTCGTGGCCCGCCATCCGCGCCCAACTCACCCTGGGCACGCCCGTGGCCGCCCAACATCTCCTCGAAGTCGGCGCGTTTGTGGCCGCCGCGCTGATGATGGGCTGGATCAATGCCGAGGCGATGGCCGCGCATCAGATCGCGATCACCTGCGCCGCCACCACCTTCATCTTCGCGCTGGGCATCGGCATGGCGGTCAGCATCCGGGTCGGGCACGCCTGGGGCGCCCGGGCCCGTCGCCGGCTGCGGGTGGTTGGCTTTTCCGGCCTGGCCATCAGCGGTGTGCTCATGGGCGGCTTCGCCCTCCTCTTTATCTTTGGCGGGAACGCCATCGCCCACGCCTTCTCCCGGTCTCCCGAGGTTGTGGGGATGGCGGCGGCGATGCTGTTCATCGCCGGCTTCTTCCAGATCTTCGATGGCTTCCAGGTCGTCGCCATGTGCGCCCTGCGGGGCATGAGCGACGTCCGGCTGCCCGCCGTGGTGGCCATCATCTCCTATTGGCTCGTCGCCCTGCCGTTGGCCGGGCTTCTCGGTTTCGTCCTGGACATGGGCGCGCGCGGGATCTGGATCGGGCTGGCCGCGGGTCTGGCCACGGCCGCCGTGATCCTGATCTGGCGCTTTCAGGGACTGACCGGCATCAGAAGCTCAGCAGACACTGCCAGATGAACACGTTGCCCAGCGCGTCGTTGGCTTCCCACACGCGACGAACCAGGTCGACGTCGCCGGTGATCTCCGGCAGTTCCTTCTGTTTCTCCGCCCACGGCACGCACACGCCCGGCGCCCGCCGCGTCGGGCGCGGATCCGCCAAACCCGGTCGCTGCAGGTCGGCGGGTGTCGGTTGCGGGCCGCGCGTCTGATCCGGGGCTGTGACCTGGTAACCGCCTCCGGAGTAAACCCCCAGTTCGCGGGCGACCTGGGTCATGATGCGCAGGTTCTCCGGCGAGGTATCGTTTTGCATGATGGCGCTGGCGTCCATGATGTAACCGCCCTCCCGGGCCACCTCGCGGATCACCCGCTCGCAAAAGGCGCGCACTTCGTCGGCGCTGCCGTAACTCAGCAGGACATTGGGCACGCCGCCGCTCAGGGCGAACTTGTCGTGGAGCCGCCGATGCGCCTCGAAGATGTCGTCGCGGTCGCAGTGGTAGACGATGCTGCGGTCGGGCAGTTCACGGAAGGCGTCGTAGTGGTGCCCCCATTTGCCCTCGGCATAGAACAGGGTTTGATGCCCGTGTTTCCAGAACTCCTCGATGATCGGCTTGAGGGTGGGCCAGTAATGGGAGGCGAACTGTTTCGGGTTGACGAACGGCACGCAGCCGCGGTGCATCCAGAACCCGATCGGCACCTGCTTCGCCGGATCGGCCGTGGTCAGTCCCACGTGACAAAGATGCGGCATGAGCGCCTCACAAGCCTTGAGCACCTTGTCGGGCTGGGTGTGCATGTCCATCGTCAGGCCGACATAACCGCGCAACTTGTCGGCCAGGATGTCAAACGGCGCCTTGAAGATGCCGGCAATGGCGGAGGCCGTGCCGCATTCCGTGCGCAACCGCTGGATCTGGGGACCGAAGGCGTAGAAATACTGCAGCATGGCCATCCCGCCTTTCACGAAAGCGAGGTTGTTACGCATGGTGCAGGGACCACCCATCGGGGCCGCGTCGGCGCACACTCGCGGAAACCAGACCTCATAGAGGAACCCGGTGGGATCGTCGATCAAAGCGTCGTATTCGTCCTCGCGCATCCAGGCCTGGCCCTCCGGCGGTTCGATGTAGTTGAAGCCGACATCGGCCGGAATGCCGATCCCGGGCACACCGTAGTAACGGAGACCCATCGCCTGGGTGAGCCCGGTCCAGACATAAACCATGTTCGGCACCACGGCATCCCAGCCATAGTCCCGGGCACATTTGACGGCGGCCTCGAACGCCTTCTGGTAATCGTGCGCCACCTCCTGCGACGTATAGCCGGCGTAGCGGGCCGTGAACTCCGCCACAAACGGGCGGACGGGCACGCAGTCCGGTTTCTCGTTGCGCATGGCCGCCACGTATCGGCTGAGCCGCTGCTGATATGTCTGCTCCATGTTCATGTGATCCTTCCGATGCGCTTCCTGACCGCTGCCCGGGACGGAACCACCGTCACGTGGCTGACCCGGGAGACGCGCCATGCATATCATTTCACGCCAGGCGGGGCAACCGGTTTGATGAGAAGCCTTGATGACAGCCGCGATTGACGCGGGTATATTGCGGGCATGAAATCCGACCCGCTCGAACTGAAGGAAGCCCGTGCCGAATACTATGCGCGCTGGGAGGCGGTCGAAGCGGTGAAGGCGCAGGAACTCGCCGCCATGACCGAGGAACGTGCCCGCCAGATCATCCAAATGCTCGGCGCCGTCGAAGGCTGGCGGGAGCGAGCGGACTGGTCCGGGTTGGTGGAGCAGCAGGCCATTTTTCAAAAACTGCGCCACGCATGATCCATCTTCCCGGTGTGCTCGCGGCGGCGGGCGAAGTGCAGCGCTTTTGCCATGCCCAGGGCTGGCGTTTCTGCTTCATTGGCGGTGTCGCCCTGCAACGCTGGGGCGAGCCGCGACTAACGCAAGATGTGGACCTCACGCTTCTGACCGGATTCGGCCACGAGGAAGAATTTGTGGATTCGTTACTCAAAGAGTTCCTCCCGCGCCGGCCCGACGCCCGCGAGTTTGCGTTGAGTCGCCGCGTGCTGCTGGTCGAAACGCGCAAGGGTGTAGGCGTGGATGCCGCGCTTGGTGCTTTGCCGTTCGAGGAAAGGACTGTTGGACGTGCTTCGGAATGGGCTTGGGCCACTGGCCAAAGCCTGACCACCTGCTCGGCGGAAGACCTGGTGGTACACAAGGTATTCGCCGGCCGTGATCTGGATTGGGGCGATGTCGAGCGGGTGCTGACCCGGCAGCACGGTAAACTGAACCTGCCGCAAATCCGTTCGGAACTGCAACCGCTGCTCGAACTCAAGGGCACCCCGGAATCGCTGGACAAACTGGAGCGAATGTCGGCCACGGTGGAGCGGCGGTTGACGACGAAGCGGTAGGCTTCAGGAGGCGCTCCGGATGGCCAAGGAGTGATCCGCGGATTGGATTCGAACCGACCACACGCGATCACCCGCAACTCCGGCCCATCAAAACGCTGGCGCACGGCCAATCTCAGGATTCCCTCAGGATTCCCGGTTGTCACGCCGCCTGACCTGAGGCAGATTGTGCGCGCTGAACGGGCTGGAAAGACAAGATATGTACCAAGCGGATCAAGTTCGATTATTCATCAAACCGTATTGCGGCTGGTGCGCGCAGGTCATGGACTGGCTGGATGAACGCAAAATTGCCTACCAGGTGCTGGATGTGATCCGGGACGGACGAGCCTACGAAGAGATGTTCCGGTTGTCGGGCCAGACGCTCGCCCCGGTGATCGACGTGGACGGTCGCGTGCTCGCCGACTTCGGCGCGCGCGAACTGGCGGCCTTCTGGCGTGGCCTGGATTCGGACGACTGAGATCACGGCGCCACAACCCCTTTCGATCCATGCCACTCACCCAAATCCCGCCGCCTCCCGCGCCGACTCGTCCGCGCCTGCCGGACTGGCTGCGGATGCGGTTGCCCACGGCGGATTCGTATGCCCAGACGCGATCCCTGCTGAACTCGCTCCAGCTCCATACCGTCTGCGAGAGCGCGCGCTGCCCGAACCACTGGGAATGCTGGAGCAAAGGGACCGCCACCTTCATGATCGCCGGGGACCGTTGCACCCGGGCCTGCGGCTTCTGCGCCGTCACCACCGCCAAACCGCTTCCCCTCGACGAGGACGAACCGCGAAGGGTGGCCGAAGCCACCCGGCGGATGCGGCTAACGCATGTGGTGATCACCGCGGTCGCGCGGGACGATCTGCCGGATGGCGGAGCCGCCCATTTCGCCCGGTCGATCGAGGCCGTGCGCGCCTCCTGCCCCGGCGTGGTCATCGAGGTGTTGACACCTGATTTCGGCGACCGCGACGACGCGATCGATTCGGTCCTGGCCGCGAAACCGGACATCTTCAATCACAACCTGGAAACGGTGCGGCGGCTGACGCCGACCGTGCGCCACCGGGCCACGTACGACCGGTCGCTCAGCGTGCTCGCCAAAGTGAAACGCCGCGCACCCGCTCGGACTTACACCAAGTCCGGACTCATGCTGGGCCTGGGCGAGCAGCACGAGGAGGTGCTCGCCGCCCTTGCCGATTTGCGGCGCAGCGGCTGCGACATTCTGACGTTGGGTCAATACCTGCAACCCACACCCCGCCACCTGCCGGTCGTCGAGTTTGTGACTCCGGCCCGGTTCGACGAATCTGCCGAGGCAGCCCGCCGGGGCGGGTTCGTCCATGTGGCGAGCGCTCCCAAGGTGCGAAGTTCCTATCACGCGGATGATTTCCGCGGAGCCGACCGGCCGGACCGGTTTCACGGCGTGCTTGCCACAGCGGACCTGTCCGGCGAAAGGTGATACCGATTATGCAACTCAAATTCGATTGGTTGATCGTTCTCGAAAACCTCCGCGTCGGGATCATGGTGACCGACTCGACGCTCGAGCCCCCCCGGGGTCCGCGGATGATTTATGTGAATCGGGCGTGGATCAAAATGACCGGGTACGACCAGGAGGACATCCGGGGCAAAACCCCCCGCATTCTCCAGGGCAAACATAGCGACCGCGCGGTGCTGCGGCGGTTGCGGACCCAACTGGAGAATCGCGAGGTTTTCCAGGGCCAAACCTGGAACTACCGCAAGAACGGCGAACCGTTCCTGATGAACTGGTACTGCTACGCGATCTACGGCGAGCGCGGCAAACCGATCTATTACGTGGCCGAACAACGCGACGTCACCGAAATGGAATCGCTCCGCCTGAAACAACGGCTGCTGGTCGATCCCCACGACGCCGAGGCGCTCCAGTTCTTCGCTGTGCTCAAGGAATACCGGGATTCGCGCCGGAAACCGGTCTGACCGCGCGGTTCGAGGGCGCGTCGTGCTTCCGCCAGGTCTCGCCTGGCCCGCCGTAGTCCCACGAAGGCGGCAAGTGCGGCAGGCCTCTGCCGCTTTCTGGAGAGCTTACGAGTGCTCGGGAACCATTGAGTGCGCCCGGCGCAATCGAACGCACCTGAAAGCGGTGCGGGGGCACCGTATCAGTCCAGATGACACCTCGCCGCTGACGCTCTGCCGTATCAGTCCAAAGCCCCGTGGTGCGAATATCCCGCGGTCGATTTGGATCGCCGGCGCGCCACCAGGAACGCGTTGAACATGAGATAACGCAACGGCGTCAGGTTCAATAGCCGCTCGACCGGCCAGGCCACATACCGGTCTGTGCACGACACCCGCTCGACCACGCAACCCGCGCGTTCGAGGAAGAACCGCATCTCGAGGGCGTTGGTCGCCACGATCGCATCGTCGTCCGGCGTGAACGGTTCCTTGACAATCGGCGGCATCCGGTCGAAGCGCACCTCCGCCGGTGCCGTGCGCATCTGGCGGCGTTTCTCGAGCAACCGACGCCAGTTGCGCCACTTGTTCCTCAACCCCCGCATCCGGGGATGATAATCCCGGAAGCCCAGCACCCGGAAAAAATTCGGGCTGGAAAGCACGACTCTGCCGCCGGGCTCGACCACCCGCGCCAGTTCGTCGATGAACGCCTCCGGTTCATCCACATGCTCCAGGACGTTCAACGCCCCCGCGCTCGCAAAGTAGCCGTCCGCAAACGGCAAACGCCGGCCGTCATAAAGGCGGCAACGACTGCTGACCTGGCGGGCCCGGGCGATGTTGGGCTCGGAGACATCCACCCCATGCGCCTCAAAGCCGCCCTCGGTCAACCGCGCGATCACCTGGCCCACACCACAGCCAACATCCAACACGCGACTTCCGGCCCGCGCCGGCCGCAAGGTGTCCGCGTACTTCGCGTAGAACCCCGATTCCCAATTCGACAGGAACTCGGCGTAGGACTCGTTATGCCGATAGGATGCTTGGTGGCTCACGGCATCATGGACGCCGCGGG
>JAHDYP010000174.1 GCA_023383055.1 Verrucomicrobiota bacterium | reverse complement strand
GATCTTGGCGCGAACGATCGGCAGGCGGATCTGCCGGCCCGATTGCGGGGGGACTTGACGCTGGCCAGCCCGGGATGGAAAACGATCCTGCTGGAACGGGAATGTGTGAACGTGCTGTTGAACGAGGTGCGACTCGATCTGGCCGGGCTGACGGAGAGGACGGGGACAAATGCTCCCGCGCAGTTCCTGCCCGCATTCTGGCTGGTGGATGGTCATTACCAGTCGTACGAAACGGCGACCACCCAGGTTGAATTGCTGCTGCGCGTGCGCCGGATCTTTGGTCGGACGAAGTCGTTTACCTTCCGGGCACCTTCTGTGGAAGCGCTGCTGCCCCAGGTCAGGGCTTCGGTGGAATCGGTGATCCGCGGGAAACATGAGTCGGTCCTGATTCCCAGCCGTATGAGCGAGGTCCGGTCTCAACTTCTGACCGGGCGCGAATTGATACATCCGGACGGCCGAGTCGATCTGGTCCTTCGTTTGCATCGGAATCTGGATGAAGGGGAGTTGCGCCGGCAGCGCCGTAATTTCGAGGAGGCCATGCGCGCGTTCGAAACCGTTCTGCTGCTCGATCCTGGGAACCGCGAGGCGATGCTGAGTCTGGGCCACTGCCTCCGCCAGGATGCCATCGGCCGACCCGACCAGGGACTTGAACTCTATCGACAAGTCCTCGAACAGAACGTCAGCGATCCCTGGACGCAGGTGGCCAGCAACGCCCTGCGCTGTTGGTTCATGCCCTACGAATGGGATACCGCCGCCACGTGGTTCGCGAAAGTAGCGAGCCAGACTTCCAATACCAACCTGATCCGGTTCTATCGAGAACAGGCCACGGAAATGGCCACCCAGGCGCGCGTCAGAACTGGGGCGGACCAGGCGGACCCCGAGTTTCTGAAACGGCTGGAGGATCGGCTTTGCGCTGAAATCGAATCCACCCTGACCGTGTTCCAGGGAAAGGGCGGCAGCTTCCGTCACGACCTCGGCACATATGAACTGGCCAGGGCCTACGGAACCAACACCGCCGGAGCGGCCAACCATCTCGCGGCGCTTTACCCGCACCTGGCCGCAGAATTCCCACTCGCGGCGCCCTACCTGTTGGTGGCCGTGGTCGAGCACCAGGTTGACACCAACGCACCCGTGATCGCCGAATTCGAGCGCATGCTCGACCAGTTCGAACTGCACCCCGACCAGGTGCCACAAAATCCCGAGTTCTGGGAGTGGTCCAATTCGCTCTACCTTTGGTGCTGTAAAACGCACCGCTACGATCTCGCGGCCCGCCTCACCGGCAACCAACTCAAAACCACAGCGCGCCCCACGGACAAATTGAAGATCCAATTTGCCTTCGCCTGCCTTGGCCTGGAGCAGTGGCAGAAGGCCCTGGAGACCTTCGAGACCTTCAAGAATCGTCCCATTCTCATGGAACATCGGGGACCGTGGGGCGCTCCGTCCATCCCCATCCTGACCGCCAGGGAGGTCAACTACTGCCGCCGCAAGCTGGGGCTGCCCGAACAAGTCGACCGAAGAGAATTCGTTCTCGGCAAGCCGCTGCTGCAATGGCGCGTGCCTCCTCGACTCACGGCCGATCGTGAGGCGCTGTGGATTGCTACGGAAGGAGAACTCCAACGTGTGCCCTTCCATCCCTCGGGGACTGCGCCCCTGCGCATCCCGCTCGACACCGGGGACCCAATCACCACGCTCACCGCGGGACCGCAACAGGTGTGGATCGGAACCGAGAACAGCGGACTGTTGGAGGTCAATAAGGAAAGCAAAGCCATGCGGAAATGGACCGAAGCCGAGGGGCTTTACCTGAACTCCATCCTGGCTCTCGATCTCCGTGGTGAATTGCTGTGGATCGGTTACGGTTCCAAAACCGCCGGCGGACTGGGTTACCTGAACACGCGCACCGGCAAATGCACCACGTTCCCGCGATCGCTCTCAGATGGTGCCGAAGAACTGCGAAACCGCACATGGAATGTCCGACCCGAGTCCACGAGCACACCTACCAGCCGGCCGGTGATCGCCATGGCCTCCGGCGCGATGGACGACGTCTGGTTCCAGACCGACGACCATCGGCTTCGACGGTATCAACCCAACTCCTCAACCTGGGACACGGTTCCATAACTCACTGTTCGGGGACATTTCGCGTACAACCGTGAGCAACTTTTCTCCAGCGGAAAGCACTATACTTGAGGGATAGCCATCGACTCGGACTCCTTGCTGGGCGTGGCCGCGATGACGCTCACCACGGGCGCCTGGCGGAACCTCGCGCTGGCGGAGGGATTGCCCGCAACCAGCGTCCATACGCTGGCAGCGGATGGAAAAAGCCTTTGGGTGGGGGGCCTCGGTTATGTGGCACGCGTGGATCCAAAAGCGGACCGCGTCACCGCCCTGGCTTATGTCCGGGCGCGGCGGATCGAGAGCATCCACCCGACTGATACTTCGCTCTGGGTGCTCGCCGACGGCGGACTGTACCGCGTCGACATGAGCACCATTCCTTGACCACAGAATCGATACTGCGTCGAGTGTCATGAAGTGGATGACGACACATCATTGCCGGGGAGCCGGTATGTGCCTCCGAGCAATCGCCGCTCTCCTGATGGTGATCACAGTGGCAGTGAGCGCCGCGCCTCCCAGGCTGGCTCTGGTCTGGCCGACCCAGGTGGAGTCATTGAAGGATGTCCGCAGCCTGGTTGAGACCGAGTTGACTCGAGGGGATCAGGTGGCCCTCCTGGAACGGTCTGAACTCGAAGCCCTCCTGGAAGAACAGGAGGCGGTTCTGGCGGGATTGACCGAGCAAGGCCGGGGGGTGGCCGTGGGCCGGCTGCAGGGAGCGGATCTGGTGGGGCTATGCCTCGAGGATCGGTCGCCAGAACAGAGCGATCCCGCGCGGTTGCCATCGGGCTTGCGCTTGCTGCTCTTTGAGGTTCGGACCTCGTTCAAGCTCATGGACGAGTCGCTACCGTTGCCGACTGAAGAGAACCTGTCGTCGGACGCACTAACCAAAGAGTTCGTCGCGCACCTGCGAATGGGTTTGAAGAAATACCCGGCGTCAGCCACCGGCGTGGTGAAAGTGGGCATCGGCGGCGTGCGGCGAGGGAGCTGGGAGCCGGACGCTTTGCCGGCTGCGGATGTCCTGGGCGAATGGTTGAGCCGGTTGCTGGTGCGGTCTCCCGGTGTGGTCGTGCTGGAACGGCGCCACCTGGGTGTGTCGCTTACGGAACGTCTGTTCCACCCCGAACTCGAGCCTCCGGCCGGTTGCGACATCATCGTCGAGCCGGCCCTCACGCGATTGCCGGACGAACGCACCGAACTTCGCATCGCGCTGCGAACGGGAGGCGCAGCCGAGCCGGTGGCGTTGCCCCCGTGGACTGGCTCGGAATTGAATCCAGGCGTGGTCATCGATCAGGCGGCGTTCATCCTCGCGGCGATTCAGGCGGCGCCAGCACGCGCCACGACGCCGGAGGCGCTGGCGGACGAGGTTGAACGGTTGTTCGATCGCGCCTATTGGGCGGCGAAAACCGCCCGGGAACTGGAAGCCTACGATCTGGCCCAGGCGGTCCTGGTGATTGAACCGGGGCATCGCAATGCGCAACTGCTTCGCCTGCGGCTGCTGCCGGAGGTCAACGCCGAACGGTTCAAAGCGTGGGACCGCCTCACACCGCCGGAACAACAGCGGACTTTGACCGCGCAAGCGTGGTGTCTGCGAGACTACTACACGCGGCGCGGCGCCTTCGTGCAAACCAACCGCAACGCCTGGTCCGGCTGGATTCAGTTTGGCGATCTGGATGAGGGCTACGAGCTGGGCTGGCTTCGGGTACCGCCAACTCATGGGCGACCGGAATTGGAGAAGCTGGCGGCGGAACTCGCGGTTGGATTTTCCGATTTGTACCAGGCCGAAGTCGAACGGCGTCAGGAGCCGGTCATGGTATTTCAGTTGCACAGCGAAGACTTCGCGGTGGTGCTGCGAGATGCGATGGGACGCGTGGGCGACCCCCGAACGTTTTTCGAGTTCGCGCGTCGGCTGTACCTGCTCGAAGCCGGGCGCTATCCCTGGCGCAACGGCATGACCCTGCAACGGCCGGGCGTCACTTACCAGGCCATGAATCTGGCGGAAGGAATTCGACAATTCCGATTCAGTTCCCGTGACGGGCTTTGGATCGAGTTGCGAGAATTCCACGACTGGTTGCGGGAACAACCGGAAGAACTCGGTCCGTTCCTGGCCGATTGGCTGGTCTACGACTGCTGGCGGGACGTCCCGGCTCAGGCGTTCGATGACGCTGGCCGTCCAACCGCCGCCGGGATCTCCGTGTCATGGAACGATGAGCTGATGTTTGCCAGCGAATCCGGGTTCACCCGGGCCGGCTGCGTACGACTGCTTACCGCGAAGGTGCCGGCGATCCTCACCCAGGCCCGGGGAAGAAAGCTCGAGAACCTCAAAGCGATGCTCCGAGGCATGCTTTTCCTGGACGAGGCCGAGACTCCCGATCTGCTCGAGATCTGGGCGCAAGCGCGACAGGACGAGCGGGCTTGTCCCACCGCGCTGGCCTGGCGGCTGGCAGGCGTGCTCGAGCAACGCGAACAGTGGGAAGCGGTCGATCGCGTCACCAGCGAAGCGCTGCCCCTGCTCGAACCCGGCGCACCCGAAGGCCGCGAACTCGTGCCGGCCCGGGATCGCGCCCTGGCGAGGTTGGGCCGCGAATCTGTCGGTGCGGTCCTCTGGTCCAAAGCGCGCCAGGTGCTGCCGCTCACCCCGCCGCGGCACCCACCCGTGGATTGGATCGCCACGGCGGACCACCTGTTCTGGATCGACACCGCGGGCGGCCTGCATCAACTGGAGCTCGCGACCGGCGCGCTCACGGCGCACCCGATTCTGAGCACCCAATCCTCGAACCCGCCTCACCGCACCTGGGACATCAGCGGCTGGGTTCCGACCGCACACCGGCTTGCCCTGTGTCGAGGCCGGCTCTTTGCCTGCCACCCTGGGGACGGCTTGCTGGAGCTGGACCTGGCTTCGGGACGCCAAAGGCTGGTGGACGCCCGCCAGGGTCTCCCTGCTAACCGGGTGCTCATGCTGGTCGCGTTCGACAATCGCCTGGTCTGCGTCGGAGTGCGCGGTTTCTCCGACGACCTGAACGTCTCACCGCCCAAAGTGTGGTTCACGTTTGACCCCGATTCAGGACGCAGCTCGCCCATCGCCGGGAGCGGGACTGAGGCACCGGGATTTCCCAACCGCAACCTGCGGCATCTGGAGGTGGTAGATCTCAGCCCGGATCCCGCACGAGACGGGCTCTGGGCCACGATGCTGGTCAACAACCGCTCCAAGTTGTTCTGGTATTCCGCCCCGGATAACCGGTGGCACGAGCTGCTCGATCAGTTCTTCGACTGGCACCTCGGACACGAAGACCGTCTGCTCCAACCGCACCCCGCCGGAGTGCTGGTCGGGCGCCACCTGTACGACGCGAGCACGGCTCAACTCCGGCCGGTTGTCGACCTGGTCGATCCGTCGGAGCGGAAAGGGGCGGATGGCCTTGGGCTGATCGCACCGCACGTGGTTTACTGGCGCGGCGCCTTTTGGGGAGTCACCGGCGGACAACGGCTGGCCCGGCTGGGAGACAGGCAGCCCATCGAAGTGGGGGTGCGGCTGCAATCCCTCGACGAAGTCATTGTCAAACTCCTCCCGACACCGGGCTCGCTCCTCGTGGTGACGCGTCGAACGACTCCCGAAGCGTTGAGTGTCTGGCATCTGCAACCCTGACCCAATTCCGTTATCGATCGGCGCCGCATGCGCGAAGTCCGACCGGGACGCTCGCCGTAATCCGCACTCGCCACTCAAGCCGATGACGCCTGGCGATCCATTAACTCACCAGATAGCGGACCAGATAGGCGGTCAGACAACAAACCCAGTAGGATTTGCTGCATCCGCAGTCCGGCCGCTTGGGCGCCCTTTCATGGGTTTGGCGCCCGCGCCAGGATCGTCACCCGCCCGCGGTTCCCATCCACCTTCAGCAGGTCGCCGGTGCGGATGGTTCGAGTAGCGGGGCCGACGTTCACGACCGCGGGCAGGCCGTATTCGCGGGCGACAACGCTGCCGTGGCTCAGCAGGCCGCCGATGTCCACCACGACTGCGGCCGCCGTCAGGAAGCACGGTGTCCAACCGGGATCCGTGTACGGCGCGACGAGAATTTCGCCGGGTAGCACGTGCGCGCTGGTGTCCGCCTGGAGAATCACCCGCGCCCGCCCGGTCGCGACGCCGGGGCTGACCGCGACGCCGTTCAACTCCGTCGCCTCCAAACCACTGGCGGGAGGGAGCGGGGCCTCCTCGTCGAAACGCCCCACGATGACCGGCGGCGGATGGAGCTTCCGTTGCCGCGCCTCTTCGGCCGCGCGCTCGGCAATCGCTGCCCTGAGGTCGAACGCGGCGTCGCCGCAAAGCGCGGGTTTCAGCTCCTCGAGTTTCAGAAGGAATACCTCTGCTGGCTCGCGCAACCCTCCGCGCGCCGTCAGCCGCCGGCCCGCTTCCAGGGTGGCGCCGCGCAGGATCGCGACCAGTCGGACGCCATCGTTCTTCACGTTCTCGCGCTGTCTCAACCCGCGTTGGCTCGCGCGCAGGAGGCCGAGGAACACCACGCGTTTGAGCGGGTTGCGCAGCCGCCGCCGGCAGTCAGCCAGCAGCCGGTCCCGCGTGCGCAAGCGTTTGCCTTGCAGTGTGACTGGGTCCGCTTCGTCCGGCACTCGCAGGCAGGCCCGCAGGACGTCGAGCACGAGATCGGGCGTTTCGGACCAGCGCGGCTGCGCGGGGTCCATGCCGCCGCGGGCTTGATGGCCGTGCTTGGCGAGGAACTCCCGCCAGCGGTCCAGGAACTCCGCCCCGGCTTCCACGCCGGGGAGGCGGCGCCGCACTTCCGCAAATGACCCGGGCGTCAGAACGGTCTGCGCCAGGGCCGGCCGCCGCTTCACCCAGGCGGCGAGGCGAGAGAGCGCCAAGCCGTTTTCGGCGGAGTGCATGTCGCCCGCACCCGATAGCAAGCGGTTGGCGATGCTGCCGTCGTGGTCGTCGAGCCAGCGGCGGGCGAGTTGGAAGACAGCCGTGCTGCCTCCGGCCGCACACGCGCCCATCCACGCCGCCGCTGCCCAGGTGCGCTCGCCTTCGCCGCGGCTGGCGGCACGCAGGAGGGTTGCGGGGAAGGCCGCGAGTTGTTCGTCGGAAAGGGTCGACGGCGGCGTGTGGGCCGGCCCGTCGAAAACCCGCCGGCCCCATCGCTCGATCAACCGACGCTGCCCAAACAGACCCGGCGCCATCCAGACGCTGAGGCGGAGCGCAAAACCGAGGGTCTGCCGGTTGAAGAGGCGGGCGGGCACGAAGGAACCGGTCGCGGGCGGTTGGCCGGCGGCATCGTATTGCCCGCCGAATGCCGACGCGATGTCGATTTCGACGAGACCGACCCTTTGGACCAGGCCGCGGACGAGGCTCAGGTTCATGTAGGCGCGTCCGGCGATCAAATCGATCAAGGGCGGCGGCCCGACTTTCAGGCCGAGGCGGCGCATCAGCGGGTAGAGGAAGTCCGCCAACAAGATCTGCATCAGCGACCACGACATCGGTGTGACCACGTCCGGGAGCGCTTCGATGACGTTGGCGTTGGTCCACAGGTCCGTCGGTTCGCCGGGGTCGACGGAGACCTGAGCATTCCGCAAAGGCAGCGCAGTGACGGGCCGCGATTGCAGCAGGAACACCCGGTCGCCATGGACCGCCCACTCGATGTCCTGCGGCTGGCCGAAGAGCCGTTCGACCTCCAGCGCCAGCGCGCCTAGTTTCCGTGCCATCGAATCCGTGAGGCAGGGCGCAGCGGTCGTGGCCTGGCGGTTGAGGAGGCGAAGACTCGGCTTCTCCAGAACCAGGCTCTCGGGATTCACCTGGCCGGAAACCAGGCGGTCACCCAAGCCGGGCACGGCTTCAATGATCATGCGGTTGGCTTTTCCGCCGACCGGGTCCACCGTGAACAGAACTCCGGCGGCTTCCGCCGGCACCATTTCCTGCACGATCACCGCCATCGCCGTTTGCTCCGGCGACCGGCCGTTCTTTGCTTGATAAGCCAACACCCGCTCGGAGAACAGCGACAGCCAGCACTTGCGAATGGCCGCCAGCAGCGCGTCCCTGCCCCGCACATTCAGGAACGACTCGAACTGACCGGCGAACGAATGGTCCGCCGTGTCCTTGACTGTCGCGCTGGAACGGACGGCGTAGGCGCCGTCTTCACCTGACTCACGCCACGCCTTCAGCACCGCCGCCTCGACCGCGGGCGGCATGGGCGATTCGGACAACAAGGGAACCGCCTGTTGGCTTAGCTGGAACGTCGGCTGGTCACCCGCGAAGGCGTGTCTGCTCCTCAAGCCGGCCCGCAATTCGTCGCGCTCGGAGCACGATGCCAGAAAGTCACCGAAAGCCGCGGTGGTGACGCAGAATCCCGACGGCACGGGCAGCCCGGCCCGCAGCATGCGTCCAAGGTTCGCCGTTTTGCCGCCCACCAGCCTGCGCGGGACGTCAGGCGCCTGCCGCAAATCCAGGACGAGCGGTTCGCCAGCGCGTGTCGACCCGCCGGGCTTAGCTCCCTGACTCGGCGTTGAAGCATTGCCAATGGTGCGTTGCATCGAGCTCGGTGTTTATAGACAGGCCAGCGGCCGAGTTGTGTTGCGCGCAATCGCGGCACACCTCGCACGTGGGTCTGCATGGAACACCGTTACTGAGCAGAAGTGCCAACTTGGCACGCCACCGGTTCCCAAGTGCTCCACCCCCCGCGTGCGGCTATCGACATCCTTGCCGGCGCGCTCCTCCCAGACGCCCAGCAGCCGAATCCATATCAATCACGCGCCAGCGAGACGCAGACGATCTCGAGGTCGTTGCGGACGTAAACCGAACGGTTCGCAAACGCGGGGTGCGACCAAACCACCATGCGGCCGGGATCCCGATTCGTCGGTTCGAGCAGCTTGACCCGGTCGATCTCCTGATACCCCCGCGGGCTGAGCCTGGCCACGATCAGTTCCCCGCGCTCGTTGAACAGGAAGAACCGGTCATCGTGTTTGACCAGAAAGGCGTTTCCCCAGCGGGTTTCCTGTTCCGGCGTGGTTGCCGCCAGTGTCTCCCACAACCGTTCGCCGGTCATGAGGTTCAGACACCGCAACTGCCCATAGCTGCAGACTCCGTAGATGTGGTTCTCCTCGATGAACGGCGTGGAAATGATGGAATGCAGGTAGGTCGTATCCTTCTCGGTGGCCTTGGGACTGCGCCAGAGCACCTCGGGTTCACCAGCCCCCAGGCGCAAGGCGAGTGAGCCGTTGTAGAACGCCGTCACGAAAAGAATGTCGCCCGCCAACCGCGGCGTGGGCGCCGTCAGCCCATACCGGCTCGCGAACGGCACCGACCAGATCACCTTGCCGGTTTCAGGTTCCAGCGCGTTCACCGACTCCGCGTGCCAGACCACCACCATCCGCCGCCCCCCATGCTCGATCAGCGTGGGCGGTCCATACCCCGGTTCCTTGGCCGACAACGCCCGCCATAGTTCCCGGCCAGTCTCCCGATCGAACGCCACCGCCACACTGCCCTTGCCGCCGACCAGGCAAATTAAACGGTTCCCGTCCACCAGCGGATGTCCGGCAAAGCCCCACTCCGGCGTCTTGGCCCCATAGTCCCGCTTGAAATCCCGCGACCAAATCTCCTTCCCCGAAACCGCATCGAGGCAAAAAAGGTTCCCCTCCGCTCCGACCGTGAACACCTTACCCCCGGCCACCGTCGGCGTGGTGCGCGGCCCGGCGGCGTAACTGATCGTATAGGGCGCGTCATACTCGTGCGTCCACAACACTTCGCCGCTGGCTTCGTCCAGACACAACACCCGCTCCTGGCCGGGAACGAGCGCCTTGGTGAAGGCATTATCCGGATTGCCCACCCCGGGCGCGAGCCGACGGTCCATGACGTAAACGCGGCCCTCCTTCACCGCCGGTCCCGAATAGCCGGCGCCAATCGGCGTGCGCCAACGCACCCTCGGGCCGGCGGGATCGTACTTCTCGACCAGGCCCGACTCCCGCCAGACGGCGTCGCGTTGCGGCCCCATCCACTGCGGCCAATCATCCGCCGACAACGGGTTAACCACGATCACCACCACCAGCCCGAAGATTTTCCCAAATCGCATGGCCCGAGTATAGCCCAGGACGCCGATTACGCCTCAGGTTTTCTGCCATCGGTTTCAAAAACCTGTGGCCAGCCGCCGTTCATCCCGCCTACCCTGATGCCATGGACCAAGCCCGACCTGACCAACCACGCTGCCCCTGGTGCCTCAGCCACCCGTTGTATGTCCAATACCACGACGAAGAATGGGGTCTGCCCGAACACGACGACGCCAAGCTGTTCGAAAAGATCATCCTGGACGGAGCCCAGGCCGGGCTGAGTTGGCTGACGATCCTGAAAAAACGCGAGGGTTATCGCCGGGCCTTCGATGGCTTTGACGCCGCGAAAATCGCTCGATACACGGATCGCGATATCGCGCGACTGCTCGCCGACCCCGCGATCGTGCGCAACCGGCTCAAGATTCACGCCGCCATCGCCAATGCCCGGGCTTACCTGAAACTCCGCGAGGAACTCGGCAGCTTCGACCGTTATCTCTGGCAATTCGTCGACGGCCGACCCCGGCGAAACCAATGGCACACCCTCAGCCAATTGCCGGCCCGCACCGCGGAATCGGACTCCCTGAGCCAGGACCTCCGGCAACGCGGATTCAAGTTCGTCGGCAGCACCATCTGCTACGCTTTCATGCAGGCCATCGGCATGGTGAACGATCACCTCGTCAGCTGCTTCCGGCATCGCGAAGTGGCCCGCCGATCGTCCCGCTGACCCGCCATCGATTCAGCTGGCCTTTGGGCTTGCCATACCGGAACCGGACTGGCTACTTTCCCCAGAATAGCTAACACTCTATAGTAAATTCTATTATATATGCAACGATGACCCCTCGTATCTCACCTTGCTCCCATGGAATCGGTCCCCGCGCCCGGCGGATCGGTTGGATGATCGCCGTTTTCATCCTTGCCAACCCGCTTCATGCCAGCCTGGAAACCTATGGCGCCTTTAAAGGAGAACATTACCTCCAAGCCAGCGCCAACGCACCCGGGGCGGCGCAACTGGAGGAACACGGGGTGAGCGCTTTCGCCGTGACCGCGGGAGGCAACACGCCCCTTTTTATTGATGCCAAGCCCGGCGGGACTTTCCCGATCCCGATCTACCTTGAACAGATCGAAGGAAGCTCCCATTACCAGGGGCATCAGACCCACCTTGATGCCGAAACCCGGGACGAATACTTTCCTGATGGCCTGGTCACCTTCACTCTCTTCGACTTCGAAACCAACCCGGAGGCAACCCTCACCCTGGCAACACCCGCCCTCCCGCCGATTCCGGCGGTGGCCAATTTTGCCGAGTCCCAGGCCATCGATCCGAGCCAACCCTTCACCCTGCGTTGGAATGGCTTTGCCGGGGCCGGAGCCCAGGACCGGATCTGGGTGCGGGTGCAGTCCTTCGGTAACCCTCTCTTTGTCACGCCAATTCCCGGCGCGCCAGGCGCGCTGGCCGGTTCCGCGACCGAAGTCGTGATTCCGGCGGGCACGCTGACCGGACAGGAAGGGATCGAGGCGACCATCATCTTTCTGCAGGTGGGTCAACAAACGGACGGATCGCTCCCAGGTTCCACGGCACTGATGGGATCGTATCGATCGACAAAAGTGACGTTGAAATTGGAGGGTGACGACGGCGGATCTGACGACGGACCGGTGGTGTCGGCCACCATGCCGGGCACCGGTGAGACGAACGTCGAGACCGACACCCAGGTGCTCTTTCAGTTCAGCCGGTCCATGGCACCGATCACCGACTTCATCTGGATGGCCAACGGCATCCCGTTGGACGACGCATCCTTCACGTATGATTGGATTAGCAGTGTCGACCTGTTAGTGACTTACGCACCCGCGTTCCCGCCCAACGCCAACATCCTTTGGATCATGGGAGACGCCTTCCAGGACACGGAAGGGAATCCGCTGGAGGGCGAAAACAGGAGCGGTTTCTTCCGCACCGCTGGCCAGGGCGATTGCGATGACGGCGATCCGCTGGAGCAGGCGGGCAATTTCTCCCTGACCCGGGGCGTGCGTTCGCTGCAAACCGGTCCGGGCACACTCGTCCCTCATTCCGACGGGGGCGCCTTCATCGTGGCCAGTTTCAATCCACCGACCGACTTTGTGCCCTCCGGGGCTTCGTTTGATTTGCCATCGGGCGACACGCTCGAGATGGACAGCTTCTTTGGCTCGCCGTACTTTTACTATGAGACTTTCACCAATGCCGCCGCGTTCACGGAGGCCTTTCCCCAAGGCAGCTACGTCGCCCGGGTCGAGCGGTCTGCCGACCCCACCATCCAAACGACCCTCAATGCGTCCGGAACGTTTCCGCCCACGCCCGAATTGCTCAACCATACGGCCGCGCAAGCCATCGATCCCGCAAGCGCATTTACGCTCAGCTGGAATGCCTTCACCGGCGCGGGCGCTTCCTCCGTGATCAGCCTCGAGATCCTGGATGCGGAGGGGGATACGGAGGGAGATACCGTTTTCTCGGCCCCAAACGAATGTCTGAACATCGAATTGGCGCCCACCGCAACTTCGATTTCCCTGCCTGCGGGGACACTGCAATCCGGCCACGTCTATGACTTGATCATCAACTTCTATCGGCTCACGGACACCTCGGAACACGGGGCCAGCGGGATCACGTTCTCGGCGGCCGCCGGTGCCAGCACGGAGACGACCATTCGAACCACCGGCGGATCGGGTGGCGATAACCTTCGGTTGGATGGATTCCGGATTGGCAACACCGGACGGTTCGAGGCAACCGTCACCGGCACGCCCGGTCTCGCGGTCCTCGTCGACGGCAGCTCCAACTTGATTGACTGGGATACCGTGACCATCCTGAACCTCCCCGCGAGCGGCAGTGCGTCCTTCGAGGATTCGCGCCCCTTGAGCACGAGCGGTGGTCAGTTCTATCGCCTGCGGGCCAATTGAAGCACCGCGCCAGGGTATCCGCAGGACCCTGCGCCGGCAGCGCGTTTCGCGCCGAGGCGCTCGCAGACATTTCGAGGATAAGATTGACTCGCATCACGGCTATGCCCAATAAGGGCCATGCAAGTTCGATCTATCCCTGTTGCTGCCCGGCCTCGACATCTCAACGGCTTGGCCGCGCTGCTGCTGGCGGTCCAACTCCTCGGTCTGGAGGCCATGGCTCAAGTGCTCTCCGACGCCGCGGGGGTCTGGAACAACGTCGCCATCAGCACTCCCTCGAGTCTTACTTATCACACCGACACTGAGGGGCGATTGACCTGGGTGGAGAACCTCAATGGTTTCGACACCTGGCAGGCGGCAATCACCGTCAACCAGCAAGGTCAGTTCTCCGGACCGGTGACCGGCACGATTGCCGTCGCCGGCCCGGGCTTGATCCGCGTGTCGGTTCCCGATGAGCCACCGGCTTCCTTCTTCCTCAATAGCCGCGGCGATTTCATGGTCTCGGCGAAGCTCAGCCGGGATGACGAACGGCATGATCTCGAATTGTTGCTGAAAGCTCCGCCAAACCTCGCCCCGGCCGACCTGGCGGGCCAATGGCGCGGGTTTAACCTCGTCACCCCGACCAAAATCGATCTGATCCTCAACCAGAGCCTGGTGGTTGACCTGGAGCCAAGCGGCCGCTTCGAGGTCCGAATGGGATCGCTGACCGTGGCAGCAGACGGCACCATCTCCGGAAACATGGGAGGCGCGTTCACCGGCCGCACCACTACAGGTGTCAACGGCACTGTGTCCGTGCACGTTGATACGGCACCGCCGGATCCCGGCTTCGACCTGCAATTTGTGGTCAACGCCAGCAAGGATATCATGGCCGGTCAGGCAACAGGCGACGAGGGGGAACAGGAGCTCATCCTATTCATCCGCACACCGGCAGGGCTGTCGAACGAACTCAAAGGACTGTGGCGGGCGGCGGATTTCGCCGTGCCCACCGAGTTGACTCTCCAAACCAACGCGGTTGGTGAAGTGTTCGGCCTCGACGGCGCGCGCGATTTCGAGATCTGGCACGACGCCGTCAGCGTGGGGCACCAGGGCGCTTTGATTGGATTGACCGAACCGATGGTGGGCCAGGTGACCCTCGGCTCAGCGGGTCTGGTGCGTATGTCCGGCACGAATGGCGAGGGCGATTCTTTCACCAAGGACTTCTGGAGTAACGCCGGCCAGGATCTGCTCGTCTCGACCGAAACCGTAGAGCATCAGGAACTGACCCTCGCGCTCCGAACGCCGTCCAGTCCGGCGGCGGAGACGATCGCCTCCAAAATCCGCTGGCGCCGACAGGGCGAGTGCCTCGAGCTCTTCTGGGCTTCGGACACGAACCGCGTGC
>JAHDYP010000173.1 GCA_023383055.1 Verrucomicrobiota bacterium | reverse complement strand
GGAACCGCCCCTCCACACCTCGAACCTGTCACCGTATTCTCCCCCAGGCCAACCGCGTGTCGCCAAAGCCATCGGAAGATGACAGAGGGACAGGTTCATGGCCTTGAAACGCCCCGAACAGGGTGACGGGTTCAATATCGGTTGCTGGTCACATTTCGGAACCTGGATGCCTTGAACGTCCGGCGATTGGAGAAACTCATGCGGCGCTATCCGGAGCCGGTCCGCGTTGCGATTGGCAGGATCTGACAGATCGGGTCGCGGACGCCAACGGTGATGGGCTAAACGACGTGGTGACGAGCAGCGCGCCGAGAGAGATGATTGTCACCGGTCGATTGGGCGCTACGCTTTTTGCCTGGAGGCCCAAGGAGGCGTTCCCGGGATCCGACCCGATGAGGTCATTGGCAGGTCACGCTGGATCCGGCACGGCACGAACCAATCGAACAAGGAGCAGATCATGACCTGGGCCGAGTTCAATGCGGCACCGCGGGCACCATGAGCGCCAACCGTATGGTCCGTATTCCTACCATTGTGCCCAAGGAACTGGAGATCTGTCTGAAAGAACGGAAGCCATTCCCTACCCGCTGGTCCGAATCGCTTTACCTCGAATGGTTCGGCGCCAACGGCAGGGTGCTGATCGAAGGCGCGGGGTTCACTTGTCAGCTCTCCGCCGCCCGATGGAAACTTTCCGAAGAAGCGCATTGTTGGAACCTGCGATGGAAGGAGCGCGAGTGCGATGATTTCCAGATCGACACCATCGAGGACGTTGGCGACGAGGATTCCCTGCCATGGAAAACGCGGGATTGGCGGACCACCTGGGTTCAGTGGATCCGGACTGGCTCAAGGCAATGCGCCGGGAATGCGCTGAACTGCGCCGCGAAATCCGCATCCTCACTCACGAATTCGAGGCACCCAACCGCGGGTCGTCGTCGTCGTCGCCCGTGGAGGCGGATTCACCCTCCTCGTGCGGTGCCATCGCTCCAGGGAATGTTGAATAGGGGCCTTGGACCATCTGCGCTCTGGCTATGACAACGGCGAAACAGATCCGTGAACTCCTGGAGGCCGGGCCGTTCCGGCCGTTTCGGATCTGCATGTCGGATGGGACCTATCGCGACATCACCCATCAGGACATGGCTTGGGTCACCAGGAGCACCGTCGAGGTCGGCATCAACCTCGACGCGGACGGATTCGCGGAGTACGTCGCCAGCTGTTCCATCCTGCGCATCAGCAAACTCGAGGATCTCCCGGAACCGGTGACCAATTGAGACGCTGTGGGCCTGGTCTGTTCTCCGAACGGCAAGGCAGTCCCAATCGCGGTGATCGTCCTCGCGGGGGATCAAGGAGCGCCGGGATCGTGTCGTGTTAGTTCCTTGCCTTGTTGAAAAGCGAGGCTTACCTTAACCGCAACTTGCAGCAGGAAAGGCTATGATGATGTTGTTGCTGTTTTCCACCGGGTGGCGATCCTCCTTCACTCACTCACCCACGGGAAACCCTTCCGGGTCCATCAACAGGCCGACGCTCGTTACGACAGCTCCGAAGGCAACGCCATCCTCCGAACCTCGCTTTTTATGAGCGTGCGATTCGTGTTGGTTCTCGGTGCGATCGGGTTGATCCCTTTCGCGGCTCAGCCCGCGGCACTCCTGGAGTACCGGGTCACGTATGAAGGACTTCAGGGTCCGGTGGCCATCGCCGATTACGATGCGAATGGGTGGATCGATTGGCTGGGAACTGACCTCGAGTTCACGACCGGTCCCGGGCTTCTCTTGTTTTCTGGGACCAGCTCGCTCCATTTCCAGGGCAGTCCGCTCCCACGAACTGACATCGTCAACCCTCAACCGTTGGCCGTTGATGTCGACAACGATGGCGACGTGGATCTTACGCTTAGCGGTTGGGTCAACAGCATCGGGAACTTCGTCCAGATCCTGCGCCACGATCGGGGCGTCTGGACCAGTGCGTTCCGATGCGAAGGCATCGCCATAGCCTCGTCCGATCTCGACAATGACGGTGATCAAGATCTGTTGATGCTCCCTCGATACGACTTCGGCCCGATGACCGTGGCCTGGAACGACGGGGTTGGAGGCTTTGTCCTGGGCACCGAGCAGATTGGAGCTCAGGTCAAGGAGGTCGCAATCCAGGACCTCGACGGCGACGGCGACCAGGACCTCGTCGTCGTGGACTACGCGGACGACTCCGTTGCCTGGATCATTCGCAATGACGGGACCGGCCGTTTCGAGCCGACGGGCATTTCACTCACCACTGCTGGGCTCGCCCAGGTGGATTGGGGCGATCCGGACCTTGACGGTGACCTCGACGTGCTGTGCCCGGCGCAGGCCCAGGACGGTTCGCTCGTGCCGCTCGTCCTCCGTAATCACGGAGGCTTCCGCTTTGACGCTCTCCCATCGTTCCTGACTCCGGCGGCTGGCTACGATTGCCATTGGGGAGATTACAGCGACGACGGTTGGCCCGACGCCGCGATCTGCGGTTACCGTTCCTCATCCGTGGTGGTGCTGCCGACGCCCCTGGAAGCCGGGGTTTATCTCAACGACGGTCATGGCGAACTCGCGGAGGTCCTCTCCGTCTGGCCCGGCTTTCTGGGGCCGAACATCGGTGCGGCCGATTTCGATCACGACGGGGACCTGGACGTGCTTCTCGGGGGAAGCGCGCCACTTTCTGACGGTCTCAGCTCAGTCGCGGTCTATCGCAACAACACGACCAACCCGCCGCCAACGATAGCAGTCCCCGCCAACCTCCGGGCCACCCCCTATCCATCGAATGTCCTGCTTGAGTGGGACCTGCCCGACGGTGCGCCGCCCGGTGAAACCGGCTCATACAATCTCCGCGTGGGGTCCCAGCCCGGTCTGGGCGACATCATCAACCCCGTGGCAGACGAGAACGGCACGCGCTTTCTCACTGGACTGGGCAATGTGCCAGCCTCGCGGAGCTTCCGGCTGCGAAGCCTCGGCCCCGGCACCTACTTCTGGAGCGTGCAGCGCGTCGGCCCCTCGTTTGCCGGCTCCGCGTTTGCTCCGGAGCAGAGCTTTACTATTGAAGGCAACGAATCGAACCAACGGCCGAGCATCGAAAGCATTCCGGCGCTGGTAGCCTTTGAAGACCATGCTTTCGATCCCATCTCGGTTGCGGTCGACGACGCGGAATCGCCGCCCGAGGTGTTGAGGGTGTTCGCGAGTTCCTCAAACCCCGCGTTGTTATCAGTGGCGGGCATCGAAATCACTGGGACCGACTCGCAACGAATCGTGAGCCTCACGCCCTCCACAAATTCCAACGGCACCGCCTGGATCACCTTAACGGTCGAGGACGAGGCGGGAGACAGGGCCAGCACGACTTTCCTGGCCACCGTGCTGCCGGTGAACGATTCACCGTTCCTTGAACCGTTGCCCAATACGGTGAGCTATCAGCACGCCGGGCGCGTCGTGATCCCGCTGCACTTTGGCGACGCCGAAACCTCGATCTACGAACTGACTCTGACGGCCACTTCCTCCAACCCCCTGCTGGTCCCGTCGGACAGCATGACCTTCGAGAATCCGCCCCTGGCCCTGCTCCTGGTTACTCCGGAACCGAACCGGATGGGTCAAGCCACCATCACCGTGGAAGTCGCCGATGGTGAAGCCGTGGCCACGCAATCGTTCGTGCTCGTCGTGGAACCGCTGACGTTCACGCCTGAACTTCGCCCCTTTCCGGTGCTGGTGAACACAGACTTCCTTCCCGCGGACTGGGATGGAGACGATGACCTGGACCTGCTGGTGTTATCGAGCGAGCCCAATTGGCCGAACCGGCCAGGTCTCAACTATCTCCTGAGGAATGACGGACACGGCTCCCTCGCCAACGCTTATTCTCTCCCGCCTCTCGATGGCGCTTCATCGGCCTGGGCCGACGATGACCTCGACGGCGATCTGGATCTCCTGATTGCCGGATTCGCAACCGTCGAGTTTGGCGGGCGGGAGTTCTCCGTGCATCTCCTGCGTAATGATCGAATTCCAGGGATCCCCTGGACCACTGAATTCTCCCGGATTCAAACCGACATCACGAATGGTCCGGTTTCCATCGCCGCCTGGGCCGATCTCGATCTGGATGGTCGACCGGACGTGGTGATGCAGGGCCCTGATCTGGCCGTCTACAGAAACCACGGCGACGGGCACTTCAGCCGGAGCCTGCTGCCAACACTGGATATGAGCGTGAACCTCGTCGTCGTGCAGGACAGTGATGGCGACGCGATCCCAGACTTGCTCATCAGCGGTGGAACCACGAGCGGCCAACCAATAACGAGGCTGCTGCGCAACGCGGGCGGATCCTTCGCCCTCGCCACACTGGATCTCCCGGTGCACGCGCGGCAGGCCGGCTGGCTGGACCTGGATCAGGATGGCGACCTCGACCTGTGGTTGGTCGTCGCCGAATGGATTCCCAACTCGACTCCACCCTACCCTGCCAGGCTAAGATTATACGACAACGACGGAGCAGGAGCCCTCACCGAAATCCTCTGTCTACCCACGACAGCAGTGGATCTGACCTGGTGCGATATCGACGCGGATGGCGATGCCGATGTCATTGCCGGGCTGCGGCAGGATTCTTCTTACAGTGTGCCATTCGATCCTGGGACATCGGTTGCATCTCATACTGCGTTCCGCAACGACGGCGACTGGCGCTTTGAACCCATTGGCCCTCTGCTCGGCAACATCGACGCGGCCCACCCTGTCCCGGTGGATATGGATAACGACGGAGATCCGGACTTCGTGGCGACCATGCCCGCAGCCGATTCCCCCAATCCCTGGCCGGGCACCGCCGATTCCTACCGTGTCGGCGTGATTCGCAACCAGGGCAACGACTTCAATCCTCCGCCCTCGCCACCAACCCATCTCATGGCAAGCGTGCACGAAAGGAGCGCCCAGCTCAGTTGGGCACCGGGCATCGATTCCAATCAACGATTGGGGCATATCTATAATCTCCGGGTTGGCACTACTCCCGGTGCCGGCGATGTGCTCTCTCCCCTGTCCAATCCCACGGGTTTTCGGCTGCTTCCCATTCCAGGGAATGCCGGATCGAGGACGAGTCTCACCCTCACGAACCTCGACCGCGAGGTCTATTACTGGAGCGTCCAGGCCGTTGATGCCAGCCTGGCGGGCAGCGCGTTCGCACCCGAACAGCGGCTCGTTATCTCCGAGGGCAACGAACAGCCAGTCCTGGGCGCGATCTCCGAGCAAACCACCCAGGAAGAGACTTTGCTTGAGGTGCCACTGCCGGTGGCGGATGATCGCACGTCGCTCGAGGCGTTGCGGTGGGCCGCCTATTCCACGGAGCCGGATCTCGTGCCACTCAGCCATCTGTCCATTCACTGGACCGGCACCCAATGGACCCTTCACCTTACGCCGGCCCTGAACCGAACCGGCACGTGCAGCATCACCCTCGTGGTCATCGATCTGCCCGGCGCCATGACTCTTGGCTCCTTCAACCTCACCGTCACGGACGTCAACGACGCACCGTCGATCAGCCCTGTGCCCGACCAGGAAACGCTCCTCGGCATGCCAAGCGCCCCCGTGTCCTTCAACATCTCGGACATCGAGACCGCCCCGGAACAACTCGTCCTTCGCGGGCGTTCGCTCCGCCCGGAACTTATTCCCGACGCCAACATCCAGTTCGGCGGCTCAGGTTCGAACCGGACCGTGACGGTCACCCCGGCGCTCGGTCCTCCGGGCGCCGCGGAGATCGAGATCCTCGTCGAAGATGAGGCCGGCGACGTGGCAACCCGTCGATTCCTGGTTACCGCGAAGGAGCAGCATTTCCGTGCACTGCCTGAATTGTTCGAAGGTTTCCGCAACGCGGCCGCGGCCTGGGGCGACTACGACGACGATGGCGACCTGGATCTCATCATCAGCGGCGACGCAGGCCGCGGCCTCACCCAGCTTTACCGCAATGAAGGCGGGGGCCAGTTCATCGAAAGCGGTATCCCGTTCCCCGCTCTGGCCGGCGCGCAGGTCGCTTGGGGCGACCACGACAACGACGGCGATTTGGACCTGCTATTGACAGCAAGCTATGAGTTCGATGGTCTGTTCCTCTTCTCCAACGAAGGCGGAACCAATTTCGTGCGGGCAGCCGTGTCCGCTCGGGGCTATGGCTGGCCCTGCGCGGCTTGGGGCGACCCCGACAACGATGGCGACCTCGACTTCGTCGTCGCCGGCGAACGCTACAACAACACGACCTACGTGCCGGTCTGCCACTTCTATCGCAACGACGGCACGAATGGGTTCGTCCGCATGAACCACCTCCCGCAAGTCGATCGCATCGCGGGTTGGGCGGATTTCGACACCGACGGATGGCAGGACCTCGTGCTCAACGGCAGAACGCCTGGAGATTTCGGCAATTACCCGCTCCAGATCCTCAAGGGCGGGCTTGACGGCTACCAGCCCGTCACCCTCATCGAACGCGGATTCGAGGCCTTGGCGGTCAACATCGCCGACCTGAACGGAGATACTCTGCCCGACCTGCTCCTCGGTACCCATATGAACAACTCAACGCTGCTCTGGCGCAACCTCGGCGGTCTCGAGTTCGATCCGTGGCCGGATCCCTTGCCGCCCCACGGGATCTCCGCTGTCGCCGACTACGATAACGACGGCTGGCTCGATGTCCTGGTCTCCGGTTACGACCACGCCGACGGCGCCTTCCAGTACCAGACTGTGCTCTACCGTTCCGCGTTGGGGGAAAGCTTTCCTGTCGCGGATCACCAGTTCCCGCCGTTTTCCAGTGCCAGTGCCCCAACCTTCGCTGATGTCGATCGGGACCTGGATCCGGATCTCCTGCTGGGTGGGCAAACGGACATGCCCGATTACGTTACCTGGTTGTTTCGCAACGATACCCTCTCGCGGAACACCCGGCCGGAACCCCCGGGTGATCTGAGAGCGGAGGCCGTGGACGGCTTGTTAAGGTTTTCGTGGACGACGGCCCGGGACGCGAATCAAACCGCGGCCCTCACTTATAACGTTCGCGTTGGCACCACACCGGGAGCCGCCGATGTCCTCGGTCCGATGGCCTTGCCGGACGGCACACGCCTCCTCCCGGCCGTCGGCAACGCTGGCGGCGCGCGGCACAAACTCCTCTCCGGACTCGCGCCGGGGCGCACCTATTACTGGAGTGTGCAGTCCATCGACAATGCCTACATCGGATCCGCGTTCGCCGCCGAAGCGGCCTTCCACCTCAGCCACCCACCCGTGATCGAACCCATCACGGATCAAGTCACTACCGAGGACACTCCTTGCCCACCCATCCGATTGCTCATCTCGGATCTGGACGACCCCGCCGCCGACATCGAGCTGTCCGTGCGCTCCTCCAGCGATGCAATTGTCCCGGTCACCAATGCAACGCTCACCGGCGAGGGTTCCGAGCGCGAACTGATCCTCGTGCCCGCGCCAGATGCCCACGGATTCGTGACGATCACGGTGATGGCTCGTGATCCTCACGATTGCGCGACGTCAGCCTCATTTGCGCTCGAGGTGCTGCCGGCCGCCGACGCGCCAATCGCCGAAAGCTTCACCGTCACTACGCTTGAGGATACGCTGGTCTCTTTCGGATTGCGGGCGCATGACGCCGACGGCGATCCGCTGACGGCCTTGCTCCTGCGGGCGCCCGCCCATGGCGTGTTGGTCGGATGGGAGGAGTGGAACAGCAGCGCCGCAAACCCGCGCCCGCCCATTTTCTACCAGCCATTCCCCGACTTCTTTGGCGAGGACACCTTCAGTTACGCCGTCACCGATGGATCGGCTCGCTCAGGACCTGCCGAGGTTCGCCTGGTGGTAACACCGGTTCCGGACATCGAATCCGTCAAGGTCCAACTCGAATTGAGTCGGGAGCACACACTCCGCCTGACCCTGGTGGGTGAACCACAACAAAACTACCGCCTTGATGTCTCGGAGGATCTTGTCACCTGGCAGCCGGTGATCGTCCTGCAGGGCACAGGTTCTCCGATCAATCTCGTGGATTATCTCGCCGCCGGCTCAGGCAGGCGGTTTTATCGCTTCGTGCCAGTCCCCTGACATGTGGGCCTTTCGATGATCATCGCCCCCAAGGAGGCGTCCCCGGAATCCGCCCCGCCGAGTTCGTTGCACTTCGCCGCGAAATCCGCATCCTCACTCACGAGTTCGAGGAACCCGACTACGCGTCGTCGTCGTGACGGCCCAATCGGCCATCACTCGTAAGTCAATGTGGCGGTCGCCGTGATGTCGCGATCGGGGATCAACCGAAGCCAGTAGGCTCCGAACCCGTCTGGAAACGCGTGTTCCCGGACTTCTCCGGGGCGCACCGTCAAGGCTTCGACCTCGACCCAGGCGCCTGTGCCGGTGAAATCCGCTTCCAACCGGAAAGCGACGGTTTCGCCGCCCTTATGAGAGAGGCTGAGCCGCTTGCGATCGTAGCCGGTGGCGAGACAGGCATCGCTGGGCACACCAGCTTGGACCGCCGTTTCGCGCCAGACACCCAAGGTGCCGCGCGGTTTGCCCAAGGCCCACAGATCATCCACCGCGCCAACCCACAGCGCGCACCGGCCGTCTTCGCTGCGCAAGATGCGGGCACCTTGAGCATCGTCGACGATGCCGCTGATGACCAGCAACCCTCGGTAGCTGGCGAAATCGGTGATGCGCCGGTTATGGGTGGTGATGGGTCGCAGCTTGATGAAACCGCCCGCGTTCTCCGCCGGCAGTTCATAGAAAGTGCCGTGGACATTGAGCAGGTTGCGCTCGGTGCTGACCTCACGGCAAACGCGTTCGCCGCCGAGGGGCGCGGGTTGATCGAACGCCGCGTCGCCTCTCGGCAGACGCCAGCGTTTGCCTTGCGCATCTTCGAAAACGGCCGCCCCGCCATTCAGGACGATGGGCGAACGGGTCAACGCCACCGCCTGTCGGGTCCAGGCCAGGCCGTCGGGATCGTTCGTCTTCTGCAGTCGCAGTTGGCCATCCAGATCATAGCAACCCAGTTCCCCCGTGGCATTGCGCGCCACCAAACGCAGGGTCTTGAAGTCCCCTCCCCGCGCGTGCAACAGACCGCCACTGAGCCTGACGTCGGACGCTGTCGCAATGCCATCGAAGATGCCGGCGGCCTTCGGGCTCCGGTTGTCCTGGGCGCGATAGTGGAAAAAGGCGGTCACCCGCGCCGCGTCGCTGTGCGCCGTGAGCCGCACCCAGGCGCCGGTCTCAGCCGGCGTGAAGTAGACGCCCGTGCCCTGCGCGGGGACGCTGACCTGGCGCAGCGTTTTCCAGGCGCCATCTCCCCGCGCGTCCACTTCGAGCGCAAACGTGATCGGGGCTTGGCTGCCGTGCTTCAGATGGAGCGAGCGATGGGCAAAGCCGGAGAAAATGAACGGTTCGCTGGGCACGCCCGCCGTCACGTCGTCATCCAGCCAGACCGCGCCACGTCCCAGTGCCGGCCCGCATTGGTCAAGCCGCGACGGGTCGACAAACCACAGGTTCGATTGCGATTTGCCCGGACCCGCCAGTGCACCCTTGAGCGGATGTTTATTGAGAAACTCGCTCCTGGCGGTGTCATCGCAGCCCAGCACCACGCGGTCGCCCCACCGACAGAAATCACCGATCACCTTCAAGTAGGTCGAGCGCGGCGCCAGCCCCGCCGAAGCCGCGGCGGAAAAGGTCCGGGGAAACCGCCAGAAACTGCCGTGCATGGTCATCAGCAGGGCATCCTCGCCGATGTCGCGGATGCGGGGCCATTCGGTATTCCAGCCGTGGGCGCCATCGTAGGTGTGGCTGGCCTTGGGGAGTCGCCAGGCATGCCATTCGCCGCGGTCCAGCGCCATCAGGATGAGCGAACGATGATCCCAGCCGATGGTCCAGATCGGGTCCGTCGCGGGATGGGCATTCCCGTAAAGGCCGCCCGGCCCGGTGACTTCCGTGAACTGGTTGCGGCGGATCATGGTCCAAGCCGTCGCCTGACCGTCCCATTCGGCGAGGACACCCGAGGGGACATCCGGACGTCGCTGTGCTTCGGCGCCGTGCTCGCCGTTGTTCGCGTACACCAACCGTCCTTGTCCGGAGTAAAACCCCTTGCCATGGTAGCCGGGAAAACCGGCGAAACGCGCGGGTGCCTTCCTCACCGGCAACCCATCGGTTTTCGCGCCGAAATGCTCGTCCGTCCAAAGCTCGGTCACGGCGAGCGTGTGCACGTCCACCTCGTAGATGCCTTCCTCCATGCTGGCATAGTAGATCTTGTTCGCCGGATCGGTCAGATGCCGGGCGTTGCCGGTGGGCCGGCCGAACATCCGCTCGTAGGGAATCACCCGCACGTTGCGCCGGGCATCGATCGCGTACGGGCCGATGAACAACTGCTGCGATTCCCGATGGATCATCCGGTTCGCCGGCGTGCCCCCGATGCTCTCGGGGCGGATGATCCGCTCCAGGTCCGGCGTGATCTCGTAGAGCTTATCCGTGGATCCCATCGGCTGGTGTGGCGCGTAGGTCACCACCCAAAGTCGATCGGCCCATGGCACCACCGCGCCCGTGCCACATTCGTCCTCCTCGTTGAACATGGCGAGGTGCGGGTAGATCCCGGAGACGCTCCGCGCCTCGGCGCCATTCGCCGGGCCCGTGAAAGCAAGCGCACCGAGGACGAGACTCAACCAGCAGGCCTTCATAAGGCGCTCATCTTACATCGAAATTGATCAGCGTTTGCCCGCCGCCCGGAGCAGATCCGTCGCCCACGCGGCGTCTTCGGTGAGGAGTGGCGGATCCAGGGCGATGCGATGATCGAGCTTGTGGTAACGGCCGGCGGCGTAGGCTTGGTCGATCAGGGACTGGAGATCGAGGCTTAGCGGCGGTTCAATCAGAGCGGCGGCACCCTCACAAAGTGCGGGCGCTCGTGTCCCTTCGGGCGCGGGATAAGCCGCGGCAATCCGCACATCCGGCGCGATTGAGCGAAGGCGCGCGCCATCGCACTCGACGAAGACCCGCTGTTCGACGCGCGCCACCAGATCGTCGGGCAAGTCGGGTTGGAGGGTGTCACTGGCGTACTGGACCAGGCGGTGATGCACATCCTCCCAGTCCCGTTCGAGATACGGGTCCATGCCGGGAAACGGACTCTTCATGACCGCAAAAGTAATGGAGCGGCCGAGGGCTGTCACCAGGGAACGGCGGGGACATTGAATGGATGCGATCCTCTGCATCACAAACGATCTTGTTTCCGTCCGGCCGTGTTCCGGGTATCCTGCACCCCATGAACAAGCACTTCCTCATGGTCGGCGCACGGATCGCGGTGTTTGCCCTGATGGCGGGTTCCTGGTGGGGTACCCTTGCGGGAGCGGACGTCGGCACCGTCGGGTTCACGAAACACCGCCTTGGCCAGTTTCGGAGTGAAGCGGTGTGTGTGGCGGATTTCAACGGCGATGGAAAGAAGGATGTGCTGTCCGGCGCCTTCGTCTACCTGGCTCCGGATTGGAAAGCGGTCAAGATCCGGACGCTGGATGGCTCGGTGGATGATCAAGGCAAAGGGTATCATGATGATTTCGCCAATCTGCCGTTGGATGTCGATGGGGATGGCAAACCTGACGTGGTGACCTGCGGCTGGTTTTCGCAGAGCGTGAAGTGGTATCGCAATACCCTGGGTCAGGACGGGGAATGGCCGCTTGAACAGGAAGAGAAAGCTGGCAACTACGAAGCCGCCCAACTCTGCGACATCGACGGCGATGGCAAGGCCAACGAGATCCTGCCGGCCACCACCGTCACCGAGTGGTTCTCGGTGGGGAAACTAACGTCCGGTCAACGCGGCCTCATCAAGCACGTGGTTTCCTCGAAACCGCTTTCCTACGGGATCGGGGTCGGCGACGTGAACGGCGACGGACGGCCCGACATCCTGCGCCCCGAAGCGTGGTTCGAAGGGCCGGCCGATCCGCAACACGGTGCCTGGGTCGAGCATGACTGGGCCGGGATCGGCTTGGGGGCCAAAGACGGCAAAGCGGAACATACCCCGGAGATCCTCGTGTACAACGTCAACGGCGATGGGCTCAACGACGTGGTGACCAGCAGCACGCACCAGCACGGCGTCTTCTGGTACGAGCAAGGCCGAAAGGAAGGCAAGACCACCTGGACCCAACACGTGATCGACGACACCTGGAGCCAGGCGCACAGCCTCGCTTTGGCGGATCTGGATGGAGATCGTGTTCCCGAGCTGATCACTGGCAAACGATTCATGGCCCACAACGGCAGCGATCCGGATGCGTTCGGCCCGCTGGGCGTTTATTACTATCGGCTGCCACGCGGCGCTTCGTCGGACTGGATGAGACACGCGATCTCGTTCAACGAAGGCATTGGCTCAGCCGTGAATCTTTGCGCGGAGGATCTCGATGCCGATGGCGACGTCGATGTCGTGGTCACGGGCAAATGGGGCGGACCGGTCTGGTTCGAGAACCAACGAAAGTAACGAAACGCATCGCCTGCGTCTTGATCGTCGTTGAACAGACGACGCCGCGCCGTGCCCCAACACGGGGATCCCCAGCGCGATCAGCGCCAAGTCGGCTGGGCCGGGGTGGACCAACACATATGACGAACCTGCCGCCCAAGCGTCGCGGAAGGCTGGGTGGTTCGAGCCACTCATACAACTGCCAGTTCCCGTTCATAAGGGTACACTTGGCGAACTGCGCAATGGCACGATGCCCCTGGAACGTCGCGTCGTGACCCTCTCCTGCGCGGATGCCAGCGAGACGAAGCTCAAGAAGGCCTCGTTCGACGCGGTGCTCACGGATCCGCCCTACTTCGGAAACGTGCAGTACGCGGAACTCATGGATTTCTGTTTTGTGTGGTTGCGAAAGTTGGTTGGCACAAACGAAGCCGCATTCGCGCGGGCGACCACGCACAACCAGAACGAGCTCACGGGCAACCTCAACATGGGTCGCGGAATTGAAGCTTTTGCCGAGGGCCTCTCCAAGTCCTTTCGGCAGGCAGCCTACGCTTTGCGGCCCGGCGCGCCGTTTGTCTTCACCTATCATCACAATCAACTCGAGAGCTATTTGCCGGTCGCCGTCGCGATTCTCGACGCCCGGCTGGTATGTTCCGCTTCCCTTCCCTGCCCGGCGGAGATGGGTGCATCCATCCACATCAACGGGACCGGCTATTCCATTCTCGACACCGTCTTCGTCTGCCGGAGCACCGGGCGCTTCCCGCGGCGCTGGCTGACCGCCGATGCGAAAGCCCTGGCCGAACTGGTGGCGGAGGAGATACACATGCTGCAGCAACCTCATTTCGAACCCACGCAAGGCGACATTCGGTGCATGATCTTCGGCAATCTTATACGGCTGGCAGTCTGGCATCTCCGTGACGGATGGAGCGCGAATGGTTCAACGAGTGTCCGGCTCCGAAAAGCTCTGGAATGAATCCGCGGCTTCGGCGGGCTGGAACGGGTTCGGGACCACCTCGGTGAGATCTTTGCCGCGGCGCCCCGTCAACAGGCTTGGGAGCTGCACGAGCAGGTTCGAAGGGAAACCGATGACATATCCTTTTGAAGCAGGTTTTGCCGCCATCCAAGGTGACCCGGAGCCTTTCATCACCGCCGTTTTCTCCAGCCTCGAGTCCGAGTTCCTGGTCATGCCCAAAGGCGACGGTTTCATCGGTTACCCGATGTTCGAGGCCGGGTACGAAACCCTAAAACGTATCAGCCACGGCTTCACGAACCTGACGCCGGCTGTGATCATCGAACACGCGATGGCCAATCCTGTGTGCCTCAGCGTGGCGGACCCTCTCTATTCAATGCTGCTGCTCTCCTCCGGGGTTTTTGATGTCACCGTCATTCCGGGACTCTCATCGACAGCGATGGGCGGAAACCAGACGCGGCTGGTGGCTTTTCCGACTTTCAGCATTGACCAGCTCACGGCCCTGCGCAATGAACTTGGCCCCTCGCGCGTGACCTGCGTTCACGGCGTTCCGCCGAGCCCCGAGAACCAATGGCGGACGACCGCGATTGCTCAAATCAACGGCATCGACACCTCGTCGCTTGACAACGTATTTGCCAGCACCTTGGACTATAGGGAAACGCTCGACCGCCTACTGGCACTTTATGCTGCGCACTCCGACCGCGAGCGGATCCTCCTCTTCCCAACGGGCAGCAAGATGCAGTCGGTGGCTGTCGGCCTGTTCCGCGCATTTATGGACGACGTGCAGATCGTTTATCCAACACCCAAGGAGTTCTGTTCACCCCGCAATTACACCAGAGGTGTAGGGTGGCTTCACTCGCTGGTGCTGGACGAGTTCGCCCAATTGGAATGACGATGTCTCCGCGCCGAAGCGCTCGAACCTTCAAGCAACAGACTGTACGATCTGCCGGGCTGGCCGTCGATGTGCCTCGCTCGTCGACTTCCATTCATTGAATTTGAGGTGCTAAGAAACTGAGCGTGTCTCTGTCTACCCCGTGCGCGTCCTCGAAGCTTATGCCACGATATACAACAATTATGTTGTAAATCGTGTTGATCTGAATTACTGGTTTCGTTGTGCAACTGGGACTGCAGGAAACAGATCGGTTGATGAGGATCATCGCCCGGTTGGTGGCGACAAGTCCGGCCGGGGTCGGTC
>JAHDYP010000172.1 GCA_023383055.1 Verrucomicrobiota bacterium | reverse complement strand
TGACACCTTTCATTCAATGAGAGGCACCAGGCTTCTCTTGGCGCACCAGAAGGCAGCGAAGATAAAGAAGGAGAAGAAGATGCGGGCGACGGTTTTCGATCGGGGTTGCTTCGTTTCCTTGGTTCTCCTTTAGCATTCATGGCGTCACTGGTCCTTTCTCGGCGGCCTCGATTTCCGCCCACGCCGGCGCACGCCAGAGGTGGGCGATGCCGGCGTAAGACGTGGCCATCAACGTGTTCCCGTCCGGAGAAAAGGCGACGTGGAGGAAGAACTTTCCGTCACCGGTTAGCGAGAGCAGTTCTCTTTGCGTGGCGAGGTCCCACAGTTTGACGGCCTCTCCCGCGTCGGTGCCGCCCGTGGCCAACCGTTGGCTATCCGGTGAAAACGCAGCGCCCCATACAAGACTCGAATGTCCCCGCAACGTCGCGACTTCCTGGTGGGCGAACAGGTCCCGGAGTATAATGGTGCCGTCATAGCTCGTTGAGGCCAGCATCCGACCATCCGGCGAGAAGACCACCGCACTCACGGATTTTGCCTGATTGGTGAAGGTGGTTTCGTGCTGTCCCGAGGGAAAGTCCCGCAGCTTCACCGCACCACTTTTGTAGCCGGCGGCCAGCAACTGGTCGTCCGGCGAAAAATCCGCCCAATAGATTTCTCCATCTTGGGCTCCTGCCAACGTCACCTCCTGCCAGTCCATCGTCCGCCAGGTCCTGAAGCGGGTCGTGTGATTGTTGAACACCACACCGGCCCAGAAAAATCGGCCGCTGCGGGAAAAGCGCAGGTGCCCCGCCCACTCGAACGGCAGCGCAAAATTGGTGACGGCCCGACGTGAGGTCCAATCCCAGATTTGGACTTTTCCCGCGGCGTCACCGATCGCCAGCCAATGGCCGTCTGGTGAAAGCGCCACGCCCCAGTGGTTACTGCCCAACTCGGACAACCTCTCAGTTTGTTGCACCAACCGGGTATCCCAAACCCCAAGAACGCCATTGTGGTCGGTCGTGATGAAGCTCCGGCCATTGGGCGTGAACGTAAAACCAAACCGGCAGACGACCTTCGGGTCGAGCGGTTCGCGCGTGAAACCCTGGGGCTGAACCTCGGCCTTGGCGGCAATTCCGTAGGAGATCTCCAGACTGGCGTGACCCGGAGACCGATGGGTTGCTGTCACGTCCCAGAAACAAGCAGTCGCCGCATCGCATCCGCTGACGAGCGTCCTGTCCTCCGGCAGGAAAGCCAGAGCCAACCCCTCACGCTCATGCCCCCGCCAGCAACGAAGCTCGGTTTGGTCCGCGCCGCGCAAGACCCGGATCGTTCGGTCACTGCTCGCCAAGGCCAGCAGTTGGCCATCGGCCGAAAAGGCCAGTGCCCTGATCGAACCCGTTTGGTTGGTGAATTGACCCCGGGGTTGACCGGACTCGAAATCCCAAAGACGGAGGACGGAATCAAACCCGACCGCCAGCAGGCTTGTGGTCGCGGAGAACGCGAGCGCCGTGACGGCTTCACCCCCCGAGCTCTGGTTGGCCAACGTCCTCATGGTGCCCGTCCGCCAATTCAGGAGACTCATCCGCCCGTAGTCTTCTCCAATCGCCACGCGGCTCCCTTCCGGCGAGAAAGCCACCATGCCGGCGCCGACGTGTCGAGGGTGTCGCACGCCAAGGTTGCTGACGACGCGGTTGGACGCCCATTCCACCACCGCGACATTTCCCGTGCTGCCCAAGGTCGCCAGTAAGGTTTCATCGGGAGAAAACGCCACGGACCTGACCGGCGTCGGCTGGTTGAGCGTGGTTCGCAGCGCTGGCCCCTTCACGTCCCACACTTCAACCGTCGGCTGTCCCAGCGCATTGGTCGTGCAGGCAGCCAGAAGGTTCGCCATGGCCGAGAGCGCCAGAGTCTCGTTCCAGGCAGAACCAGGCAACTCAGCCATCTGCCGCTTGGTGGTCAAGTTCCACAACACGATCTTGCCAGCCCCGGTTAGCGCCGCCATCACTCTGCCGTCTTGGGAGATGGCCACCCTGCCGATAGGGCCGGAATTGGTTTGCAGTCTGACGGACTCGTCGGGTTGGCAGAGTTGCCACAGGTAGCGCCACTCCCAATGCCGCAAATCAATTTCGGATTTCGGATTTCGGATTTCGGATTTCCCGCCGGTTGCGGGCCGGTGTTTGTTCAGCAAGTTGACCGCGAGCCTCACGTCATTGGCCTCCAGCGCCCGTTGCGCCAGGTTCATGTCCGCGGCATAAGCGTTTTGCCGGGCAAGCAGTTCGCTGGATTCGGCATTGCGCCGTTGCTGTTCCGCCCGCCGCCATTGCGTGAGAATTCCTAAGAAGCCCACGGCTGTCACGAGAACCACCGCGCCCAGCGCCGTTGCGAGCGCCGGTTTGCGCCGGCACCAGCGCCAGACCTTACCGGTCGGGCCCAGGGGACGGGCGAGAATCGGTTCGCCGCGCAGGAACCGGCCCAGTTCATCCGCCAGCGCCTGGGCCGTGGCGTAGCGGCGCGACGGTTCTTTCTCCAGGCACTTCAGACAGACTGTTTCCAGGTCGCGCGGCACGGTCGGGATGAGCATCCGCGGCGAAACCGGCTCGGCGGTCAGCACCTGACTGACGATGATCTCCAACGAGTCCGCTTGGAATGGCGGGCGGGCCGTCAGAAGATGATAAAGAATCCCGCCCAAGCCATAGACGTCGCTGTACCGGCCCACCTTGCCGTGCCTGGCCGTCGCCTGCTCCGGCGGCATGAAGTTTGGCGAGCCGATCATCTGACCGCTCAGCGTCAGACTGGTATCGCCCTCGAGGCGTTTGGCGAGGCCGAAATCGGTGATGCGCGGCTGGTCGTTGGCGTCGAGGAGCACGTTCGACGGTTTGAGATCGCGGTGCAGGATGCCTTGCTCATGCGCGTAGTGAATCGCCTCGGCAATGGTTTTGAGGTACTGGGCCGCCCGCCGGGCTGGCAGCGGTTGGTGCCCCGCCAATGCGGCCAGACTCGGGCCATCCACGAAATCCATCGAGAAATAGTGCTGCCCGGCGTGGACCCCAACTTCGTGGATGGCGACGATGTTCGGATGGTGCAGCACCGCCGCGGCGGAGGCCTCGGTGCGAAAGCGCTGGACGAACGCCTGGGTCGCAAACTCGCCGGCGAGAATCAGCTTCACCGCCACCAACCGGTCCAGGCTCAGCTGCCGGGCTTTGTACACCACCCCCATGCCGCCGCGGGCGATTTCCTGCAGTAATTCATAGTCGCCAAAGCGGCGCAGGGGCGTCAGGCCCGGAGGCATCGCCTCGCCGGCCGCTGGGGGTTGGGCGACGAGGTTTGCGCTGTCCTCGTCGCCTGAATCGCCGGAAACCTCGAGCCCCAGACCGATCAGGCAATGCGCGCATTGACTGGCGGATGTGCCTTCCGGCAACTCCTTGCCGCACTCCGGACATGTTGCGTTCGTTCCGCTCATACGCCCAAGTTGTCCGCGCCCGAATTCCCGCGCGCGAGGCCGTCACGGACCACTCATCGCTTCACCCATCCATGAAGCAATTCCGGCCGGAAGTGACAGAATTGTTTGGGCCACTCCAGCCCCCGTCCGAACTCACCCGGACAATACGACACGAAGATGGCGCAGTTCGGCCTTCACTTCTTCCGGCGAACCCACCGTCTGCGCCACCGTCTGCCGCAGCAACTGGCCGTAGCGCTGGCGGAGCCGCTCGACCGCCTTCCGGACCGCCTCGACACTCATGGCGAGTTGGGCAGCAGTGTCCGCGTAGGGCGGACGTTCTTTGTCGCCGGTGAGATAAACCTGCAGCACGGAAAACAGCACCGCCTTCCCGCCCGCAACCTGCTCGGCCTCCAATTCCTGGTGTGCCTGGTCCAGCAGCGCCATCGCCCACCGACGCTCGAACAACTGTTCCGGGTTCAGATCGCGGCGCATGCCACGCTGGAGCTCCGCTTCCACGACCTTGGTTTCCAGCGGCACCAACCGGCAGCGCCCTCCGCGTTTCACCGCCTTTGCCCGGTCCCATTCATTGGCCAGGAAATGCTTCAAGGCGGCGAGCAGAAAGCTGCGAAAACGGCCTCTCGCGGGGTCGGCATCCTTGACGGAGTCTTTCGCGAGCAAGCGCTCGAAAAAGGCCTGGGTCAAATCCTTGGCCGTCTCTTCGTCGTAACCCGATCTTCGCACAAAGAGGTAAAGCGGATGCCAATAGGTGCGAGAGAGCTTCTCCAGCGCCTCGCCGACCTGCGGCTCGTCCGTCTGTCCCGCCGCCAGCACCACGCTCCAATGCGTCGTCGCGAACAGCCCGGAGACCTTCCCCGAAGGCTCGATACCATCGCCGGGGCTATTCATGACGGCATCCTAGCGGCCCCGACCAGAGTTGAAAGCACTTGTTAGTGGACCCGTCCTTGTTGCAAGGAGACACACCCACCCGGAAAGATCGAGTGCCCCGGATTCCTAAATGAACTTGCCCGGGTTCAATATGCCCAACGGATCCAGCGCGGACTTCACCACACGGTGAAGCCGACGGCCCGCCGGCGACATCGCCTGCGGCCACCAGCGCCGCTTCGCCAGCCCGATCCCATGCTCGCCCGTAATCACGCCGCCCCACGCCAGGACCTGCTCGAACAGCTCGTCCAAAGCCCGACGACTGTTACGCATCATCTCCGCGTTGCTCCGATCGACCATCAGGTTGACATGGATATTGCCATCCCCTGCGTGACCAAAGCAGGCGATCAGCAGCTGGTGCCTCCGCTGCAGCCCGCTCGTAAACCGGAATAGATCCTCGAGCCGTCCGCGCGGTACCACCACGTCCTCGTTTAACTTGGTCAAGCCGGTGTCGCGCAGCGCATAGCTGAATTCGCGGCGGAGCGCCCAGAACTTTTCACAGCCTGCGGCGCCCAGCCCGCGCCGCAACGTCACCGGACGAAAGCGCCGCAGCAGGGTCTCCAACTCGCGGAGTTCGGACCTGACGGATCGCACATGACCGTCCAGCTCCACGATCAGAAAGGCACGACACCCCGCCAGGAGCCGGCTGCCCGTCCGTCGCTCCGCCGCTGCCAGAGTGAAACCATCGGCGATCTCGAGTGCACTGGGCAGGAAACCACCTGAAAACACACCCGCCAGCGCGCGCGCGGCGTCACGCATCGATTCGAAACCGACCGCCAGACACGCGCGATAGGGAGGCAGTGGCAGCAGTTTTAGCGTCGCTTCCGTCACGATCCCCAGGAGCCCTTCCGAACCTACAAACAACCGCGCCAGGTCAAACCCGGTCTTGTTCTTGTGCGTGCGGCCGCCCAGTCGCACCACGGTGCCGCCGGCCAACACCACCTCCACTCCGAGCACGTAATCCCGCGTCACCCCGTACTTCAAACAGCGCGGCCCCCCGGCATTCGTTGCCAGGTTGCCACCAATCGAACAATCGGCCCGACTCGCCGGATCGGGTGGATAATACAGGCCAAGCCGCTCGCAACGCTCCTGCAGATTCTTCGTGATCACGCCCGGCTCGACCACCGCCACAAAATCACCCCGGCTGATCTCTTTAATCCGGTTCAACCGCGCCAGCGAGATGACCACTCCACCCTGGATCGGCACACACCCTCCCACATAACCGTGCCCGGCGCCCCTCGCGGTCACAGGCACCCCATCCTCCCGGGCAAGCCGCAGGAGTTTCGACACCGTGCGCACGCTCCGGGGCAAAGCCACCGCATCCGGCAGGTGGGACGCGAACCACCGGTCACCCGCATGCGCCGCGCGGACGGTCTCATCCAGCAACAACTCGCCTCGCGGCACCAGCCGCTGCCAGCGCCGTAACCGCTGCGGATACCCGGAGGTCATGGGGCTTCCGCGTCAGGGGCTTCAATCAACGCGCGCGCCTCGTCGGCCACGTCCTCCGGGACCTGTACCCGGATGCCCCCGGCGGCGAGCGCATAGCCATCCATGCTCAGCGCGGAAAGCTCGTGCGCCACCTGCGCCAGGAATCCCGCCGCCTCCAACCGCGATCGGATCAGTTGGGCGTCAGCCGGGCTGAAACTCCGGTAAACAGTAACGAATTTCATGGGTTCGGCTGCGGTTCTGGCGGCGGGGCATCAGCCGCGGCGGAAGCCAACTCGGCAAAGATGATGATCCCCGCGCCGGTCTGGTGCAGGCTCTGAACCACCACGTCGGCGGTCCGGCCGGTCAGCGGCTGGGCGTTGTTGACCACGACCATCGTTCCGTCGTTCAGATAACCCACCCCCTGGCCTTTCTGGTTGCCTTCGCGGACAATCTTCAAACTGAGCCGTTCTCCCGGAAGGAGCACGGGACGGAGGCACCGCGCCAGTTCGTTCATGCTCAGACAACGGACCGACTGCAGTTCCGCGATTTTCGCCAGATTGTGGTCGTTGGTCAGCAGCCGCGCGCCCAGCAGCCGCGCCAGGCGGATCAGTTTTCCGTCGACACTCGATTCCTCCGCGTGCTCCGCCTCGTGGATCTTCACTTCCACGCCGGAATGCCGCTGGAGCTGGCTCAACACCTCCAGCCCATGCCGGCCGCGTTCCCGGCGGGCGGCCTCGCGGGAATCCGCGATCGCGTGGAGTTCACCCAGAACAAAACGCGGAATCACCATGGTGCCTTCCAGGAATCCCGTCCCGGCCAGCGCGGCAATCCGGCCGTCGATGATCACACTTGTGTCCAGCAGGTATAAAATCTCCGGCTTGCTCTGCGACGCGAACCGCACGTAAGGAATGATGAGCGAGAAATCCTCCTTGTTGCTCCGCATGGCCAGGATCATGCCGATGTATCCAAAACCCAGGAACAAAGAGAGCCGGATGAGCCAGCGCACCGGCATTTCCTCCGCGTAAACGAACAGTCCCGATTGATCGATCAACAGAGCCACCAGCGTGCCCAACACCAGCCCGAAAGTCGCCGCGGAAAAGGCCCGCAACGAAAATCCCTTGATCAACTCGTCAATGGCGATCAGCAATCCTCCAAAACCGAATCCGACCAGCACCGCCGCAATCGGCCCCCCAACCAATTCGGGCCGCACCTGGCTCACCGCAAGACCAGCCAGGGTGCACATGCTCAGAAAAAGTATGCGCAATACCCAAAGAGACGACATAATCAGGGCCGCCATCAAGTGACCGGCAAGGCCATTTACCGGGCCGCCCCGCAGCCTTGCCTCGCTACCGATAGCGCCGCAGTCTCCTTCAGCCGGTGCTCCCTTTCAATGCTTTTCCCTCACGAAGGAAAGCCGCTAGCTGGACAACGCGCCTTCCGCCGCCGTGGCTTGGTTGAATACGAGCTTGTCCGACTCGGCACTGACTTGAATGGGCTCGTTCTGGTGGAGATGCCCGCGGAGTATCTCCTCGGCCAGCGGATCTTCCAGGTACTGCTCAACGGCGCGACGCATGGGGCGGGCGCCATACACCGGATCAAACCCCTTCTCCACCAGAAACGAGCGGGCCTTTTCATCCAGCAGGATCCGCATATTCTTGCCCTGCAACCGCTCGGTGACTTTCTGCACCTCCAGCTCCAGTATCCGAATCAGGTCCGGTTTCGAAAGCGACCGGAAGACAATCACTCCGTCCAACCGATTCAGAAACTCGGGCCGAAACGCCCGCTTCGCCTCTTCGAGAATCTTGTCCCGCATCTTCTCGTAGCTCGCCTCATCCGACGCCGGCCCAAAGCCGATGGCGCCCTGTTTCCGGATCGCCTCCGCACCCACGTTCGACGTCAGCAAAACGATCGTGTTCCGAAAATCGATCACCCGCCCCACGCTGTCCGTCAGCTTGCCTTCCTCGAGAATCTGCAGCAGCATGTTCATCACATCCGGATGGGCCTTCTCAATCTCGTCGAAGAGCACCACCGAATAGGGCTTGCGCCGCACCTGCTCGGTCAGTTGTCCACCCTCCTCATAGCCGACGTATCCGGGCGGCGACCCCACCAGTCTCGAGACGGTGAACTTCTCCATGTACTCGCTCATGTCGAGCTGGATCAGCGATTTCGCATCCCCAAACATCAACTCGGCGAGCGACTTCGCCAGGAGAGTCTTGCCCACCCCGGTCGGCCCCAGCAGCGCAAAGGTTCCAATCGGCCGTCGCGGATCCTTCAAATCCGCCCGCGACCGCCGCAGCGCCTTGGACAAAGCAGCCACCGCCTCGTGCTGACCCACCACCACGCGTGACAATTGCGCTTCCATGGCCAGAAGCTTTTGGGCCTCACCTTGTTCCATGCGTTGCAGCGGAATCCCGGTCCACTTGGATACCACCTGCATGATGTCTTCCTCATCCACCTTCACGCGCTTCTCCTCACGGGTCACACGCCAGGCGTTCAATACCGTTTCCAGCCTCTCTTTGGCCTGCTTCTCCTTGTCCCGCATGGCCGCCGCGCCCTCGAAGTCCTGCTCCTTGATGGCTCGTTCCTTGCGCGACTTGATCTCCTCGATCTCGCCCTCGATGGTCCGCACATCCGGCGGCCGCGTCATCGCCCCGATCCGCGCGCGCGAACCCGCCTCGTCCATCACGTCGATCGCCTTGTCAGGCAGAAACCGACCGGTGATGTATCGGTCTGACAGCCGCACGGCGGCTTCCAGCGCCGAATCGCTGAGTTCGACCTTGTGATGATCGTCGTATTTTGGCCGCAACCCCTTCAAAATCAGAATTGCCTCATCGACCGAAGGAGCGTCGACTTTCACGGCCTGAAAGCGCCGTTCCAGGGCCGCGTCCTTCTCGATGTACTTCCGGTATTCGTTCAGCGTGGTCGCGCCAATGCACTGCATCTCACCGCGGCTTAACGCGGGTTTGATGATGTTCGAGGCATCCATGGTACCCTCAGCCGAGCCCGCCCCGACAATGGTATGCAGTTCGTCAATGAACAGAATCACGTTCCGCGCCCGCCGGATCTCATCCATCACCGCCTTGATCCGCTCCTCAAATTGTCCGCGGTACTTTGTCCCTGCCACCATCAACGCCAGGTCAAGCGTCACCACACGCTTCTCCCGCAGCAATTCCGGAACGTTCCCCTTGGCGATCTCCTGGGCCAACCCCTCGACGATTGCCGTCTTGCCGACGCCGGCTTCTCCCAGCAAAACGGGATTGTTTTTCGTGCGCCGGCAAAGGATTTGAATGACCCGCTCGATCTCGCTGTGTCGTCCAATCACCGGATCCATCTCGCCCTTGCGGGCAATCTCCGTGAGATCGCGCCCGAATGCCTTGAGCGCCGGAGTCTTGACGTCACCCTTCTTCTCCCCCGGCCTCTCAGGATCCCCCGGACCGCCACCTTCCTCGGACATCTGGAAGTTGGGATCCAGTTCCTTCAGAATCTCCAACCGGGTCTGCTCGATATCGACGTCCAAACCCTTGAGGACTTTGGCCGCCACACCGTCCCCTTCCTTCAGCAAACCCAGCAGGATGTGCTCGGTGCCGACATAGGTATGGTTCAGGGCGCGAGCCTCCCGCGCGGCCAACGCCAGCACCTTCTTGACCCTGGGCGTATATGGGATTGTCCCGATCACCTTTTGATCGGGACCGTGCCCCACCTGCTTCTCAACCTCCATCCGGACGGTCTCCAGGTCCAAGCCCATCTTCTGGAGCACATTCACCGCAACGCCCTGCCCCAACTTGATCAGCCCCAGCAACAAGTGCTCCGTGCCCACAAAATTGTGGTTGAACCGGTCAGCCTCTTTCCGTGCCAACGCCAGCACCTGCTGGGATCGTGGCGTAAAATTTTGCATTGCTTCGTCACTCATACGATCACACTCGATGGCTCAAGATGCGGTCACACAACGACTTTGTCTAGCCCACATCTTCGTCACCCGACCAAGATCGAGGACCCTCCCCCCGCCATCGGTGGCGGATCACGATCTTGCGAAGAATGCCTGCACCCCCACTCCGGAACAACCCCGGCGCGACGCGGCGTTTCCGCCCTAGATGAAATCCATCTCGTAGCTGTAAACGCCGCCACTGAGATTGCACTTCGTCCGGGTGTTGCCCTTGTTGAACACGCGCTGCATGGCCTTGTTCTCGGCCAGAACCTCGGCCGTGAATCCCCGAATTCCGTTCCGCCGGGCAATCCGGATCAGGTAACGGAACAGGAACGTGCCAATCCCCAGTTTCTGCCACTTGTCCTGGACGGTAAAAGCCACCTCCGCGCGGTTCGACTTCGGATCGAGCCAGTAACGTCCCACGGCGATGATCTCCTCGCCGAAGGCCTCCGGCAAGGTGCCGACGATCGCCACCTCGTTGCGGTGATCGATGAACACAAAATCCCGGATCTGCTTGCGCGGGATGCGCTTCACCATGCTCATGAACCGGTAATACACGGTCTGCTGGGACAACGCGTAGAACAGCGACCGCATCTTGGGCTCGTCCGTCGGATGGATCGGCCGGAACGTGATCTGGGTTCCTACCGGAGTGACGTAGGTGGTCTTGAGCTCTTTCGGCCCAACCACGATCTGGTTCTCCTTCTCCGCCAGCTCCGTCGACACATACTTGTCGTCCACCGCTTCCCGGAGCAGTTTCGCCTGAAACTTCGGATGCGCGATGCTGATCATCGCCAGGGTCCGTTCCTGGATGCTCTTGCCGTGCAAATAGGCCACGCCAAATTCGGTCACCACGTAGTGCACATCACCCCGCGTCGTCACCACGCCGGCCCCGGGACTCAGGCGCCCCACAATCCGGGAGACTTTGCCTCCCTGCGCCGTGGACGGCAACGCGATCACCGCCTTGCCGCCCGGAGAGCGTGCCGCGCCCCGGTTGAAATCAACCTGCCCGCCAATCCCGGAAAAGAACCGCGTCCCGATCGAATCGGCGCACACCTGGCCGGTGAGATCGATCTCCAGCGCCGTGTTGATCGCCACCATCTTGTTCTGCTGGCTGATGATCGCCGGATCGTTCACGTACTCCGTCGGATGAAAGGAAAACATCGGGTTGCCGTCGATGAAATCATACAGCTTGCGTGTGCCCAGACAGAAGCTCGCCACGATCTTGCCCCGATCCAGGCTCTTGCGGGACCCGTTGATCACGCCGGCCCGCACCAGCTCGACGATATCGTCGGTGATCATCTCCGTGTGAATCCCCAGATCCTTCTTGTCTTTCAGGAAACCCAGCAGCGAATGCGGAATCCGCCCGATCCCCAGCTCCAATGTCGAGCCGTCCTCGATGAGCGCCGCGATGTACTCCGCAATCTGCCGCGTTTCGTCCGTGATCTCCGCCATCGGCACTTCCAGGATCGGCTCGTCCGTCGGCACCAGCACATCCAGGTCATACACGTGCAGACAGGAATCCCCCATGGTCCGCGGCATGTTGGGATTCACCTGGGCAATCACCAGAGAGGCATTCTCGGCCGCGCTGCGCACGATATCCACCGACACCCCCAGGCTGCACCGGCCATCCGCGTCCGGCGGCGTTACCTGGATCAACGCCACATCGATCGGCAGCTGGCCCGAATCGAACAACCGCGGCAGATCCGAAAGGAAAATCGGGGTGTAATCCCCCAACCCTTCCTGGATCAGGCTGCGCACATTCTCCGCAATGAAAAAGCTGTTCACCCGGAACGATTGCGTCAGCTTCTCATGCGCATACGGCGCCTTGCCAAAGGTCAACAAGTGCACGATCTCGACATCGGCCAACTCCTCGGCTCGCTTGGTCAGCGCATCCACCAACTGCAGCGGCTCGGCGCAGCCGGTTCCGATAAACACCCGTTCGCCGGGTTTGATCTTCGCGACCGCCACGGCCGGGGTGGCGATCATCGACTGGTACTTGGTCTGCCAGTCCGGGTGATGACTAGTCTTGGCGTTACTCATGGCTTGGCTCAAAATTCTCGGGGAAATTCAGGGTGATCCGGGCGTCGGCGGCATAGGCTTCCGTGCCCACTTCGCCCACAATAAAGGGGTTGATGTCCAATTCCGCAATCTGCGGGTAATCCGTCGCCAACTGGCTGATGCGTTGAATCGCGTTGGCGATCGCCGCCAGGTCCACCGGCTTTTGACCGCGCGCACCCATCAACAGGGAATAGGACCGCGTCAACTTCAACATCTGCATCGCCTCGTCCGCCGTCACGGGCGCCAGATGAAAGGCCACGTCCTTCAGCACTTCGACAAAGATGCCGCCCAAACCGAACATCAGCATCGGCCCAAACTGCGGATCGCGGGTCAACCCCAGGATGACCTCCCGTCCACGCCGGCCCATCTTCTCCACGTAGACCCCGCGCAACACCGCCTTCGGCGCGAATCGCTTGGACCTCGTCACGATCAGGTCATACGCATCCCGCACCTGATCGGCGCTGCCCAGGTTGATCAGCACGCCGCCCAGATCCGACTTGTGGATGATCGAAGGCGAAACCACTTTCATCACCACCGGATAACCAATCCGTTCCGCCACCTCCACCGACTCCTCCCGGTCCGTGGCCAGCGAACCTGGCAGCGTCCGAAAACCATACGCCGCCAGGATCTCCTTCGCTTCCACCTCGCTGACCTGCTTGTTCTGCATCCGGACATAGCGCGCGATCAAACGATCCACCCGCCGACGGTTGACCGGGAACCGGAGCACCACCCGCGTCGGGCGCTTGCGCCACGCCGCGTAATCGCACATCGCTTTCAACGACAACACCGCCCGCTCCGGCGAGGGGTAATTTGGTATCCCCACCGAAGTCAGGTATTCCTTCGCCCCGGCAATCGCACTGCCGCCCATGAACGCGGTCAGCAACGGCTTCTTCTTCTTGTGCGCCTTCTCCAACGCCTGCGCCAACTCCAACGGCGCCGTCATGTTTTGCGGCGTCACCAACACCAGAATCGCATCCGTGTTCGGATCGTCCTGCAACACCTCGAGCGCCTTGATGTACCGGGCCGGATCCGCGTCCCCAATCACGTCGATCGGATTTCCAAACGCCGCGGTCGTAGGCAAAAACTCCTTCAGCTTCGCCCGCGCCGCGTCCGTCGGCGGCAACAACTCCAAACCGTTCGCCTCCGAGGCGTCGGCAGCCATGATGCCCGGCCCGCCCGCGTTGGTGATGATCGTCACCCGGTTGCCCGCCGGCAGCGGTTGCGTGCCAAAGGCCAGCGCGTAGTCGAACAACCGCTCAAAGCTCTCCGCCCGGATGACTCCCGAGTGTTTGAAGGCCGCCGTATAGGCCACATCCGCCCCCGCCAGACTCCCCGTGTGCGAGGAGGCCGCCTTCGCGCCGGCCTTGGTGGTGCCCGCCTTGAGAATCAATACCGGTTTTTGTCCCGCCGTCTGTTCGGCCACCTGCAGGAATCGGGCGCCGTCCACGATGTTCTCCAAATACCCCACAATCACCGCGGTCTCTTTGTCCTCCGCCAGCGCCTCGAGGAAATCGACCTCGTTCAATTCGGCCTTGTTGCCCAGGCTGATCACCTTGCCCATGCCGATCTTCTCCGTGGCCGCCCAATCCAGAATGGCCACACAGAGCGCGCCCGACTGCGAAATCACCGAGATCCGCCCCGGCGGCGGCATCGCCGGCGCGAAAGTCGCATTCATCTGGTGGTGGGTGTTCAGGACGCCGATGCAGTTCGGCCCCAGCAGCCGCAAATCCGAGGCTTTCGCGTACTCGACCAGTTCGCGCTCCAGCTTCAGCCCCTCGGCGCCCACTTCCTTGAAGCCCGCGGTGATCACAATCACCGCCTTGGCGCCGGCATCCACGCAGCTTTCCACCGCTTCCTTCACCGCCTTGACCGGCACTGCCACCAGCCCCAGATCGATCTTGCCCTTGTATTCGACCAGGGTCTTGTAACATTTCTGTTCCAGGATCTTCGTCGCCGTCAAACTCACCGGCACGATGTGCCCTTTAAACCCCCCTTGAACCAGATTCGCCACGAGACCATAGCCGACCTTCCCCGGGTTCTGAGAAGCGCCAATAATGGCAATGGACTTCGGATATAAAAGTTCCTTCAGCATGTGACAGTGTCTTCCCGAATCGATGACCGAGGGATTTCCCCACCGGGGAATGCTCCCTTTTGGTGCTTTGGCTTTAAGGGTTGAAACGTCGATGTGCAAGTGAAATGGGGCGTCCGGCCAATTCTATTATCCGCCCTCATCCATCGCATTCAGTTCCACCCCCTCGCACCCGCCTGCGTTCGCTCTTGTCATCTTTCCCCGTCAACGATCTCCTCCGTCTCATGAAACCAAAATACGCCGTCGTCCTCGTCACGGCCCCCAGCCTCAAAGTCGCCCGCACCCTCGCCCGCGCCACCCTCAAAGCCCAACTCGCAGCCTGCGTCAACCTCGTCCCCGCCCTCGAATCGCATTACTGGTGGCAAGGCCAACTCGAATCCGGTCGCGAAATCCTGCTCCTTATCAAAACCACACATGCGCTCCTGCCCGCCCTCGAACTCCTCATCCTCAAGCTGCATCCCTACGACACGCCGGAGTTTCTGGCGCTCCCCATCGCCCACGGCAGCCGCCGCTACCTGGACTGGATCGACGCCAGCATCCGAACCGGTCGTTGAGCCCACATCAACCACCCCCCCACGCCCGCGCGGCGAACGGCTGTCACGTCCTAATTTCCGTTTGTCATTTTCGGAGCTATGGAGATGTCGAGGCGGCAGTTTTTGAAGCGGGCGGTTCCGGTCTGGGAACGCGACTGTGCCCGAAGGGTCAGTCGCAGCAAGCTCGCGC
>JAHDYP010000171.1 GCA_023383055.1 Verrucomicrobiota bacterium | reverse complement strand
CTGCGCCTTGAAGAGATCGCGTCGCCAGGCCCACCGGGGCCGGGACAGGTGCTGCTGCGGGTCAATACCACCGGCATCTGTGGCAGCGATCTGCATTCCTACCAGGATGCCCGCATCGGCGATACCCCCGTCTCGGGCCCCCTGATCCTCGGCCATGAGTTCTCCGCCGTCGTCGAAGCGCTCGGCGACGGCGCCCAAAACGGTCTTTTCCAACCCTTGGCGCCCGGTCAGCGCGTGGCGGTGGATCCCGCGCAACCCTGCGGTCGCTGCGAGATGTGCGAGCAGGGCAACCCCAACCTCTGCTGGCGACTGCACTTCTGCGGGAACTATCCCGATGGCGGCAGTCTCTGCGAATGGATGCACATGCCGGCGCGGTCCTGTTTTCCCGTGCCCGCCGAATTGGACGACGTGGAGGCGGCGTTGCTTGAGCCTTTGGGGGTGGCGCTGCACTCGGTGGATCTGGCGCGCATCCGGGTGGGGGATTCCGTGGCCATTGTCGGGGCGGGACCGATCGGGCTGCTCCTGCTCCAGGTTGCGCGGTTGTCGGGCGCGGACCCGGTATTCGCGATCGATCCCTTGTCCTGGCGCCTCGAGCGGGCCCGCGCGTGGGGCGGGGTGCCGATCGAGGGCAGAGGCGGGGATGCGGTGGCTCGGGTCCAGGGGTCAACGAACGGCCGGGGGGTGGATGTGGCGATCGAAGCGGCCTGGGCCGACACCTCGATCAACGACGCGGTGGAGATGACGCGGTTGGGCGGACGGGTCGTCTTGGTGGGCATTCCCGGCGACGATCGGCTGGCGATGAAACATTCCACGGCCCGGCGCAAGGGGTTGACGTTGCGCCTGTGTCGCCGCATGAAACATGTCTATCCCCGCGCGATTGCGCTGGTCCGGTCACGGCGTGTCGACCTGCGCGGTCTGGTCAGCCACGAGTTTCCGCTGAAGCGGGCGGATGAGGCATTCCGGCTCAACGCCGCCTACGCGGAGGGGGTCTTGAAGATCATGATCCGAAGCTGAGGGCTTGCCTGTTGGCGCAGGCTGTGGTACGCATCGGTTAGTCATCCCATATGCATGCGATCCCTGGCGCAAATGCGCGCACCCGTCGTTCCACCCGGCCGATGGCCCGGAGTGGCTTCACCTTGATCGAGTTGCTGGTGGTCATTGCCATCATTGGCATTCTCGCCGGCATGCTCTTGCCCGCGTTGTCGAAGGCAAAGGCGAAAGCCCAGGGTATCGCCTGTCTGAACAATTTGAGGCAGCTGCAGTTGGCGTGGTATCTGTACGCCGGCGATAACAACGATAAGCTGGTGCCGAATGGCACGGGCGCCCAGATCGGCTGGGTCGAGGGTTGGTTGCAGACCCCGGCCGACGCCACCAACGTCAACCTCTTGAAGGCGCCCAAGGGGATGCTCTGGAACTACAACGAAACGCTGGAAATCTATAAATGCCCGGCCGACCGCAGCATGGTCAACATCGGGGGCCGTTCCTATCCGCGGGTGCGGAGTGTGTCCATGAACGGCAACATGAACGGCAGCAGTTGGTATACGGACATCATCAAGAACACCTATTACACCTTCCGCAAGTACGGCGAGATCATCACGCCTTCACCGTCCCAGACGTTCGTGTTCATCGACGAACGGCCGGAACACATCGATGACGGCTATTTCCTGGTGTTCCTGGACCGGGAGGAGCTCTGGGGCAACATGCCCGCCATCTATCACAATGGCGCCGGCGGCCTCTCCTTCGCCGACGGCCACGCCGAGATCCGCAAGTGGGTGGACCCCGATACCCTGGCGCCGAAGATTGTGCCTGACCCGCGTGGACCCAACGATGTCCCCTGGATCCAACAGCGAACGTCAGCCAAGATGGGGCCGGGGTGATTCCCGGGGATTCCACCAATCACCGGGGCAAGGTCGGCTCGCGATTCGCTCGGGCGGGTCGGTTTTCGTGGGCGTGACGGTAGAACCGTTTGTGAATCTCGAGGAGTCGCTGCAATTCCGTGATCGGCTGCGCGTGATCCTCAACCCGCAAGTCGATGTAGCGATCATTCTTGCCGTCGTAGCCGGCCCGGGCCCTGACCACGAGCAGCGCGGCGGATTGCTGGCCGCGCGTGTCGCCTCCAGCCCCCTGACCGGCAGCCAGGGCGGCCATGAGCCAGTCGGCAAGTTCGGACCCGGGTGCGGCGCGCGCAGCCACGAAGGCAGTGGCCATGGCCTTCACGACCTCCTCGCCGGCGAGGATGTTCCCTTGGGCGCAGAAGTTGGTGCCCTCGAAATGCCCCGCCCACGGGTTGCAGACCGAGCCGGTGTAGGCCGCCACCCGACCCCGGGCATCGACGATGCCGGCCTGCCGACGCTCCCGTCCTTCGTCCGCGGCGGTCAAGCGGTTCAGCGTTTCCCGCGCGGAGAGCCCCCGGGCCAGCGAGGCAAGGCCGTCCACGCCGTAACTGATATTGGCGTAAGACTGGGTGGCGATGGCGCCCAGTCCGGCTCTGGCCCAGGGAACCACCGTGCCGACGCCGAAGAATTTGCTCTGAACCGCAACGCCAAGATCGCCGGTGTCGGGATCGAATCCAACAATGGAGAAGGTGGCGACGATCGGATCGGTGGGCGGCTCGACGGCGGGAACCGCCGACTCAACGCCGACAGATTCGCCGCCGAGCAACCGCACGCAAGTCACGAGTGCCCAAGCCAGACCGGTCCGGCGACAACGCGTTTGCATGGCTATGGCGCAGTCACGCAGAAGAGATGTTCGTCTCCGCGCAGCAGCAGATGGCCTTGAACGGGCACCGGTGAGGCCACGATGCGCTCGCCCATGGGATTCTCCGAGAGGAACTCGAATTGATCGCCAACACGCGCGGCAAAGACCACGCCGTCCTCGCGCGCGGCATACAGAATTCCATTGGCGATCGTGGGCGACGAATAGTAAGGGGAACTGGCCCGGGGAAAGGCGTTCTCCCAGAGACTCTGCCCGGTCTTCGGATCAAGGCAAACCACTTCGCCGCGGTGCCGTAACAGGTAGACGCGCCCCTCGAACTCCGCCGGACTCGAGACGAAGACCCCGAGATCCTCGCGTTTCCAGGCACGATGCGTCTCGCTCACGTCGCCGCTGCCACCGAGTCGAACGGCGTGGATGCGGGATTGGCGGGGGCGGTCGTCGCGTCCCACGGGAACGATGACCAAGTCTCCGGCGATGACCGGCGAAGCGATCGCAGGCCAGTATTCCGTTCCCGCGGGGTTGAAGCCGCCACAGGACCAGATCAGTTTGCCGTCAATGGCCTGATGGGCGGTGAGATGTTCGGCGCCCCAGACCAGGAGGGCCTCTTGATTGCCGTGTCGGAAAACCACCGGCGTGCTGTAGGCGTTATCGTTCTCCGTTGGGGTCTTGTAGTTCCGGGGTTGTTGCCAGCTGAGTTCGCCCGTGGCCTTGTCGAAGGCAGCCAGCCAGGATTCGCCGCCATGCATCCGGGCCATGACCACATGCCGCTCGGTCAATACCGGCGATGTGCCCTGATCCCAGAACAGTTGGTCGCGGCCGAAACGTTCGACGAGATTCATCTGCCAGCGGACTTTGCCATCCAGCGCCAGGGAAGCCAGCGTGCCGCTCTTGAAATAGACGTAGAGCGCCTCGCCGTCAGTCACGGGCGATGCATTCGAACTCGAACCCAGGGTGCGGTGCTTGGGCGGGCTTTCCGGGCCGAGCTTGGTTTGCCACAGCGTCTGGCCGGAAAAATCGAACGCCATGACGGCGTCTTGGCCCTCCGCAGGGGTGGTCAGGTAAATGCGGTCGGCCCATACGATGGGACTGGAGGATCCTTTCCCGGGCAGTTTGACCTTCCAGCGCACGTGGTCGGCATCCCATTTGACGGGATACTCGCCGACGGCGGTGCTGCCATTGGCATGCGGTCCGCGCCAGTGAGGCCATTGGTTCGGACTGGCGGTGGCCGTGAACACGGTGGTAAGGAGCAGGGCGGCCAGGGCGCTGGGCCCTGCCGGGAGCGGCCTGAGATATGCAAACAGACTCATGCTGTGCATTAAACCGGATGCTCCCCGGTTCTGACAATCGGAATCGATCAATCCCGCGCGCAGCGGAACCCGACGGTGGCGCACCGGTCCAGGCCGGGCCAGAGAAGCAGGCATTTGGTAGCAAATGGGTTGGGTTGCGGACCGCCGTCAAGGTACCAGTTGGAGCCCCGGGCAGAGTAATACGATCCACCCTTCAGAATACAAAACCGGGTACGGTCGTCGGTGCGCTCGCTTTCGGTCCATTCCCAGACATTGCCGCAAAGATCAAAGATGCCGAACGGCGAGCGGCCGGCGGGGTAGGTGCCGACGGGGGCCGTGCTGTCGCCGTCATTGCAACGGTCCGGCAACATTTCGTTGCCCCACGGATAGCGCAGCGCGTCGGGGCCGGCGGCGGCATATTGCCATTCCTCTTCCGTGGGAAGGCGTTTTCCCGACCAGCGCGCATAAGCACGGGCGTCCTCGAGGTCGACATAAACGACCGGATGATCGGCCTGGTGACGGGGCAGGTCCGCGGGATGAGGGGATGCCCAATGCCGGAGGAAGTTCTCGGGATGCCGGGGTCGATACTGGGTGGCATTGAGGAATCTGGCGAATTCGGCGTTGGTAACCGGGGTGAGATCGAGAGCGAAACTGGGGAGCGTGACGCGGCGCGGCAACGGCAGATGACGGATCTCGTAGCTGCTGACGAGCGGGTTCGGGACGGGCGGATTGGATTCGTAGAAACCGCACTCGCGAACGCGCATTTCGGAAACGAGTTCTAGGGTTGCACCCGGGATCCGGATCATGTCGGGGGGATCGGCGATCGCCGGCCTTGTGCGCGTGACGGGGCACAGCCGGGTGCTGCGTCCGGGAAAAGCAGTGTTGGGGTCGAAGCGGGTCGCGACGGCTCTTTGATGGTCGAGAAACTCGCGAAAACGATCGTCAACTCGATCGGGCCCGACCGCGACCAGGCTGCCGATACCACGGGCAGCGAGTTCGGCAGCAAGGGGCGTCCCGGTTTGGATTTCCTTGCCGGCCACGAGATCGAAACAGCGATCGTTCGGTTCGAGTCTGGGATCGAGCACAGCGCCATGAATCATGCGGTCGGAGCGGTTGACCAGCGTCCAGAGCCGCAGGTCGTCTTGCTCCCAGAGGCTCGCATAGACCTCAGGCTGCAAAGTGGGAACGAGCGGCGTCCATCGGCCCTCGTGCCAGAGCTGGGGGAACTGCCTTTGTATGGGGAGAATGGACCGCAGCAGGGAGCGGTCCCGGGCATTCCAGCCGATCCAGGAGCCGAAGACATTCTCCCAGATCATGATGCCGCTGCCGTTCATCCAGGCAGTGTGCAATTCGCCCGAGTGATCGTGATCCCAGCGTTTGATCTGGTGTTGAAGATGGCGGCGCTCGAACCATTTGTTGCGGAGCACGCCCGGGGCCGGGCTGTCGGCAAACCATTGAGCCCAGGAGCAGTGATGGTCGTGGACGCGGTCGAGCTGGAGGGCAAGCTCGCTTTCGAGCGCCACACCTGGCCGCGTCTGGTCGAGGAGCGCGCGAAACCGCGTGGCGCCCTGCGACAGCGTGTCGAGAAAGATCCCGTCGACGTCCAGTTCACGGACCAGTTCGCAAAGCATTTCAACGTCGGGCTGGGGCTCACGCCGGGTCCCGGTGTCCCACGGGTTGTAATTGATGAAGGCACGAACGCCAGCGGCCTGAAATTCGTGGACAACGCCGCGGACTCCGGGCAAGCCTCCGGGCATATCGCGATAGAAATCGAACTGGTTCCGATCGTCCAATCCGATGCGCGGGTAGGCGTGCCAGAGCACGACACTGTCGTAGCCGCCAAACTCCCGTTGGCCGTGCTCGAGAAAACGGCTCACGGTGTAACGCCCTCCCCGTTGATCGTAGAACAGCTCGTCATACATCATCAGGAAACCGCAGGCGAAGTTCGACGTCACCCAGGCAAACTCCGGCCGCCGATAAAGGGCGTCCGAGTAGTCCAATTCCCGGCGACGACGGTCGCGCCAGGACTCGAGCTCGCGGCGGAAGGCGGGCCAGAGCGAAGGCTCCGAGGGGGCGGGGATGAGGTCACGCTCCGGTTGAAACTGGAACGTCCCGGCGTCGCCGTCCGCCCTCGGTGCGCCAGTCGGCAGCATCAGGCCCCCGGCCACACTGCCGGCCTTCTGGAGGAAAGCGCGGCGGGAGAATTGGATGAGCGAACCATCCTGAGCGTAACCCGGAGACTCGGTGCGCGGAGCCACAGCCCGATTGTGCGCCAACCCGCATGGCTGACCAAGACAACATTGCGAATCTCTTGCGCGGCTGCGGAGGGCGCTGGCCAACTACTACGCGAAGCGCGGTTTTGCTGGGCGTGATTGGCTGGGCGCTCCAGGCAATGGCGCCGGAAGCGAATTCGATCGGTCCGGCGCTCCGGGAGTTGTTCATGTGAGGAGCGTCCTACTCCGAGCGCAGGAGATACCGGTGTGTGCCTGCGATTCCATTCCCGCGAGTTGACACCATCCTCGATCCATGGCAGACGGATGGCCATGACACCAAAAGCAAGCCGGCAGGGCTCTCCCACCGCAATACACACCGCACCGGAGTCTGCCGTCCCTTCGAGTCAGCGCCGCAGGGTGTCGCGACGCGGTTTCCTGCAGTGGACAGGCGCGGTCGCCGGTTGGTCCGTGGCGGGTGGTGTGCCGATGTTGATTCCATCGGGAGTCCTCGGCGCGCCGGGGCGGCCCGGGGCGATGAACCGCTTCACCGTAGGAATGATCGGCACCGGCGGCATGGGGATGTCGCATCTCAACAACATGGTGCGCTTCCGGACCGACGGTAAGGTCAACATCGCCGCCGTATGCGATGTGGACGAGAATCACCTCGAACCGGCGGTCAAAGCGGCAGGAGAGGGGGTCGACGTCTACCGGGATTATCGGCACGTGCTCGAGCGCCGCGATATTGACGCGGTGCTGATCGCCACACCCGATCACTGGCACGCCGTGCAGACGGTCCACGCGTGTCAGACCGGCAAACATGTTTACGTCGAAAAACCGGCGTCGGTCACCGTCCAGGAGGGACGGGCCATGGTCACGGCCGCAAGGTCGAACAAGGTCGCAGTCCAGGTCGGCGCGCAGGCGCGGACGGCGAAAGGCGGCTGGCACACCTGTCGCGCCATCCGCAACGGGATCGTCGGACGGGTCAACAAGGTCACCTGCTGGCATTATGCGAATCCGGTCGACGACAAACCGGTGCCCGACAGCGCGCCACCCGAGGGATTGGACTGGGACATGTGGGTGGGACCGTTGCCCTGGCGACCCTACAACCGACGCTATCATCCGGCCAACTTCCGGTGGGTGCTCGAGTCGGGCGGCGGCCAGATTCGCGACCGCGGCGCGCATCAGTTCAGCACGATCTTGTGGTGCATGAACGCGGACCAACAGACCTCCTTCACTGTCGAAGCCAAGGGCCGCGCGCCGAAGAAAGGCCTCTGGGATTGCCCGGTCGACATGGATGTGGTTTACACCTTCAAAGACCCTGATTGGACGCTCGAGTGGGGCCAACCCGGCGACAAGGTCGGCGAGACCGAGTTCGGCAATGTCTTCTGGGGCGAACACGGCCGGTTGATTCTCGAGTGGGAAGGCGGTTATCGGCCCGCCAACCCGGAGGCGATCAACTTCAAGCTGCCGCCCGGCGGCATCGAGGTCCAGCGGACTGATGAGTACGAAGATTTCAACATGAACCACAAGGCGGACTGGTTCAGATCGATCCGCGAGGGATACCTGCGTCCGGCGGTGGACATCGAGATCGGCCATCGAACCGCCGTACTCTGCATCCTGGGCAACCTCTCCTATATCCTGGGTCGAAAGCTGGTCTGGGACGGCGCGAAAGAGCGGGTGGTGGGGGATGAGCAGGCAAACCGACTGCTCGGCCGCCCCCAGCGGCATCCATACCATCTGTAGCCTGTCGACGGGGAGAATCCACGCGTTGACCGACCCGGAGCGGGAACCGCAGAACCGCACCTGGGGAGGGAATAAGTGTTGCATTGGCTTATCGAGAGGAGTAAAAGGTGTAAAGTAGGTACACATATGGACATGATAAACACCTATTATTCCACGTTCCGGCGGTTCCTGGGGTTGATGTTGCTTTTGGCCGCAGTCGCGCCTGCGCGGGGCGCGGATGATTGGCCCCAGTTTCGCGGACCCAACGGGCAGGGGGTCGCGCCATCGGCACGGCCGCCGCTGGAGTTCGGCCCAAACCAGAACCTGGCCTGGCGGACGGCGGTGCCGCCGGGGCATTCTTCACCCTGCGTGGTGGGGCAGCGCATCTTCCTGAGTTCATTCGAGAATGAGAAACTGGAGTGCCGGGCTTATGACCGGGTGACGGGCGCTTTGTTGTGGTCGCATCGGGCGCCGGTCGAGGAGTTGGAATCAACGCATGCCTTCAGTAATCCGGCGGCGCCGACGCCGGTGGCCGATGGCGAGCGGGTGGTGTTTTACGTGGGATCTTTTGGGTTGTTGTGCTTTGACCACGCCGGCACGGAGTCATGGAGGAGGGCGCTGCCCAGGCAGAAGTCGCGCGGCGGTTACGGAAGTGCCAGTTCGCCGATCCTCGTGGGTGATCGGGTGATTCAGGTGCTCGATACGGACGAGGGCGGATCGCGTTTGCTGGCCGTGAACCGCAGCAACGGGGAGACGCTTTGGGAGAGTCCACGGCCAATGGTTTCGTCGGGTTGGTCAACCCCGGTGTTGTGGGAGCGAGCCGGCGCTTCCGAAGTCATCGTCCTGGGTTCAAAGCGACTGGCCGCGTATGATCCCGGTTCGGGCGCGGAAAGGTGGTACCTCGATGGGTTCCCGCTGGAACCGGTCTGGATTCCGGTGGTCTCCGACGGTCTCCTGTATGCCGGCGGGGCGGGGATCGGAGGGCGATCGGCGGCGAAGTTCGATGGGTTCCGGTGGGCGGACGCAATCGAACTCGATCGCAACGGTGACGGCAGGCTGCAGAAGGATGAAGTGCCGGAGGATTACCGGACCACCCTGCGCCCGGAATTGCCAGAGGGGCACCCGGGCCGGCTGTTCCCGTTTCCGCTCAAAGGGTTCATCGACCGGATCGACGCCGACAGTAACGGAGAGGTAACGGAGGCGGAGTGGAACGGAAACCTGGCCGGATTCGAAAAGCTGGACGCGCCGGCATTGATGGCGATCGGAGACCGGGGACCGGAGGAGGCGGATTCAAATCGTGTGAGATGGCGTCATGCGCGCGGTATACCGGAGGTGCCGTCACCGGTGGCTTACCAGGGCAAAATTTATCTCGTGCGGGACGGCGGTTTGCTGCAGTGCCTGGATGCGAAGTCGGGCGAGGTGCATTACCAGGAGCGATTGGGCGTGGCTGGCGGGTATACCGCGTCGCCGGTCGCGGCGGATGGCCGGGTCTATTTGGCCGCCTACTCCGGCACAGTGGTGGTGGTGGATGGCCGCGGGTCCGAGTTCCGCATCCTGGCTCGAAACGTACTGGGCGAGAATATCACGGCCACGCCGGCGCTGGTGGACGACGTGATATATGTGCGGACCGCGCGACACTTATATGCCTTTGAGAGCGCGTCAGCGGGTCAGGTCAGCAGCCGCTGAAGGACGGCGCATATCGTGTCCCTGCCGGCGCGGAGGTGTTCATCTCCAACGCCATTGAGGTCCCGCGGGGTCGACCACATTTCATGTCGCATATGCGACATGAAATGTGGCGCGTCTCATTTGGCGATCTTCAGTCGATCCAGCCGTCGACGGACGCGCGGCAGCTCCTTCAGCCGGGCCTCCCAGGCTTCGCGCCCCCGATAATCGCTCGGGCATAGGCATTCCGGCAGCAAGGGATCGAGGCCGACGGCGGTGAGCCAGGCGGCGCGCTCGTTTCGGAGCCAGACGCGGAGGGCTCCCGCCTCCAACTTGCCGCGAGTTCCCGGCGTGGGACATGATCTCAGGACTTCGAGGTATCGTGAATACTCCTGGTTGATCCGCACGAAATCCCAGGCGCCGGCGGCGATCTGCGTATCGGATTCACCCGCGCACGGATGCGCCTCCATGAAGATCAGGGATTCGACGTCGGTTCTGGCGTCCGCGAGGATATCGCGTTCTTCGGTCAATGGATCAGGCGATATCCAGACGCTGTTTTGCAGGTAACCGAAATGCCGGTTCCGCAAATAGCGGCGCAATCGGGAGCGTGCGCTGTTCCGGTTGGTGGGGACATCGAAGATGACCAGGCGCCAGCACCGGTCCCAGGGACGGGCCCAGCACGCGCGTGGATCGCGGCCACCCAGAGCGTGCAAGCGTCCGGGTTCAGTGAGTCGCACGATGCGCTCGACCGAAGTGGGAGGTGAACGTTCCAGGAATTTGCGTCGTTCGAGTTCGAGCAATTGGCGCATGAGCCCGCGACGGGACGCCCACATTTCGAAAGAATCGTGGAGATTATTCCAGGTGGGATTCAGAATCGTGTCCGCCGTCCACCACAACAGGTAAAGGAACTCCTCGGTATGCGGTTTCACGCCCGGATTATGGCCTGATGGACGAAAAAGGCACGCCACATTTTATGTCGCATATGCGACATAAAATGTGGTCGAGGAGAATTCCGCACTTGGTCGGCGCAGGGGGTTGTCGGCAGGCTTGGTCCGCGGGGAGATGGCTATGGGGCGGGGGAGAGTCGAACGCGGGCGTAGCTGATGGTGTTGGGGCGGTTGGCTTGGGTGCCGAGGAGATCGAGGAATTCCGAGGGTTTCGAGCCGGCCCGGGGTGTGGCGGTGAAGCAGGAGGTGAAGGGCTGTTTGAAGGGGAGGATCTGGGCGGCGGCGGGTTCCCCGTCCTTGCCCAGTTCGAAGAGGCGGTTTTCGGAGAGGGGGGTGCCGTCGGGTGCGGCGCCGCTGACATAGCAGATGACGAAGAGGCGGTTATCCGGGGTGATATGAAAGCGGGGAGCGGCAGGGATGGCACTGGATTCGCCTTCGCGGGCTTCGATGAGCGTGCGTCGGTGGAGGAGTTGTCCGTCACGGAGGATGGCGTAGTTAAGTTGGTGGGTTTGGCGGGCCTCGGGAAAGAACTTCTCGCGGAGGCGTTCATCAAGGGCGCGCTCGGTCCAGAGGATGTGGACGGCCTGGTCCGGGGCGACCCAGAGGTCGCCAGGGGAAACCCCGCCGCAGGTTTGGTCGCGGCTGGCGATCTCGATCCAGGGCTGGAACGGTTCGCGGGTGAGGTTGGGCGACCAGGTGAAAAAGAGTCGGCGGAAGTCGTAGTCCCACTCGCGGCCGGTGAGTTCCTTTTTGTAGGCGCGCCAGGCCGGGTTGGGTTCGATGATATCGCTGACGCCGCAGAAGTAGGCGGCGCGGTTATGGAGGGCGACGTTTGGGTAACAGATGCGGATGGGCTGGGGTTTCTCGTGAGTGGGGTCGACGGGCCAGTGGAGTTGACCCTGGGCGGACCAGTTGCCGGAGCGATCGCGGAAGGCCCATTCGGCGTGGGTATAACCGACGTTCTGGAGGAGGAGGCATTCCTGATTGGGTCCATCGGCGGCGAAGCTGCGATAGGAGTGTTCCGTGAACTGAGGAGTTCCGGACCATTCGGGCAGCCAAGTGTGGAAGGGGGCGCGGAGGTCGGAAAGCTTGAATTGGAGGATCTGGGGTTGGGCCGGTCCGGCGTAAGCGTCAGGATTGGGATTGAGCGTGGGATTGACGGAGAGCAACAGGTGGGCGCCGGGAAAGATCGCGAGTGGGGAGGGTTCGCGGGTGCGGCCGTTGGGATCGGCGAGGACGAGGTTCCAGCGGTGGGCCTGGCGCTCGAAGAGGAGCCAGCGAACGTTGTTCAGGGGTTTGGCGGAAGGGATCGTCTCGAGGCCGGTGGCGAAGACGCGATCGCCGTCACGGACCAGGCAGGTGGATCCGGCGCACCAGAGGGGTCCGGCGCCGTTATCGGCGGGAACATAACGGTAGACTTCCTCTTCGAGTTCGACGACGGCTCGGAGCGAGGGGGAAGCGGAGGGAGTGACGGTGGCGAGGGGAATCGCGATGAACAGGGCGCAAAGGGGAACGAACCGGGGCAGAGGGAGTCGCATCATGGGTGGGTGAGTTGGGGGAACTTCAGTTCCTCGGCGAACACGTCATGGAAGGCGGGATCTTCGCTGAGCGGGACGTGTTCGATCTTGCGTCGCAGTTCGGGATAGGAGCCATCGCCTTCGTGGAGGCTGAACAGGGCGAGTTTGGCGCCGAGGAGGGCGGTGTTACCGGCGGGGTGGACGCGGTCGATCGGGGTTCGGAGCAGGCCGATGCGGCGGGCGCTCTGGCGGTTGATGTAATTGCCGAAGGCGCCGGCGAGATAGACTTTCGAGATGGCGCCGGAAGGCGTACCCCACCTGCGGGCCAGGAGTTGGAAGCCGGCGGCGATGGCGCCCTTGGCGAGTTGGAGTTCGCGGACGTCGGATTGGGTGAGATTGACGGAGGGTGCGAGCGGGATGGTGGGCGGCTGGGTGAGGCGGCCGCTGGGTTGGATCAGGCCGAGATCGAGGCTGACGGCGACGGCATCGACCAAGCCGCTGCCACAGAGGCCGCGAGGGGGGCCATGGCCGAGAACCTGGCAGGCGAATTGACCGTCCTGGGTGGTGACACTGGCGATGGCGCCGGTGGCGGCACGCATACCGCAGGAGATGCGGGCGCCCTCGAAGGCGGGGCCGGCGGCGGTCGAGGCGCAGAGGATGCGATCGCGGTTGCCGAGGACGATTTCGCCGTTGGTGCCGAGGTCCATCATGGCAGTGAGTTCGGAGGCGTGATGAAGGCGGGTGGCGAGGATTCCGGCGAGGATATCGCTGCCGACGAACCCGCCCAGGTTGGGGAGGAAACGGACGAAGGGATTGCCGGGCAACTCCCAGCCCAGCGCGGTAGCGGGGATGCATTCGAGATCGAGCCGATCGGTTTCGAAGGGGCTGTGAGTGAGGGGTGCGACGTCTAGCCCGCAGAAGAGGTGATGCATGGCGGTGTTGCCGGCGATGACCACATGGGCGAGTCGCTCGGTGAGGCCATCGACCGAGCAGACCATTTCCGCGATCATTTCCCCGAGTTGATCGCGGATGAGCCGGGTGAGGGTGTGAGGTTCGCGGCAGGCGAACTCGATGCGGCTCATGATGTCGGCGCCGTGTTGGGCCTGGAGGTTGAGGGCGGTGCGGACGGCGAGGACATGGCTGGTGGCCAGGTCGAGCAATTGGGCGACGAGGGTGGTGGTGCCGAGATCGACGGCAACGCCGAGACCGGGTTGCGGGGTGAACGGGAAAGCGGTGTGATCGGCGAGGATGGGGATCTCCCACTGGGCGAGTTCGAGTTGAAGGTCGGTATTGGCGACGGCGCGGCAGGCGAGACGCCAGCCGGCTTCGAGTTCGGCGGGCGAAAGACGTTCGCGATCGTCCAGAGATGGCGGGAGGAGGCCGTGGATGACTCTGACTCGGCAGCCTTTGCAGCGGCCGTGACCGCCGCAGGGGAACTCGACGCCATGGGCGAAGAGGAGATCGTGGAGGGAAGAGCCGGGGTCGACGCTCAGCACCTTGCCCTGCGGCAGCAGTTCGACCTGGACGGGGCGCTTCACCGGGGCGGGGGTTTGAGGTTCCCGCGGTTTTTGGGGAAGTGGGGGCAAACCGTGGGAGTCATCATGGTTTGGTGTTGTGCGCATAAGCGCACAAGGCGTGGAGATTGGCGTGAGGGGTGTCGCGAGGCACCTCGCAGCCGGCGCCGACGATGTAGCGGGGACCGGCGTGGCGATGGCATTCGGCGATGGCGGCGGTGATAGATCGCGGTTCGCTATCGCGCAGCGCGGTTACGGGATTGATATTGCCGAGGAGCACCTGGTCCGGGCCCATGGCCTGGCGGGCGGCATCCAACGGGGAGAGCGAATCCAGGTCGACGATCTCGCAGCCGAGCCGGCCGAAGCCTTCGAGGCAGAACCGGGTGTTGCCACAGACGTGGAGTCGGACCCGCGTGCCGAGGGCGTGCAAACCGTCGACGAGCTTCTTTTCGTAGGGCCAGACGAATTCCTGGTAGATGCGGGGTCCGACGAGGGAAGCGGCGGCGTCGCCGACGCCCATGAGGTCGATGCCGGCATCGATCTGGGCGCGGGCAAAGCGCAATTCCAGTTCGACGACGAACTCGAAGAGGTCGTGAACGAACGCGGGGTCATCGTGGAAATCGAGCATGAGGGTATTGATGCCCCGGAGATCGGCGCCCTCGGCGCAGGGTCCTTCGATCCAGCCCTCGACGATTCTGTCGTGGCCGACGCGTTCCTTGAGGAGGGAGACGGCTTTGACGCCGTTGTGCATGCGTCCGCCGCCGAGGGGGTCCGGGAATTTCAAGCGGGCGAGGGCGGATTTATCCGCAAGCAAAGCGTGGTCTTCCGCGAGGGCGACGGGGGTGTGGTCGAAATACTCCACCCGGGCGCCGCAATCGGCGGCTTCGCGCGCGGGATCGGACATGGTGTTGACGTAATCGAAGCCGAATCGTTCGGCGGTGCGGATCTGGGCCTCGGCGAGCACGCGGTAATCCGTGCAATAATCGCGGTAGCGGACGCCGGCGAGATCGGCGGCGAACATCATGGTGATGGGCATGAGGGGCAAGCGATCGATCGGTTGCCCGGCGAGGTGTTGGAGGACTCGTTCGCGACTATTCATGGTGAAATGCGTTAACCGATGGCCA
>JAHDYP010000170.1 GCA_023383055.1 Verrucomicrobiota bacterium | reverse complement strand
CGCCCGCTACAACAACACCTTCATCCAGATGGTCGGCCTGGGCAGCATCACCGATTCCCTCAGCGCCCTGAAAGAGTTCTGTTTCGAGAGCCCTGCCGGCAACGGCCACGACCCGGTGCCGGTGGCGCGGATGCTCCAGGCCCTGGCGGAGGACTTCGCCCACGACGAGATTCTGCGCCTGCGCCTGGTAAACCGGGCCCGGAAGTACGGCAATGACGACGATGAGGCGGATCGCCTCATGCTGGACGTGTTCAATGCCTGCTTCGAGGAGGTGGACAACCGGCCGGATGCGCGCGGCGGCCGTTACCGGGTCGAGATGCTCCCCACCACCTGCCATGTCTATTTTGGCAGTGTGACCGGCGCCATGCCGGATGGCCGCAAGTCCGGACTACCGCTGTCGGAGGGGATCAGCCCGGTACAAGGGGCGGATCGGCAGGGACCGACGGGGGTGATGTTGAGCGCGGCGAAGATGGATCATGTGAAGACCGGAGGGACGCTGTTGAACATGAAGTTTCATCCGGACCTGGTTTCGAGCCCGGACAACCTGGGGAAGTGGGCGCAGTTGGTGCGGAGTTATTTCAAGCTGGGAGGGCATCACGTCCAGTTCAACGTCGTGACGGCGGAGAAACTGCGGCAGGCGCAAGCGGATCCGGAGAAGCACCGCGATCTGATCGTGCGGGTGGCGGGATACAGCGATTATTTCTGCGATTTATCGACCGAACTCCAGGAGGAGATCATCGCGCGGACCGCGCACGAGCGGTTTTGAATCCGGGCTAAGGCATGAGCACCGCGCGGTAGCGGACGGAATTGCGACGGAGCCTGGCGATGGCGCTGTTGACCTCGGCCAAGGGGAACTTCTCGATGGTCGGACGAATGCCGAGGCGCGTCGCGATGTCGAGCATTTGGCGCATCATGGCGCGGCCGCCGATGGGGCTGGCCATGACGCGACGTCGCCTGGCCAGCAGCGGAAAGAGGGGAATATCCAGATGTTCGTTGTGAACCCCGACGAAGCAGAGGGTTCCATCGGACTCCAGGAGTCTGAGGTAAAGCTCGCACGGGATGGGGGTGGGGACGGTGCTGAGGATCAGATCGAAGTGTTTCCGTGGATTCTCGGCCAGCGTGCCCCGGCGGACGATGATGACTTCGTGGGCGCCGAGGTGGGTGGCTTGCTGGGCCTTTTCATCCGTGGTGGTGAACACGGTGACCGTGTTGCCGAGTTTGCTGGCGAACTGAACGGCGAGATGACCGAGGCCGCCAACCCCGATGATGCCGATTCGCTGGCCGGAGGTCATGCCGGCGTGCCGGAGCCCGGAATAGACCGTGATCCCGCCGCACATAAGCGGACCGGCGAACTCGGTGGGCAGGTCGTCGCCGAGCGGAACGCAGAATCGTCCGTCGGCCACGACATGATCGGCGAAGCCGCCGTGACCATGGGTAATCAAACCGGTGCTTTCATCGCAGAGATTCTCGTTGCCCCGCAGACAATCGTCGCAATGGAGACAGGCGGACCGCTGCCAGCCGACGCCGACGCGTTGGCCGACGTGCAGATGGGCGAGCGCGCCTCCTTTTTCCACGATCTCGCCGACCACCTCATGCCCCGGCACCAGGGGATAGGTGGATGACTTCCAGTCGTTCTGGATCATGTGCAGATCGCTGTGACAGAGACCGCAAGCCAGCACCCGCAGCAGGACCTGGTCGGGGCCGAGTTCCTGGGTTTCGTAGTTCCATTGGACGAGCGGCTGTCCGTGATCCAGGGCGGCATAGGCATTGACGCGCATGGCGCGGAGCATAAGCGGGTCGGGGCGGGTATCGCAAGCGAGTCGTGCGCATGGAGCGGATTACTTCATGCCACGCCGATTCCTCAAGGCGCGGGCTCCAGCGTTTCGTGCTCGGTGCTTACCACACACCCGCGATCGTCGAACAGATTGAAGTAGTACACCCGTGTGCCCTCCGGCAGGTCAGCCGTGATCCGCCCGTCGGCGCAGTCCGCCGGCAGGGCCTCCCAAAGGCGATCCTGCCAGCGACCGAGGTCGCGGGTCACGTTCAACTCGGCTTTGGTCATCGACACCGGTGAGGTGTACGTGGCCCAGGCGCGCCTGTCGTCACGTCCGGATCCGGTGATCTGGGCCAGGGCGATTCCGTTCTTCAAGTGGCTGTCGACAAACACGCGGATCTCTTCGGGGTTTTCCCCGGCGCCGCCGTGGGCATGGGGCATGCGCAACCGGATACAGAGCGTCCGGGAGCCGGTGGGCAGGCGGTAGGAGCGCTGCATGGCGCCGAGCGGGTAGGCGAAGTCGTTGCTGCCATTGACCCAGAGAATCGGCATCGCGGCATGGGGGAGGTAAACGGATGGGTCCCAGGTTTCCAACCAGCGGGTGGCAGCGGGCGGTTCGAGTTGGTTCAGGTTGTTCTCGAAGACGGTTTCCCGGTAGTAACCGCAGCCGTAGACCGGTACGGCCAGTTTGAACCGGCGATCGATTCCGGCGACGATGCAGGTCAGGTATCCGCCCCACGAGATGCCGGTCACCCCGGTCCGCTCCGGGTCCACTTCCGGCAGGGATCGAATCAGGGAATGCGCCAGGATGACGTCCGCCACCGCATGATAGGTCCATTGGTCTTCACGGGGTTGATCGACCTCGGCGAAACCGCCCCAGCCCGGCGGCCCGCCTTGATCATCGCGGAACCAACGTCCGTAGTGGCCCACCGGAATCTGGCCGCAGGTGTCCATCGCGATGGCGGCATAGCCGCGGCCGACCCAGAGCCGCACCCATTCCTCGAAAGCCGTCCCGCCGCCGCCGTGGACCAGCACCATGGCGGGGACCTTTTCTCCCGGGGCGACCGCCGGCAGTCCCAGCCAGGCAAAAACCCGCGTCGGTTTCCCGCGGAAGGGAAGTCCCTCAAAAGTGAGCGCCTTCACCCCCTCCAGTTTGGGTCGTTCCAACGCGGTCCACCTGGGGGCCGGATCGAGGGCGGTCAAGTCCCAGGGCGGGGCGACTGGTTCCGGTTGCGCTTCGGCTCGCGCCACGAAGAGGAGAACCGCCAACAGGGCCAGGGGGGTTGTCGGTGCAGGAAACGTGGGCATGGGATTCAGGGAGGGTGAAGGGTTGGGGAAACGTTAGCGCAGCCCGCTGTTGGCGAGGGTGAAATTGTGGCGGTTCGAGGAATAGAGGCGCTTGAAGATCCGGTAATTGCGCTCGTAAACCGCGCGATGCTCCGGGTTGGGGGCGTGCGTGCGGGTGGCGCGGATGGATTGCGCGCACTCTTTGAATCCCGGGTAGATGCCCAGGGCCAGCCCACAGCAGGCGGCGGCGCCCACGGCCCCGGCGTCCTGGGGCATCTCGACCACCGCGACCGTGCGGCCGGTGATATCGGCGAGAATCTGCGCGGTGACGGGAGAGAGCGCGCCGCCGCCGACGAAACGCAGCGGCTCGTTGATGGCGCAGCGGCGAGCCATGCACTCGAGATACCAGCGTTTCTGGTAGAGGATGCCTTCGACGACGGCGCGGATGAGCCGGCGTTTGCCGCTGTCCAGTCCGATGTTGAAGAACATGCCGCGCGCGTGTCGGTCTTCGAAGGGCGACCGGTTGCCGTGAAGCCAGGGAGTGAAGATCACGCCGCCCGCGCCGGCGGGGGTGTCGGCCACCACTTCGCCGAGGAATTCAAGGATCGAGGCATGGCGGGCTTCGGGATCGTCCGCGACATGGCGCTGGGAGAGGAAGACCCCGATCTCGTCCAAGGCAATGTGATCGCGGACCCACTCGAGGCACTTGCCCGAGGTTTCCTGTTCGCCGATGTAGTTGTAGTGGCCGGGCCGCGCGCCGAGAATGGACGCCATCAAATGCTTCAGGTCGAGCGTGCGCCGGGTTACGACGGAGGCCACCCAGCCGGACGTGCCGATGTAGACATGCGTGTCGCCCGGGTCCACGCAGCCCGCGCCGAGCGTCTGCATGGTCAGATCGCCGCCACCCGCCACGACCAAAACCCCCGGCTCAAGCCCGAGCTCACGCGCCGCCTCCGCGGTCAACGGCCCCACGATCTCTGTGGCTTTGACCACTTCCGGCAGGTGCGACCGGTTCACCCCGTGCCACCGGCAGAGCAGGGGGCTCCAGCCGCGGCCGCCTCCGCGCGTGTCGTAAAGGAACGTCGCGTTCGCCGAATCCTCGGTCATTGTGGCCCGGCCGGTGCAGCGCAGCGTCAGGTAGTCCTTCACGTCGAGCCACCAGCGCAGGCGACCGAACAACCCCGGTTCGTGCTCGCGCATCCAGGCGTATTTCCAGACCGGATCCTTCACACTGGCGGAGACGCCGCCGGTGAGATGGAGCGAGGCACCCAGCAGAAACGCGTTCATGCCGCTCACGCGCGGCGCACGGCAAAGCACCCGGCGCTGCTCCGCCTCGGCGCGCTGATCCAGGTAGGTCATGGCGGGGCGCAAGGCCTCTCCCGTCGCGTCCACCGGCACGAAACTCTGCATGCCCGCGGAGAAGGAGAGCGCCCGCACCTGGCCGGGGGCCACACCGCATTTCCGCAGGACTTCGCCCGTGCCTTCGGTCATGGCGCGCCACCAGTCGGCGGGGTGCTGTTCGGCGCCGCCGCCGGGGGTGAGCTGCAGGGGATACTCACGCATGGCCCGGCCCAGCAGTTCGATGCGGTCGCCCAGTCGGAACAGGCAGGTCTTGGCGCCGGTGGTGCCGAGGTCGTAGCCGATGACCAGGGGGGCCTCCATGCGCGTTATTTCGGTTCCCACTGTTGGGAGTATTTCCGGAGGTAGACCTGGTGCATGACCCACGCTTCGAATTTGTTGATGCCCTTGGCGCCGCCCAGGAATTCCGCCTCGATGAACGCTTTGCAGCCCTTCTCGAGCACCTGGCAGCAGAGCAGCGACTCCTCCAGCGTTCGCCCCAGGCAGACCGCGCCGTGGTTGGCCATGAGCGCCGCCATGCGCCCGCGCAGGGCTTTGACCGTCGCCCGCACGATTCGCTTCGTGCCTGGCAAGGCGTAGTCCGCCACCCGGACGCTGGGGCCCAGCAGTTGCGCCACGTCATCGAGAATGGGCGGCAGCTCCCGGTGCGCCGCCGCCAGGGTGCAGGCGTTGGGCGAATGCGTATGAATCACCGCGTGGATTTCCGGGCGTTCAAGATAGATGGCGCGGTGCAAAGCGCGTTCGCTCGAGGGCTTTGGCCCTGTCCATTCGCCCGAGTCGAGATCCACCACCGGCATCGCGTCCGCCGTCAATGCGCCGTAGTCCGCGCCGCTGGGTGTGACCACCATTTTATCCCCCACGCGGACACTCACGTTGCCCCAGGTGCCGACGACGAGTCCGGTCTCGACGAGTCGCAATCCCATCCTTCGAACGGCTTCCTTCGTCTCGCCCAAATCCTTCATGCCTTGCCTCCCTCGGCTGCGATGTCCGCGTTCGCCAGCACGCGATCGAACCGGGCCAGCGCGTCATCGATGACTTCCGGCGTATCGGCGGCACTGGTGTAGAAGCGGCTGCCGGCGAGGGTAATCAGGCCTTCGGCGGTGTAAGCGGCGCCGTACTCTTCCATGCAGTACTTGCGCGCCTTGATTTCCTTGAGCACCCGGAGAATGCGCGCATAGTCGAGTTTGATGAACATCGCCCCGGCGGTTTCGAGATGGCAGATGGAACCCTGGTTGTAGGCCACAAACGGCAGGCCGCGCTTGCGGATGATCGTCTGCAGGCCCTGCGTGAGCCGGTCGCCCGCCCGCCCCGCCGCGCGGCAAGCGTCGGTCCGCTCGATCTCCTGGATGGCGAAGTAACCGGCCGCGGCGCTGAGCGGATTTGCGGCCAGGGTCCCGCCCACGTAAGCCCGTTTCTTCCCGCTTTCGAGCCCGGCCGCCATCAGCAGCAGGAGATCACGACGTCCACCCACGCCGCCGGCGGCGGGATAACCGCCCGCGATGACCTTCCCGAAGACGGTCAGATCCGGTCGGACATTGAAATAGCCCTGGGCGCCGCCCAGGCCCAGGCGGAAGCCGGTGACCACTTCGTCGAAGATCAACAGCGCACCGTAACGATCGCAGAGCCGGCGAACTCCCGCATTGTATTCCCGGTCAACGGGGCGCGTGCCGCTTTCCGGTCCGACGGGTTCGATCAGCACCGCCGCGGTGCCGCCCCGCAGGCGGTTCCAGAAGAGGATCCGCTCCAGGGAATCGAGGTCGTTCGGCGCGGCTTCGTGGGTGTACTTGACGCAGGCCCGCGGGATGCCGTGGGCTTCGAAGCGGCCTGACCGGGGGATCTTGAGGCTGTAAACGAGCTGATCCGACCAGCCATGATACGCGCCGCCAATCTTAACGATCCGCGATTTTTCCGTGGCCAGCCGGGCCACGCGCACCGCCGCCATCACGGCTTCCGTGCCGCTGCCGAGCATCCGGAACATTTCCACCGCGGGCATGTGCCGGTTGATCTCGCGGGCGATTTTCAGCTCGAACTCGTGAAAGAGCCCCGTGACCGGACCGCACCGCCGGAGCAGTTCGATCACCGGTTCGAGGACGGCCGGCGGGTTCGACCCGAGCACCGTCGGCCCGCCCGCCTGCAGGAAATCAAGATAACGGTTGCCGTCCAGGTCGTAGAGGTACGGTCCCTCCGCGCGGTCGAACACCAGCGGGAAGGGGTAATTGAACGAGAGATTGTGCTGGACGCCGCCGGGGATGAAGCGTTTCGCCTCGGCGATCATGGATTTGGACTTGGGGCAGCGCGCGTCGAGGCGCTCGAGATACCCGCGCATGGCCTCCCGCTTCAACGCGACTGGCGGCAGTCGCATCAGCGCGTCCAGCCGCCGGTAGATCTCGCGGACATTCGGGTATTCGGAGATTGCGTAGGACACAGTCGCCTTCGCCGGTCGCCTGCGGAGGGAGCGGGCCGGCCAGGTCCGGCAAGCCACGGTCCAGTATCCGTGACATCTGCCCCTTCCGGAACGGCTCCGGACGCCCGAGGATGCCGGAAAGCGGGGCGTGCGTCCATTGTTGGATTAGCCCCGCTGGGGCGCGAATGGCGCCAGAAGCGCCGCGGATTTCAGGGTCGCCACGGATGGAATGGGCGTCAGCTTGTTTTCGAGCCGGTGGATTGGAGCACCTGGGCGCGGAGTTCGCGGAGGTTGTCGTCGAGTTTTTGGAGTGTCATAAGGATATCCTGGTCGCGGCGGGATGGATCCGGCAGTTGGGAGAGTTCCTGCATGGTGGAGACGATAATGCCGATGAACAGGTTGAGGATGGTGAAGGTGGCCAGCACGATGAAGGGGACGAAGAACAGCCAGGCCCAGGGATGCTGTTCCATGAGCGGGCGGACGATCCCCATCGACCAGCTTTCGAGGGTCATGATTTGGAAGAGGGAATAGAGGCTCTTGCCGAGCGACCCGAACCATTGGGGGTGGGTGGTGCCGAAGAGGGTGGTGGCGAGCACGCCGGCGGTGTAGAAGAAGATCGCCATGACCGCCATGACGCCGGTTAACCCGGGGATGGCGTGGAGGAACGCCGCGACCACCTTGCGCAGTTGCGGCATCACGGTGAGCAGGCGCAATACGCGCAGGACCCGGAGCGAACGGAGGACCGACCAGGCGCCGGCGCCGGGCACGAGGGCGACGCCGACCACGAAAGCGTCGAACCAGTTCCAGCCGCTGCGCCAGAAGAGAGAGCGGTAGACGATGAGTTTCACGCCGAGTTCGACGACAAAGGCGAGGAGACACAGCCGGTCGGCCAGCAGGAGCCAGAAGCCAGCTCGGTCGCGGAGCGCGGCATCGGTTTCGAGGCCGAGAACCAGGGCGTTGAAGAGGATGAGGAGGACAATGACGGATTGAATGCGGGTGGATTCTACCCTCCGAGCCCAGGCGATGCGCCAGGGACTGACGGCGGGTTGGGCGAGTAATCGTTTCAGATCGGAATCACTCATAGCGATGGCTTGCTGCCTTGGGGCGGTTCGCGGGACGGAGTGCCGGTTGGCCTACCGCAGGGCGTGCATAGGTAGCATTTCAGGGTGCCGTCGGCAAGGGGTCCGGGCCGAAAAAGCACTGTCGCCATACCTGGTCCTCCCTGAATCCCCGGGGACAGCCTCCCTCACCACCCCCGACCGTTAGCCCCAACGATTCAGAGATCCCCGGTGATGGAAGCTAAACGCAGTTAAACGCGCTCCAGTTGATCGCGGTTTTCGTAGACTTTGAGAATGGCGTCCGCGATGTCGTCCATGTCCGACACGGTCCCGAGCAGGGGACCGGAGGCCCAGAGCATCGCCATCTCCTCGCAGACCCGGTCGCAGTTCGGGCAATCCATTTCGTCGCGGAACTGGCGGAGTCGGCGGGCTGAGTAAAGTTTGGAGTAGCCTTTGGCATTGACGATGTGATCGACCCACGGTTCGCGGTGGAGTCCGCGTTCGATGTAGGGACTCAGGCTGACACCTTCCGCCGCCACCGCCTTGAGGAATCGGGCGCGATCGACCTGGTTGAAATGCTCGCGTTTGTAGCTCATGGCATAGAGGTAAAACGAGCCAGTGGCGGTTCCCGGGTAGAGCTTCTGGGGCACGATGCCGGGGCAACCCGCCAGCCGGGCGGTCAGGTGCGCCGCGTTCTGATTGCGGCGTCGAAACTGTTCCTGGGCGCCCGCCAGTTGCGCCAGCAGGACCGCGGCTTCGAACTCGTTCATGCGATACTTCGGGCCGATCAACTCCGTGCGGCCGCGGCGGTTCGTGCCGTGGTTGTGGACGGTGTAACATCGGTCCATCAAGGCCTCGTCGTCGCCCACGATGGCGCCGCCTTCGCCGCACGCGATCGTCTTGCTGCTTTGAAAGCTGAAACAACCGAGCGGCGCGATGGTCCCCAGCTTCTTACCCTGATACTCCGAGAGGTGCGCTTGGGCGGCGTCTTCGATCACGGCCAGATTGTGTTTGCGGGCGATGGCCATGATCCGTTCCAAGTGACACGGTTGCCCCATCATGTGCACCGGCATGATGGCGCGGGTGTTCTCCGTAATCCGCTTCTCCACCTCCCCAGGGTCGAGTTGGTAGGACGCCGGATCCAGGTCGGCCAGCACGGGCAGGGCGCGCGCCGAAAGGATGCTGGCGATGGTTCCCGGATCGGTGTACGGCGAGGTGATGACTTCGTCGCCCGGCCCGATGCCGAGGGCCTCCACACACGTATGCAAGGCTTGCGTGCCGGAACCGGTGGCGACGCAGAAGCGGCTGCCCAGCAGCCGGGCGTATTCCTTTTCGAAGGTGGGGACGGTGCCGTTCGCGGCCTGGATGCGGCACCAGATGCCGCTCCGGGTGGTTTTGACCACCGCGTCGACGATCTCATCGTTGACGTGCGGCCATTCGGGCCAGGATTTATTCTGGCGCACCGGTTCGCCGCCCAGGATGGCCAGCTTGGCGGCTTTGCGGGTGACGTCCGCGCAGGCGGGCCGCGCGGTTGAGGCCACGGCCGCCAGCGTGCCGGCGGAGGCGGTGGCGATGAACTGTCGCCGGGTCAAATCAGGCTGTTTCATGAATGCTATAGCGTTGTCGGCGTTTGCGGTCGGTGGATGATGAAACAGTAGGCCCCCAAGGCAAGTTCAGACAAGCGGAGAATTGCGGCGCGACCGCGTTGGAAACCTTCGTGGACCTGACATACGCAATCATTAATGTCGCCGTGTATGGAATGGTCCCGGGATGGCCACGAGATCGGAGCGGGTTCGGCCGTCTTCGGTGATGCGTGGCAACGTGTAGACGGTACCGTCTCGTCCCAGGGTCATGGCGTTGACATAGAGCGGGCGCTGGCCGTTCGGGTAAAAGACCGCGCCGTGATCGGTGTAATGGTGTTGCTCGAGGTCATAGGTGACCAGGTGAAGGTTCTCCAGACCCTTGGCTTCGCCCATGGCCGTGGCCGATTTGCCGGTCAGCCGCTTTCCGTCAATGTAGATCGGGCCGCCCGTCAGGTAATGGATGGTTCGGCCATCGGGGCCGAGCCCGAACCCGAGATAGCCGTAACTGAATTGGTCGAACATCCCGCTGCGTTTGGAGGGCTCGGAAGTGAGACGTTCCAGAAGCTCGAGACGCGGCGCCCGGGGATCGAATCGAAACAGGTAACCGCTGTTGCCATGCACTCCGTAAATCATCCGGTCCTGCGCGCGCCAAAAGACCTGGCGCCAGTTGTACCCCATGTGCCCGGGCGAAGTCGGATCGTACAGGCCAAAGTAGTCCTTGCGCATGTCCTCACCCTGGACGGGAGCCACGGAATCGGCATCGGCGGCATATCTGAGGATCGTGCCCTCGGAGGTCGTGAAGTACGCGGATCCGTCATCCAGGTCGACCGCGATGGAGCGGCAAACCGTCCGATAGGTTGCGCCCACGCCGTCCTCCCCATCGGCACACTGTTTGCCGAAGCTCTTCTGGGTGCGGGTGGCCAGATCGTATCGGTAGAAAATGCCGCTGGGCCAGGTCAACGCGAACATCCGCCCGCGACGGGTGTCCATGGCGAAAGTCAGGACCCCTTCGCGCCCCGGCGCCACCCCGAAGTCCTCGAACCGGCGCGTCTTGAGATCGTAGGCCAGCAAATGGCCGCCGGGGTAGGGGCGGTAACCGGGCGGGGGCACACCCATCGTTTCCTTGCCCTCGATGATGCTGTAGACGCCCACATGGGTGGCGAAGTAGAGCTTGCCGTCCGCCTCGACGAAGTTCACGTGGCTTTTGCCCTGGGGGATGGCCCGGGTGCCTTTCTCGCCGCAGGCTTCCGTCAGATCGTCGAGCTCGGTGATCTGATCGGTCTGGGGATCGAGCCGGAACATTTTGGCGCCCTGATCGATATTCTCGGAGCTGAGCACGTAGTAGATATGGCCGTCGCTTCCCGTGCCCATGCCATTGTAGCTGTCATGGCCGAGCGCGAATCCGGAGTTGTAGGTGCGGGCGGTGATCCTGGGCCCCGGGTGGGTGGTGCCATCCGGCACCACGAGAGGTTGCGCGGACCACGACACCGGGGCCAGGAGCAGGCAAAGCCCGCACAAAGTCAGGGTTGGGATCGGTTTCATAGGGCGGGGGACCACTGCGGGCTAATCGATAGGAGTCAGTTCGATCTTCCGGAAGTGAATGACACCGCCTTCGGACTGGATACCCACGGGACCCGCGATCACTTCGCAATCGATCGCCTCATTGACCTTCTGGCCGTTGACCGAGACCGTCAGTTTGGGTCCGTCGAGGACGATTTCGTAGCGGTTCCATTCGCCGGGCGGATTCTCATTGCCGCGCATTTTCTTCACCCCCTGGATGTGTCCGGCCGGGCCGGTGGTCTTGTTGTCGACCTTGCGCTCGGCATCGCCGCTGATCTTCATGCCGTGGAAACCGTAGAGATCGCCGGCGTTGCCATGTTGGAGCTGGGCCTCGATGCACCGCGGCAGCGGCCGGGGTTCGCCGTTGATGCGCATCAGGACACCGTTATTGCCAGGCTTGGTGCCGGGTGCCCAGCGCCACTCGACCACGAGTTTGAAGCTCTCGAATTTCTGGTTGGTGTACAGGTATCCCATCGGTTCGCCCTTGCAGACGAGCAACCCCTCCTCGACGCTCCAGACCTCGCGCCGGGCGACGCCGTGCTGGGAGAGATACGCTTGCCAACCCCGGAGGTTCTCGCCGTTGAACAGTTGGATGGGTTCACCCGCGAAGGCCCGGGTGTTGAGACCGCCACAGAGGGCGGCGACTACCGCTACCGATTGCAGGAGGGTTTTCATGGGCTCTTTGATGTCGGATCCCGTTTGAAAGCGCAAGGCGTTTTGGCGCCCAAATCCAAAGTGCCCGACGCCATGCCACCGACCGCGGTCAGTGGCCAGGTACTCCGTGGCGCGGACGGTCCCGCCCGGCGTCTCGATCGGTCGGACCCATTGACCGCGTTCAACGGAGGACCCGCCAGGCATCGCCATACAAGCCGATCTTCGCGAACGGGATGTCCCCAACGCCCAGCCGCGCCGCCTCCGTCTCCGACCAGATCAGCCGGCCGTCGGGTCCTTCCGTCAACCCCGTGCCCCGCGGATGCTCGCGGTTATCGGTGGCCTCGGTGCCGGCGGGCGCGCGCAGGAACAACGTATCGCAGCGCAACGCCACATTGCCGCGGATCGTGTTCAGATCGTTTCGCTGGGGCAGCTCCGCCAGGGCTGGATAGCGCTGCAAGTAGAGTTCGCGGTCGACCGCCGGATGATCCAGGGCTTTGGCCACAAACTCGCGCCATCGTTTCTCACCCCACGGCGTGAAACTCACCGCCGCCGCCGTGTCCACAAAGAGGTTCGACTCAACCACGTTCTCCTTGCCGCCGTGGATCTGCACGCCGCCAAAGTGCGTCCGACCGGTCGAACAACGCTGGAAGATGTTTCCCTGAATCAGCACGCCGCAGATGGCGTCGTCGAGGCGAATGCCGGCCCGCTGCGTATGACTCTGTTCGCCGGGGCGGTCCCAATCACCCAGGTGATGCCAGTAGTTGTAGCGGTAAACATTCCCGCGATAGGTCGGATTGCCGAACATGTCGACCGCGCCCTGGTCGTCGGATTCGAGCACCACGCGGTGGGCTTCGTTGAATTCGATGAGGTGATCGTTGCCCTCGATCCGCATCGCGCTGCTCGCCACATGGTGGATCAGATTGTGCCGGATCCGGTGGCCCACCCCGTCCAGCCAGACGCCCGGCGTGTAGGTGTGATCGATCCGCGATAGATGATGAATGTGACAGTTCTCAACGCGGTGCTCGCCCGGAGTGAGCGTCTTGCGATCGCCTCCGGCCATAACCACCCCGCCGCGTCCCAGCGTGTGGAGGTCGCAGGATTGTAGCGCGTGCCTCCGGCCGCCGCGCACTTCGACCCCATTACCGGCCATCTTCCGGATGGTGCACCCCTCCAACCGGACGTTCTCCCCGCCCTGAATCCTAACGCCATCAGCCGCCCCGCATTCCCAGAGCAAACCTTGAAACCGGAGATGCGCCGCTCCGTCGATCTCGACCAACGGCTCGGCCGTCAGCGACAATTCGACCAACGCGCCGCCCAACTCCCCCTTCGGATAAAGAAATACCCGGCCGAGCGCGCGGTCCAGGTACCATTCCCCGGGCGCATCGAGTTCGCTCAGGAGATTCACCGCATGATAGCGCTGGTTCTCGCGGTAACCATACCCGTGCCACGGCTTCGCAAGCGTGATCTCCCGTCGCTCCAGGTCGATTCTCTCGATCTTCTCATACGAATCCGCCCAATCCCAAAACCAATAGCCGTAGAGCCAGGCATCCGGCTCGTTCACCCAGCGCTCCGGACGATCGCCCTCGAACCGAAACCGGCCTTCGGGTGTTCCCGGCCGACGATCCCAGGCCGGGAGCGTCAACGGCCCCGGGACCGGGCCGGTCTTCACAAAACCCTCGTTTGGCCAGCGCCCCAGCGTCATCGGCTCGCCATCCACAAACAGCTCCATTGCCGGATGTGTCCGAAATCCGCGCCCGCTGCTGAAGCCGCCCAACTCGAACGGGATGAACTGGGTGACTCCCGCTTGGGCCAGATTCGCCTCCCAGACCCGTCCGCGAACCGACTCCGGCAATCGCGCCAGCACTCCGGGGTCTTCAACCACTTTGAATTCGCGCAGCCGGACGCCGCCGGTGAACCGGGGCGCCTCCGACCCGACGGCGCGATAGACGATCGGTGAGTCGTCGGTGCCGGAATCGGCGGCGTTCAATTGAAAGGACCGTTGGACCGCATACTCGCCGGGGTGAATCAGCACCTCGATGCCTCCCGCGGGTGGCGACCCACGTCGCTTCCAGGCGCGAATCTCGTCGCGCGCGCGCTCCAGCGAACCAAATGGGCGCTCGCTTGACCCCGAACCGGTGTCGGTGCCGTTGACCGAGACATGGATTACCAACCCGGTCTTGGAATCCGCCGCCAAGACCGCGTGAGTGAGGAGAGATGCGACCACCCAAACCAACAAAGGACGATTCATAAGAATTGGTTTCTGCGTGTGCCGGGAGGATGGCTGAACGGCGAGGACCGTTCAAGGAAAAGACAGGGGGACAGGTTCAGAGTGTTGTGGTCGTAATCTGTTGTTTTGCAGTGATATGTGTGCGATTGGCGAGGGGGCTGGGCTTTCGGGTGCCGCAATCCAGCCAGCGGATTCGGCAGTAACGGTGCGGCGCTTCGGAGATCGTGTGATCGGAAGCCCAGACAGGGTGACAGGTTCGCTGCCGTCCTTCCGCAAACTTTTCCCGCTTGCTTGTCGCCTCAATGCAAGCCAAAGCGGCGTGGTGCTCCGCTTCCCGCCGCAGTCCATGACGCTTCGCCAGGTTCGGTCGCCTCTGGTGGCGAGGTGGATGGTGCGGTAGGGAGCAGAGGCGGCAGGAATTGCCGCTTGATCCCCGGGCACCGGTCCGCCAACGTCGAGCCATGCGGGTGGTGACGTCGGCGAGAGCAATGCAACGTCGGGCGCTGGAGTGGCGGCGCCTGGGTGTGCGGGTGGGGTTGGTGCCGACGATGGGTTACCTGCACGACGGGCATCTGAGTCTGGTGCGGCGCGCGCGCGGATGGGTTGGTCTGGAGGGCAAGGTGGTGGTGAGCATCTACGTCAACCCGACCCAGTTCGGACCGAGAGAGGATTTGTCGCGGTATCCGCGTGATTTGGAGCGGGACAAGAAGCTGTGTCGGGCGGAGGGGGTGGATGTGGTGTTTGCGCCGAGGGACTGGGAGATGTATGCGGGTGAGGAGGCAGGCAGGCACAGCACTTTT
>JAHDYP010000169.1 GCA_023383055.1 Verrucomicrobiota bacterium | reverse complement strand
GGCCAGGAGTTCCACCAGGTTCGAGAGGACTTCGTCCCGATCCTGTCCTTCGAGGGCGAGGGCGAGTTGCGCGTTGAGGAGGCCGTAGCGCACGCCAATGTCGAAGCGTCGGCCCTGGAGTTCGGCGGCGAGATAACGTTCGCGCCCGATGAGTTGGGCGAGGGCGGAGCTGAGTTGGACGGGATCCGGGGTAGTGTTGGCTAGCTCCGCGAGGAGGTCCATCACCTTTGGCGTCAGGACGTGCATGCCGAAGAAGCAGAGGTAGTAACCGGTGCGGAGGCCGGGCACATTCAGGTGTTGTTCGGCTTCGGTAGGGGTCGGTTTTTCTCTGACTTGATCGACCTGATAAATGCCGCGCAGGGCGCCGGCGAGGCGGCCGCCGACCGTACCGTAGTAGGGGAGCTTGCTTTCGTGAGTGGGCTGCACCGCGGAAACCGAGCAATGTTCGGTGGCGGCGATTTCGACGAGCTGCCGGGCGCAGGTTTTGGGTCCGCGCTGAACGTAGAGATGGTCGCTGACCAGGAGCAGGAACGGTTCGCCCCGGGTGAACTCGCGTCCGCACAAGACGGCATGGCCGTAGCCACGCGGTGATTCCTGGGTGACGAAGTGCAGCCGGCCGGTCAGATCTCCGGCGCCCAGGCGGTAGGAGGGTTCATCGCCAGGACGGATCACCAGGCAGATCTCGTCGATGCCAGCCTCGATGACTTCTTCGGCCAGGATGCGAAGGGCGGTTTTTTCGACGCCGTCGCGGTCCATGAGAGTTTGGAGCGGTAAGGTGGCCTGGGTGCGGCCGGCGGCGGTGATGATGGCTTTTTTGATTTCCACGGCGGTCTAAGATTTGAGATTTGAGATTTGAGATTTGAGATCTCAGAGGAGGTCCTGGTAGGCGAGAAAGAGGGCGCGGTAGTAGCGCATCACGCGGATGGGATCGTTGGATTCGGGGATTTCCGCCAGGCAAAACCCGGTGTAATTGGTTTCGTTCAGGCGGCGCAGCAACCGGCGAAACGGATAATTCTCAAGGTAAAGATCGCGCATGTGTACCGCGTTGAGCTTGTGTTTGACGAGGTCGAAGTTGTGGTCGAAGCCGTCGCCGGCCAAGTCATTGTCGTTGGAATTCCAGCAGACGCCCACGTGGGGATGATCGGCCACATCGATGATTTTGCGGATGTTGGGGAGGAGCGAGGTTTCGGCGCCGTGGACTTCGAGGCGGATGACCTGTCCGTGGTTGGCGGCGAACCGGCCGAGTTCGTTCAAGGCGGCGCCGATCTGTTCGATGGTCTTTTCCCTGGGAACCGAGGCGGGAAAGGCGTTGGGTCGGACCTTGACGCCGGAGGCGCCGACGTCGTGGGCGAGGATGATGTAGGCTTTGGTGGCTTCGAGGTCCTGGCGGAGCCTGGCGGGGTCCGGGGTGTGATAGTCGAAGGCGCTGCCGAGGCCCATCAACTCGACGCTGGAATCCTCAAAGCGCTTGCGAACTTCGGCGCGCTGGGCCGGGGAAAGGCTGACCTCGACGCCGTGGGCGTGAGTGGTACGCAACTCGACGCCTTCGAACCGGGCTTGTTCGCAATTCCGGATGAGCGTGGCCAGGTCCCAGTCCTTGGCGAGGTTGTAAGTGACCGTGCCGAGGCGAAGCCGGGAGGTCCCGCGAGGCGGGGCGTCCGCGGCGGCGGCACGGTCGGTGGGGGCGAGAGTGGCGGCGCCCAGGCCGAGGGCGGCGGCTTTCAGGAAGGATCGGCGGTTTGGTTTCATGCCATGGCTTGAATTAGATAGTTGGGAGAGCATAGCGCGGCGGTGAGGAATTTGAAATTTGAAATTTGGGATTCGAGATCCCAAGCTGCGGGGGTGCAGACGATGAAAGTGACGGCCGAAGCAATTCGGGCGATGAAAGGCCGGGAGCCGATTGCGGCGCTGACGGCTTATGACTATCCCCTGACGCGGTTGTTGGACGAGGCGGGCGTTCCGTTGATTCTGGTGGGCGACTCGCTCGGCATGGTGGTTTTAGGGTATCCGGACACGACCCACGTGACCATGGCGGACATGGAACATCATGTCCGGGCAGCAGCCCGGGTGAGGCCATCGGCGCTGTTGGCGGCCGATTTGCCGTATGGCAGCATTGCCACCGAGGCACTTGCGGTGGCCAACGCCCAGCGGTTGGTGGCGGCCGGAGCGGAGGCGGTGAAAACCGAGGGTGGTCGGTCGGTGGCCGGACAAGTGGCGGCGATTGTGAGGGCGGGGATACCGGTGATCGGGCATCTGGGGATGCTGCCGCAGAACGTGCTGGTCGAGCACGGTTATCGGATCAAGGGACGGCGACCGGAGGAGCGGGCGGGGTTGTTGGAGGATGCGGGTGCCCTGGTGGCGGCAGGGGTATTTGCGATCGTGCTCGAACTCGTCACGCCGGCCGTGGCGGAGGAAATCACCCAGCGTGTGCCAGTCCCGACCCTCGGGATCGGATCGGGACCGAACTGCGACGGACAGATTCTGGTGACGCACGATTTGATCGGGTTCTACCCCTGGTTCACGCCCAAGCATGTCCGGCCGATGACGCAGACCGGGGAGGACATTCGCGGCGCCGTCCTGCGCTGGCGGCAGAGTCTGGGATCGGGCCCGGCGGGCGGCGAGAGCGGGAACACGGAGATCATCTACTAAGCCGGCGATCGACCGGTGGACCCAACATCATGGATCTCGAACATTATGTGAGTTTGGCGGCTGGAGCCGGCGCGAGCGATCTGCATTTGGAGGCGGGATTGCCCCCGGCGCTGAGGTTGCGCGGGACGTTGAAGATCGCAGGCGATCCGGTGAACGCCGAGGATTTGCTGGGGATGGCCCAGGCTTTGATTGGAGAGGAGGATTGGCCGGGGTTCCTGGAGCGGCATTCGTTCGATCTGTCGCGCGTGTTGGCGGGGGTCCGGTGTCGGATCAACGTGTTGCGAACGGCGCGGGGGATCGGGTTTGCCATCCGGCTGCTGGCGAAGTTTCAGGCCACGCTCGAACGGTTGAACCTGCACCCGGATCTCGCCCGGCTGGTGAAGATTCCGAACGGGCTGATCCTGGTGAGCGGGGCAACGGGCAGCGGCAAGTCGTCGACCCTGGCGGCGCTGATCCAGGAGATCAACCAGAGCGAGGCCCGGCACATTCTGACCATCGAGAGCCCGATCGAGTATGTGCTGCCGCCGCAACGGGCCTACATCCGGCAGCGCGAGGTGGGCCGGGACACGCCCAGTTTCGAGCAAGGCCTGCTGGACGCGCTGCGTGAGGATCCGGATGTGCTGATGGTGGGCGAGATGCGGGATCCGGAGACGATGCGATTGACCTTGAACGCGGCGGAGACGGGACACCTGGTGATGGCGACGGTGCATTCGTCGACGTGTGTGGAGGCGTTGCAGCGGGTGGTGGCGGCATTTCCGGCGGAGATCCAGAACGCCGTGGCAGCGCAGTTGGCGGATTGTCTGGTGGGGGTGATTGCGCAGCGGTTGAACTATCGTCCCGACCTGAAGCTGCGGATTCCGGAATGCGAAATCCTGGTGCCGAACCACGCGGTCAAGGCGCACATCCGGAGCCGCGACTTCTTCAAGATCACGTCGGTGATGGAAACGGGCGCCGAACAGGGCATGTGGACCTTTCCGCGGTATCGGTCGTGGTTGGAGCGCCGGACACAATGGTTCATTCCCGAATCGGCGAAAGGCGAGGGCGTGGATGCCGGGCTGAACGCTCCCGAGGCGGATCCGGCGGGGCGCGCGGCCAAGCCGCCGGCGAAGCTGCGGACGCTGCCGCCGCCGGTGCCATCCGCGGGGGGGCGATTGGAGATCAAGCCGGTGGAAGGCGGGTTGGGCAAGATCCTGAAGAAACTCGAAGGAACCTGACTTGACGGTTTACTTCAGGAGCCGAATTAGGATACTTCCGGGGCCGTATCGCTGCGCCCGTCCGAGCTGAACGAGTTGAACGCGAACCGGGGCGAGATCGGCGCACATTCGAAATGAGATCTATGACCGTTGACTGCAGAAGTGTCGCGGGCTTGGGGATTCTGTTGTTGGGCGGCCTGGCCGGGTGCACTCCGTCGGGCCCGGCGCAATCGGGGGGGATGCCGGCGATGCAGGTCGTGGTCGTCGAGGCCGGCCAGCGACCGGTGGCCGAGACCTTGTCGCTGGTGGGGACCTTGCTGGCGAACGAGAGTGTGGAGCTCAAGGCGGAAACGGACGGGGTCATCGAGGAGATTCTGTTCGAGGAAGGCCAGGCGGTTGAGGCGGGGGCGTTGTTGGTGCGGCTGGATGAAAGCAAACTGGCGGCGACGCTGGCCGAGGCGGAGGCGAATTTTCAACTGAGCCAGGCCAATCATGAGCGGGCGCAGCAGTTGTTCCGCGATCAACTGATCTCCCAGCAGGAGTTCGATCAGGCCGCGGCGGTGTTCAGCTTCAACCAGGCCACGCTGCAGTTGCGCCGGCGCCAACTGGCGGATACGCGGATCTACGCGCCGTTTGAAGGGGTGGTGGGGTCACGAACCGTAAGCCCGGGCCAGGTGATTTCGAAGAACACGACCTTGACGTGGTTGATGGACCTGGATCCGTTGAAGGTGGAGATGAGCGTCCCGGAACGGTTCCTGGCCCGCTTGCGCGTCGGGCAGACCGTGGAGTTTCCCATCGCGGCCTACGGTGACCGCAGTTTCGCGGGGGAAGTCTACTTCATTTCGCCGTACGTCGAACAGACGACCCGGACGGCGGTGGTGCGCGCACGCATACCCAACCCGGAACACGAGTTGAAACCCGGGATGCTGGCGACGCTGGATATTACCCTTCAGGTCCGCGATCAGGCCGTGGTCATCTCCGAGGCGGGGCTGGCGCAGGTGCGGGATCAGAACCGCGCCGTGGTCTATGTGGTGAATGAGGAGCTCACGGTCGAGGAGCGGAACGTCCTGTTGGGCGTGCGGATGCCCGGTGAAGTCGAGGTGCGCACGGGGCTGCGGGCCGGGGAACGCGTGATCGTGGAGGGTATTCAAAAGGTCGGGCCGGGCTCGAAGGTGAACCTGGCGCCGCCGGAGAGTTCGGCCCCTTACCGCCTGAGGAGCGGCGACGCGGTGACGGGCGAACGACGGGGCGAAGGGGAATGACATGATCCTCTCACGCGTCAGCATCCAGCGGCCGGTATTGGCTTCGATGATGAGCCTGGCGCTGGTGCTGTTTGGGTTCATCAGCCTGTCCCGGCTGCCGGTGCGTGAGTTGCCGGACATTGACCCGCCGATCGTCAGCGTGAGCACGGTGTATCCCGGGGCCAACGCGGCGGTGGTGGAGACGGAGGTGACGGAGCGGTTGGAGGAGGCGATCAACAACATCGAGGGGATCAAGACGTTGACCAGCCAGAGCCGGGAGCAAGTCAGCAACATCACGATCGAATTCGATCTTTCGCGGGACATCGACCTGGCGGCGCAGGATGTCCGGGACCGGGTCGCGCGCGTGCGGGGGCGGCTGCCGGAATCGATCCGGGAACCGATCGTGGCGAAGCAGGATGCGGACGCGTTTCCCGTGATGTGGATTGCGATGAACAGCGACCGGTATACGCCGCTGGAACTGACGACCCTGGCCGAACGCCAGATCAAGAACCGGCTGCAGACCGTGACCGGCGTGTCGTCGGTCATGATCGGGGGCGAGAAACGTTTTGCCATGCGGCTCTGGCTCGACGCGGAGAGAATGGCGGCCCACCAGGTGACGGTGTTGGATGTCCAGCGGGCTTTGCGCGAACAGAACGTCGAACTGCCGAGCGGCCGGGTGGAGAATCTCCAGCGGGAAATGACCATTCAGACCCTCGGCGAGATGAAGACGGTGGACGAGTATAACGCGCTGGTGATCCGCACGGAGGGCGTTCGCATTGTGCGGTTGCGGGATGTGGGCGAGGCGCGGGAGGGGGTTGAGGAGGAACGTTCGCTGGCGCGTTACAATGGCCGGACCTGCATCTTTCTGGGGATCGTCAAACAGTCGAAGGCAAACACAGTCGAGGTGGCCAACGGCATCCATGCCGAGCTGGAGGAGATCCGCAAGATCCTGCCGCTGGGGGTGTTGATGGACGTGGCCTTTGACGAGTCGGTTTACGTGCGGCATGCGATCGAGGAAGTCTGGCTGACGCTGGGGATTGCGTTTGTGCTGGTCATGGTGGTGATCTACCTGTTCCTGCGGGATTTGCGTTCGACGCTGGTCCCCACAGCGGCGATCCCGGTGTCCATCATCGCCACGTTTTCAATCCTCCATTTCATGGGGTATTCGGTCAATATCCTGACGATGCTGGCGTTGGTGCTGGCCATCGGCATCGTGGTGGACGACGCGATCGTGGTGCTCGAGAATATCTACCGTCACCTCGAGCACGGCATGCGGCCGATGCAGGCGGCCTTCAAGGCGATGGACGAGATTTCCTTCGCCATCATCGCCATCACGGTCTCCCTGGTGGCAGTGTTTCTGCCGCTGGCCTTTCAAACCAGCACGGCCGGGCGGTTGTTTGTTGAGTTCGCCGTGGCGGTGGCGGGTTCGGTGGTCGTGTCCGCGTTTGTGGCCCTGTCGCTTTCGCCGATGATGGCGGCGCGGATTCTGAAACCGATCGACCCCAGCAAGAAACACAACTTCGTCGTGCGCGGTTTCGAGCGGTTCCTGACCGGGGTGAATCACGTCTACCGTGCCGCGCTGGGCTGGTCCCTACACCATCGCTGGGTGGTGTTGTTGGCCGGGTTGGGGACGCTTGGGCTGATGGTTCTGTTTTACCAGCGGCTCGACAAGGATTTCCTGCCGGAGGAAGACAAGGGCCGGATGATCGCCTTTGTGGTGGCACCGGAGGGAGCGACCATCGAGTACACCGACCGCATGTTGCGGGAGATCGAAGGCATTCTGCGGGAAACCCCGGAGGTGCTGTCGTTTGGGGCGGTGCTGGCGCCAGGCTTTTCCGGGCCCGGTCAGGCGAACTCCGGCCTTCTGTTTGTGCGCCTGAAGGAGGATCGGGAACGGAGCGTGCAGGAAGTGGTGAACGGCCCGCAGGGTCTGCGGGCGCGGCTCTTTCGGGAGGTCGAGGGAGCGATTGCGAACGTGCAGATCCCGAAGGCGATCGGGCGCGGTTTCAGCGCGCCATTCCAGTTGGTGATCCAGGGGCAGGATCTCAACGTGATGGACCGGTATCTGCGGCGGGCCCTGGCCCAGCTTCGCGAGAACGGCTTTTTGCTCAACCTGCGGTCGTCATTCGAGTTCAACAAACCGGAGTTGCGGGTTGAGATCGACCGGGATCGGGCGGCGGCCCTGGGCGTGTCCGTGGAGGACATTTCGCGTACGATGCAGATGTTGTTTGGCGGCCTGGACCTGAGCCGGATCAAACTCGAGGGGAAAGAGTACGAGGTGATCGCGCAATTGAACCGCTATTCACGATTGACCCCGCAGGATCTCGACCGGCTGTATGTCCGGAACAACCGGGCAGAGTTGATCCAACTCAGCAGCCTGGTTCGGCACACCGCGGGAGCAGCCCCCAACGTGATCGAACATTACAACCGGCTGCGCAGCGCAACGATCACCGCCACCCCGGTCGGCATGCCGTTGGGCAACGTCATGGACCTGGTCGAGCCGATGATCCGCGCGGATTTGCCGGATGCGTTCGCTTCCGATTGGGCCGGCGAATCGCGCGACCTGCGGGATACGACGAACGAGGTCTGGTTTGTGTTGGTGCTCGCCCTGGTGATTGTCTACATGGTTTTGGCGGCCCAGTTCGAGAGCCTCGTGCATCCCCTGACCGTCATGCTGGCGGTGCCTTTGGCCGGGGTGGGGGCGCTGGGTCTGCTCTGGCTAATGGATGTCGGGGGGCGCGGCGGCTTCCTGCCGGCGGCGCCGTCGATGAACATCAATTTGTTCAGCCAGATCGGCCTCGTCCTGCTCGTCGGCCTGGTCACGAAAAACTCAATCCTGTTGGTCGAATTCGCCAATCACCAGCGGATCCAAGGCGCCACCGCTCGGGATGCCATGATCCAGGCCGGCATCATCCGCCTTCGGCCGATCCTGATGACGGCTTTTTCAACCATTGCCGGCATCCTGCCCATCGCGATCGGATTCGGCGCCGGAGCGGAAAGCCGGCGTCCGATGGGCATCGCGGTGGTCGGTGGATTGCTGACCAGCACGTTCCTGACGTTGCTGGTGATTCCCGCGGTCTACACCGTGTTCAGCGACCTGGGGGATTATGTCCGACGACGCAAGGCGGTGGCAGCGGGGACGAAGCCGGCCAGGGTCGAAGCGGGATCCTAGTTGAGGCATAGCGGAGCGCCCCGGAGACATCGGTGTGACCTTCTTCGAACGGGTCGGTCCTCGACAAAATGTGAACCCAAGTGCGAAGAGTCTGAACCGCAATTTGGAAACGAGGCAATTTGGGGTAAGGTTGCGGAAGCTGCCGAATGCATGCTTTGTGTCAAGGGTTGACGAGATGGTGTGGATGGGGCCCCGTGCCTCAGGCTCGACGCGGTCGGGGGGCGTTTACGTTGATCGAGTTGCTGGTGGTGATTGCGATCATCGCCATCCTGGCCGCGCTGCTGTTGCCCGGTTTGAGCAAGGCCAAGGCGAAAGCGCAAAGGATCGTGTGCACCAATAACCTGCGGCAGCTGGCGATCGCCCTTCAGATGTACCCTACGGACAACCAGGATCGGCTCCCGTCGAATGGGTACGCCAATCCTGACACCGGTCTGCAGTTCTGGGTGGGAGGCGACGGCCACTGGAACCCGGGTTCGTTCACGAACCTCGATCTGCTGCTCAACCCGAAGCATGCCCAATACGCGAGCTATCTCCAAGCCGCCGGCACCTACCGGTGTCCGACCGACCGGAGCAAGGTGGAGATCGCCAACCAGGAGTTCGACAAGGTGCGGAGCTACGCCCTCAACGGGTATATCAACTGGGAACAGCCCAAGGTGAACAACAACCGGCCCGAGTATCGCAGCTTCGTCAAGCAATCCGATCTGGGACTGGCGAACCCCAGCGAGTTGTTCACCTTCGTGGATGTCGCACCAGGGTTTGTCTGTCATCCGGCCTTTGTGGTGGTGATGGATACCCACGTGTATTACCACCTGCCGGCGGCGCATCACGACCGGGGCGGAGTGCTGGCTTTCGCCGATGGGCGTGTGGCGTACCAGCGGTGGACCGAGCCGGGGACAATTCAGGAAGCCATTTCGACCCGGTGGATCTCGCATCACCTCAATTTCCGGCCCGGCAACCCTGATCTCGCCTGGCTCCAGGAACACGCCACGGTGCGGAACTGACTCCGGTGCGGGCGAACGAACGCGCTCACCGGAAATTGCGCAATTGCTTGCGGGCAACCAGGGGATCAATCCGCGTGAACAAAAGCAGCGCCACGCGTTCCTTGAGCTTCGCCCACAGCGTTCTGGACTTGCGCCAGTCGCCTCGCTCGATGCGCCGGCAATGGCCGAGATGCGATTCGAAGACTTCCGTCGCCTCCCGGACGACGCCAGGCTCGGTCAGCCGCAGCATGAGTTCGTAGTTGATCCGGAAGCTGCGAATGTCCAGGTTCGCCGACCCCACGTAGACCGCCTGATCGAGTAACAGCAGCTTGGTATGCAGAACCTGCGGTTGGTATTCGTGAATTTCGACACCCGCGCGCAGCAACCGCTGGTAGAGACTTCGGGTGGCAGCCTGCATAAGCGGGACGTCCGTCTGACCGGCGAGGATCAATTGGACGATGCCTCCACGGCGGGCCACCCGGGTCATGGCGCGTCGCAACCGCAGCGGTGGCAGGAAGTAACCGGCGATGATGCGGACCGTTCGAGCCCGTTTCAGATCCCCCTGCAGGGAGCGATGAATCAGATTCTGGCCGCGGCCCGGCCCGCTCAACAATAACTCACCCCCGGTGGTGCGAACCATGCGGCCGGTGCGGGGCTTGCGGAAGCGGGTCAGCCGCCGATGGCGAAAGTCGGCCAGCTTAAACAAGCCATCGAAGGACGCCTCCAGTTCGGGCACCAACGGGCCGGTCAGGCGAAGCCCGACGTCACGCCAACCGGATTGCACGCCGTCTCCCAGCGACACCGGGGCAACGTTGAAACCACCAACGATGGCGACGGTCTCGTCGCAGGCCAGGAGCTTACGGTGGTTCCGGAAATTAAATCGGTCGAGCGACATCCGGTTGAACCAGTGCACCTCGCCTCCCGCTTCCCGCAGGGCATTCCAGTAATTCTCCGGCAACATCAGCGACCCGAAGGCATCCACCAGCACGCGCACTCGCACGCCCCGGCGACTGGCCGCAATCAGCAGATCACGATAGTCGTCCCCCGGCGCTCCCGGCGCATAGATGTAGCTCTCGAAGCGGATCGTGGCGCGGGCGGATTCCATGGCCTCCCGGGCGGTGGCGAAGGCTTCGTCACCGGTGCGCAACCAGCGGAAGTCCATGGTTCCAGGATCCGACATGCGCCGAGAATAGGGCAGAGGCGGTTGTGAGCCAAGCTCCGGACTGCCGGGAAAGCTCTTTGTGGTCGTCCCGTCCTCCGGCCACCAGAGCCCATCAGGCTCGTTCCCACCCCACGAAGCGCCGTAAGTCGTTTCGTCCGTCCGCCCCCACTTCCACTGAGGCTCTGGATCCTCTTTTGCCCCCCCGACACGGACCCGCCATGGCACCGCGGAATCACCGACCGCTCATAGCTCACCACGTCCCGATTCCATGTCGCATATGCGACATGGAATCGGGACGTGGGTGTCGCCAGCGCAGTGCTACTCCGGCCCTGTTCCGTGACCCCGAACCGAGGGGTTGGTGTGATTTCGGAAGCTACGGCAACCGCCCGAGCTCAACGAGCCGGCCCGGGAATAGAGGCACCGGCAATAGAGGGACAGGTTCACCGGGTTGGGGGGGGTGAAACAATGAGCCTGTCCCGAATGGCGCTTAGATAGGGTGAAACAATGAGCCTGTCCCCATGTCTTGTGCCGAATCCCAGAACAAAACAATGAGCATGTCCCCATATTGTGCGCTGTAACATGTTGATAGTGAGAGATGTAGGTGCAGTCCGGGCTGCGTGGCTGGGCTGAAGTGTGGCTTGGGACTCTGGGCCGCGTTCATGGCTGCAACCTCGAGGATGCGCGCGGCATCCAATTCTCGTTGACGGCGGGGAAGTTGGGAGCACGCTGTAGCTGCCGAACGGCTTGCGTTTGGAGGGATGAGACCCTCGAATGACTCCAAGTATGAATCGGATCGCGACAATCGTTCTGTTGTTGGGGCTGGGTTGCGGAAGCAACCTGGTGGCGACGCAAACGTTGAAGGAGGTCGAGTTGTATCGATGGGTGGATTTCGCGATCGAAGCTCCTGGAGCGGCGAATGGTATCGACCGATGGGATGTCGAGGGTTCCTGCGTCTGGACGCACGAAACCAGCGGACGACAGCGGAGCAGCACTCTCTGGTATTCAGGCTCGGGCGACCTGTATGTCTTTCGCTTCGGCGGTTCTTTTCCGGGCCGTTGGAGAGGCACGACGCGGTCGCCCGTCTCCGCCCTGGATGGCTTGGACCTGGCGGTGGAAGTGGTGCCATCGGTCAACCCGAAGCGCACTGGGTGGAGCGGTCAACTGCCAGGCGCACCAACCGCCTGGGCGCTTCAGCGGGGGCCCAACGGCGATTTGGCGAAGCGCACGCCGGTGCTGATCATGATGCCGGAGGTGCGGAGTTGGCATGATGACCTGGGGGGCATGCGATCGTTCGTGGCGGAGTTCAACGACAATCACGGCTTCAATGGCGGACATATCTCCACAGTTGGGCGCGGCTGGTTCCAGGTCGATTCAACCGATGATCTCGACGACGCCCCCGCTACGCCCGATGTCAGGACCTTCGTTGCACTCGAAGCCGCCGCATCCGAATGGTCCGAGCGCGGCGGATGGCTGCATCTTTGGATGTGGGGTAAGGGCGACAGTGGAGATTTCTCCAACTTGCCCGGAGGTATCGATGGTCCGCAGAGCCGGCGACTGCATCGTTACGTCGCCGCCCGGCTTGGTCCGGTGCCCGGTTGGTCGATGGGCATCGGCTGGGATGTCGAATTCTGGGCCGATGAACCGAGGATCAAGTGGTGGTTGGACGAGCTGATTCCACGGCTCGGCGGCTGGCATCATTGGATCGGACATCGGTATTCAGACAGCGATATCGGGCAGGGCCATGATCCAGAGCCGGCCAACCAGGGCCGGTACCTCGCCCGCGGCATCCGCTGGAACACCCTCCGCCCCGGCAACGAGCAGTACGCCAGTTGGGAACACTGGTCGAGCATGACCAGCAATGCGGAGATCGACGCCGGCCTGGCGGCGGTGCCCGACCGCCCGATGATGAGCGAAGATCGGTTCCGGCGACGTGAGGGCAGGTGGCCGCAGAAAGACCTGGGCTCGGATGACGCGATCCTTGCGGAAATCCCGCGTTGGGCGAACCGCGGGGTGGCGGCGATCTACGGCAGGTTTCTCGACAGCGCTGCCGACGGCAGCGAGGTGTGGCCCAACCAAGCCGCCATTAAAGCGGTCATTGATAGGCTCGGCGAGTGAAGCCGACTCGGAACTCGAGGCGTGGCTGTTGAAGGCTGTGGACCAACCTTCGACGCCGTTGACTCGCGAGGACTTTGCCGCTCTCCGTGAACCGCGTCAGCGTTCGGAGCGGGAATAGACCACGAACCATTTATCGTCGAAGAGTGCGATCTCGTTCGCGGCCTTGAACCCGATGGCCGACATCCAGGCATCCGCCTGCTCCCGGGTGACCTGAAGCTCGGGATCGTTCGGGTGGGGTCCTTTCTGGGGATGGAAATCGATCACCGCAATCCGGCCCGCGGGTTTGAGGTATTTGGCCAGGTTGCGCAGGTATTCCTCCCGCTGCTCGATGTGGTGCAGCACATCGTACATGAAGGCAAGATCGAGGTCGTGGACCGGCAAGTCCGGATCGGTGAACTGACCCAACACCGGTTGGATGTTGGTGAGCTCCTGTTCGCGCGCGCGGTTGGCGATGTGATCGATCAACCCTTGCTCGATGTCCACGGCATAGACCTTTCCCCCGGGCGAGACTGTCTTCGCCAGGGACGAACAGAAAATGCCGGACCCGGCCCCGATGTCCGCGATGCGATCACCCGGGTTCAGCTCCAACTCGGCGACCGTCTCGTCAACTTTTAGGTTCTCCATGCGTCTCGAGGACTCCAGGACCTTGATCCACGCCTCGGCCGGACGCGCGCCGAGCTGCGCCTGGACTGGCACCAAACCAAGCGCGAGGAGTGCGCAGGCGAGGCAAAGCGTCGGCAGCAGCGGGCGACCGCCTTGCCCGAGCTGGCTTCCACCAAAAGTTCGACTGATAGAATCGTTCAACATTGCGTATGTAGATTGCCCGCACGAACCCCACCGCGCAAGTCGGCAATCGTCGGCAGTCGTCGGCCAATCCAATGCCCATTCGCCTGGAGGTGGCTCCGCCGAACCCCGACTGGCCGCCGTTGTCTACTCCATTCCAACCGAAGGAATAGAAGAGTGCGAATGGGTTTTGCACCGTCGCCGTGCCGGAGGCCGGCGCTCCTGTTGCGCGTCAATTCATTCGAGCTCGATCGATCCATTTAGTGCGACAGACCGACCGCGGAGCGTGCGGTAGGCAGACACGTGCCGCCCGGTATCGGAGCGCCGGCCTCCGGCACGGCGAGGCTGTGAGCGCGGTGAAGGCTCGCAGCACGGCGTTCTGGAGGGCGTCGGGCGCCTGTTCCGGTGCCCAGAGGAGGCGGCGCGCGTAGGTTTCAAGCTCGGGCTCGAGGGGACGGAGCAGAGCGAGGAACCGGCTGCCGTCGGATGTCATGCCGTGGTCGGTGGGCATTCCATATAAACAAAGCCAGAAAGGATTCGCTTTATTACAAAAGAATTTGGGAAGAAGTCAGGCCGAAGGGATTGGGTACGAATCAGCGGATTTCAGGCATTCGGTTTTCCGCCGTAGAAACCGCGGACGATTTCTTCCGCAGTCACGGCGGAATGCAGGCGCCGCCCGGATTTACGAACAACTCGAAGGCGCGCGTGGGTTGGATGACCACGAGCGCTGGCAGCATGCGCGGTTTTTCGCCATGACCCCGGAGGAACGATGCCGCTTCAGTCTGAAAACAGCCCGCTCGGCGCTTTCCTTGCAGCTGGCGAAACGACTGCAAGCCCGCAAGCTGGAGTCCCCGAGATTTCGACCGGCAGGCTCGAAATCGCGCAGGAGATGATCGGGGCGGGTGGCTGCAACCCCTGGCGTTGATCGATACCCATGCGCGGACGAGGAACTGAATCGCAAGGATTGAAGTCCCCGTCGACTTGTCCTGTTGTGGTCACCGAACAGAATTGGACGATCTGCGGTGAATTGAACCAGTCGTGGCTTTCAGAAAGGTCAATCGCAGGAACGGAGTGCGCTCGGGGTGTTGGGAATGTTGTACTCTTTCGTCGGGACTTATCTCGAACTCAAGCGAGCGAACCTATGAGATTATTGGACGCGTGAGTGATGCCGGCACGATGGAACTTACGTTTCTTTTCAGCTGCAACAGACGGCTCTCGGGTGTGCCTCTCCGATACGCTTCGTCAGACTCGAGATGGTTGGTGATTGTGCGTTCGTAGGCCGGCGCGTTAAGGAGATCTGACACCTGCGAGGTCGGCTGTGCAGCAAGGGAGGATACGACCCCATGGCTGAATGGCCGGCGGTCAACGGGATTCCGACGCAGCCGGATACACCACACGAAAGAACGAAGCATCGGCCGGCGGCGGCGGCACGTTGAATTCCGTCCAGCCACCCGTGGCGGTCAACGTAGTGAGCTTTTGCCAGGCCTCGAAGTTCGTGGTGTACTCAAGGCCAAATCGAGCGCCGGCGTCGCCGAGAAGGTTGAGCTTCAATTCCGATTGTGAATCTTGCCTTCCGATTCTGAGTTGAGCGGCCCGAACCAGCCCGCCGGCCGCATTCGCGGTGTGCCGCGGATTGCGATTGAACATTGGCCAAGGGCTGTTCGCAAAGCCGCTGGAACCCGGGATGGCATACAGGAATCCTTTGCCGGAACCGACATAAAGGACGCCATCGACCGAACCAAAATAGGCCGTGCCATCATCCGCGAGCGCGGGCGAG
>JAHDYP010000168.1:9076-15135 GCA_023383055.1 Verrucomicrobiota bacterium | reverse complement strand
ACACGATGTGCTCCGTGCTGCCGACCAGTCGGGAAATCTCCTTTCCGGTGTGAACCTCGTAAGTGGCTCCCTCCTCCGGCGACGCGACGACCAGTCGGGTGCCATCCCCGGTGAAGAAGAGACGCTGCACGCCGGGTAGAACCGGGAAGGCGGAAACCTCCACACCGTCGCCCGAATTCCACACTCGCAAAAGACCATCGGCCGCAAGGGCCGCCACCCGACGCCCATCCTGACTCACGGCCAGCCGGCGAATGACCTGCCTGTGACCGAGCAGTTGCAGGCGATTTGCAGGATCCCCGCTGCGCACTACTTCGACCACGTTGCTACGAGCCACAACAATTCCCGACCAGTCCGGCAGCCAGGCGCTGCCTACTTCCGGATCCAGTTGCTCCCGAAAACTCCACACCGGTTTCCCGGAAGGCAACTCCCACACCTGCGCGATACCGCGCGGATGGAATACGCCCACCCGCTCGTCACCTGCCCCGAATGCGCAACGCCAGCCTCCTGCGAGACTGGCGAATTCGAGGGTATCATTCCGGGTTGCATCCCGCGCTTCCTCCAGTGTCAGCACGTCCCGATGGCATTGCGCGACGAGGTAACCCCACTCCCAATGCCGGAACCGTTCCGGGCAATCGAGCAAGGTCTCGAGCGCCACGTCGATGCTCCCTTCCTCGATCCGCGCCGCCGCCAACTGGATGTTCGCTCGATATCTCTCACGTTCCCGGCCTTCCTGGGCCATGGTCATCCGCGCCGCTACTGTGGTCGAGACTGCCGCCAAGACCACGACGGAAGCGGCGAGTGCCGCCAGCACCGGTCGTCGTCGGCACCAACGCCACGCGCGTCCCGCCGATCCCACCGGCCGGGCCAGGATCGGTTCGCCTCGACGGAACCGATCGAGTTCATCAGCCAATTCACCCGCTGTCGCGTAGCGCTTCGATGGTTCTTTCTGCAGGCATTTCAGGCAGATGGTCTCGAGATCCTTTGGCACACCGGGGTTCAACATCCGGGGCGAGACCGGTTCCTGGTCCTGGACCTCACGCACCGCCATGCTCAGGTTGTCCGCCACGAACGGCGGTCGGCTCGTGACCACGTAATACAGGATCGCACCCAACCCGTACACATCACTGGCCGGACCGATCTCCTTGTGCCTTCCCGCCGCCTGTTCCGGCGGCATGAAGTTGGGGGAGCCCAACGCTTCGCCTGAAAGCGTCAGGCTCGTGGTCGAACCGGTCAAACGCTTGGCCAACCCGAAGTCGGTAATTCGCGGTTGATCCGAGCCGTCGATGAGGATGTTCGACGGTTTCAGATCCCGATGCAGCACCCCTCGCTCATGCGCATACGCGATCGCCCGGGCAATGGTCGACAGGTAGCCGCCGCCGCGGCCGGTGTCAGGGGTTTGTCCCGGGCAACCTCGGCCAGGCTCCGGCCCTCGACGTAATCCATGGTGAAGAACGGCAGGTGATCGTGTTCTCCGACTTCATGGATGGCGACGATGTTCGGATGCTGGAGTTGCGCGGTGATCTCGGCCTCGGACCGGAACCGGGCGCGGGCCGAGGCTTCAGCGAACTGCCCGCCGAGGAGCATCTTGAGAGCGACGATCCGGTCGAGGCTCTTCTGTCGGGCCTGGTAGACCACGCCCATGCCGCCGTGGCCGATCTCGGACAACAGTTCGTAGTCGGCGAAGTCGCCGAGGCTGAGCGGGTGCGGCGGTGGGATCGCGGAGTGGTCGAAGGCGTGGCGGGCGAGTCGGAGGAGACAGCGTGGGCAGAGGCCTTCGGGGTAATTGGCATCGATGCCGGCCCCGCATTCGGGGCACTGCCGCTTCGGAGGGGTGGCGTCGGGTTCGGTATTCATCGCTCACAACCTTAGCTCACCCGAAGGTCGAATGTGCATCCTGGAGAGACGAGGACGAGGCGCGCATCGGTTGGTCCGGCGTTGCTCGATTTGGATGGCACCCCTCATGAGACGCTCTCCTGGTGTCAATCTCCCAGTACCTTCAGCAGATAGTCCAATTCCTCATCGACCTCCGCCGGGTCATCGACGGTGTGGGCGACTGCTTCGCGACAGAGTTCCGCGAACCGCTGGCGCAGACGATGAACGGTGACCGCCAACCCAAAGGAAGGAGCGAAGCCGGCCGCCGGCAGGGTCGAGGTGTTGCAGGGCCTGGTTCGAGAGCAACAATGCCCAAAAACCCTGGGTCAGGTCTTCGGCTTCGTGGTGGCCTTTGCCGTAGCCGCGGATGCAGGCGTAGATCGGATACCAATAGGTGGCACAGAGCTGCTCGAGGGCTTGCCGAGCTCGGTCGGGCTCGGTGTCGCGGGTGGCGAGGACGACGCTCCAATGGGTGGTGGCGAAGGACCGGCGTTTCTCGGGAACGGCGGGTGTAGCGCGCTCTTCACGGCCGGAAAACATGATCCAACTCTCATGGAATCAACCCGAGAATGGAAGTCTAAGTTAGTCAAAGCCATGGGTTGCCCCTTCGCCCCTTTACCCCTATTCTCCTCAGCAGCGCATCTAACACCGCCATGAAAGTCTCGCTCGCCTACGGTCAGGGTCAACTCCCGGTCGAACTCCCGGACAACTGCACGACCGTGATCACCCCCACCCACCAACCCGGCCTGCCCAACGAACGCCAGGCGGTCCTGGACGCCCTCCATCGCCCGATCGGATCCCCGCCCCTCCGCCAGCTCATCAAGCCCACCGACCGCATCTGCATCGCGTTCACCGATCTCACCCGCGCCACCCCCAACGACCGCATCATCCCCTGGCTCCTCGAACACCTCGAGGGACACCCGCGCGACCGCATCACTCTCCTCAATCAACTCGGCACGCACCGGCCCAATACCGACGCCGAACTCCGCCGTCTCCTGACCCCGGCCGTCGTGGACGGTTACCGGGTCTTGAACCACGAACCCGAAAACCCCGCCGCGCTCGTCCAGCTCGGCACCACCCGCGATGGCACGCCCGCTCTCCTCAATCGCCACCTCGTCGAAGCCGACTTCCGCATCATCACCGGGTTCATCGAGCCGCATTTTTTCGCCGGGTTCAGCGGTGGCCCCAAAGGCATCATGCCGGGGTGCGCCGGGCTCCAGACGGTCATGAGCAACCACGGCGCAATTCACATCGGCGATCCCCGCGCCGCGTTCGGCATCACCGAAGGCAACCCACTCTGGGAGGAAATCCGCGACATCGCCCTTCGCGTCGGCCCGAGTTTTCTCCTCAACGTCACGCTCAACGAACAACGCCAGCTCACCGGCGCCTTTGCGGGCGATCTCCTCCAGGCCCACAAAACCGGCTACGAGTTCGTCCGCCAGTCCGCCATGCAACGCGTCAAGGCCCCGTTCGACGTCGTCGTCACCACCAACTCCGGTTATCCCCTCGACCTCAACCTCTACCAGGGCGTCAAAGGCATGTCCGCCGGCGCCCGCATCCTCAGGGATCGCGGAACCCTCATCCTCGCCTGCGAATGCCGCGAGGGCGTCCCCGCCGGCAGCCACCTCGATCGCCTTCTCCGCGACGCTTCGAGCCCGGAGGAAATCCTTACCCTCCTCGACACCCCGGGTTTCGTCCGCCCTGAACAGTGGCAGGCCCAAATCCAAGCTCTCATCCAACGCCGCGCTGAGGTGCTCGTCTATAGCTCGCTCACCGACGACGTGATCCGCGCCTGCCACCTCACCCCGTGCCGCGACATTGCCGCCGCCGTCAACGAACGCCTGGCCAAACACGGCCCCGACGCCCGCGTCGCCGCCCTGCCCCAAGGCCCCCTAACCATCCCCTACCTGGCGCAGCCCTGACCGCGAATTCGGATTTGATTTGGGGCCCCGCCTCGCTAGAAGATCCGCCCGGAATGTCATACCGCGCCTGGTTTCAATGCATCAACCCCGATTGCCGGGCCACCTACCCGCTCAATCAGATCATCTACCACTGCCGCCAGTGCCACTCGCTCCTCGAGGTCCAGCACGATCTCAAACAACTCGCCCGTCGCGATGCCAAGGGCTGGATGAAGCTCTTCGAAGACCGCTACAAAACCACCATGTGGCCCTACGGCTCCGGCGTCTGGGGCAAGAAAGAATGGATCCTGCCCGAGATCCACGACGATAACATCGTCTCGCTCTACGAAGGCGGCACCAACCTCTTTTGGGCCGAACGCTTCGGCAAAATCATCGGCGTCGATGACCTCTGGGTGAAGCTCTGCGGTAACACCCATTCCGGCTCGTTCAAAGACCTCGGCATGACCGTGCTCGTTTCCCAGGTCAAACAGCTCATCGCCGAGGGCGCCCCCATCCAGGCCGTCGCCTGCGCTTCCACCGGCGATACCTCGGCCGCGCTGGCGGTCTACTGCGCCGCCGCCGGCATCCAATCGATCGTCCTCCTCCCCAAAGGCAAGATCTCGATCGCCCAACTCGTCCAACCGATTGCCAACGGTGCCCTGGTCCTTTCGCTCGACACCGATTTCGACGGTTGCATGCAGGTGGTCCAGGAAATCACCCGCGACGAAACCATCTACCTCGCCAACTCGATGAACTCCCTCCGCGTCGAGGGCCAGAAAACCGTCGGGATCGAAATCCTCCAGCAGTTCGATTGGGAAGCCCCGGACGTCATCGTCATCCCGGGCGGCAACCTCGGCAACGTGTCCGCCCTCGGCGCCGGGCTGCTCCTGATGCGCGAACTGGGCCTGATCGCCAGGCTCCCGCGCATCGTGGTCGCCCAGGCCGAACAGGCAAACCCGCTCTATCGCGCCTACGTCAACGGCTTCGATAACTATCAGCCGATCCAGGCCCGCCAAACCCTCGCCAGCGCCATCCAGATCGGCAACCCCGTCAGCATCCAAAAAGCAATCCGCACCCTCCAGCAGTTCAACGGCATCGTCGAGCAAGCCACCGAAGCCGAACTCGCCGATGCCGCCGCCCTCGGCGACAAGACCGGCATGTTCAATTGCCCCCATACCGGTGTCGCCCTCGCCGCCCTCGTCAAACTCCTCAAAGCCGGCAAAATCGACCGCTCCGAACGCGTCGTCGTTATCTCGACCGCCCACGGGCTCAAGTTCACCGACTTCAAAGTCCGGTACCACGAACAGGCGCTCGACTTTCCAGCGCTTCACGCCAATCCCCCCATCGAATTGCCCGCCCGGCTCGACGCCGTCAAAGATGCCCTCCAGTCGGCCCTCCAACGCAAAAACCGGGCTGCAACCTGAACCGAACGGGGGCGGAGCGTTCCCTGGCGCGTCTGTTCAGGGCAGGTGCTTCATGCCCGCTCCATCCGAAACACAGTAATTTCGGGCCTGACGTTGAATCGCACTCTTTGGAGATGGCCGACGCCTCTGCTGATATACAAGCGACGCCCCCCTGACAAATCGAACTCTCCGCACGTGTAGCGACGATTCCGCACGGGAAGAAGCGGAGGAGGAAGGAACGGAGGTTTGCACTGCCCGCCATGTGTATGACCCGATAAAATCCAGCCTGAGTAGGCACCCCAACCGGGAAGGTCGGCGGTGTCGGGATTATGGCTGAGCACGATGGCCGCCGCACGATCTGGAAGGCCTCTAAAACCGGTCAGAAGGTCAAATTGATCGGCCCAAAGATCGTCCAAGCCAATGATGTGAAGGCCGCCGATCTCCACCCGTTCATTTCGCAGGACTCGAACCCCGGCGTCGGTCGCCAAGGCGGCGATCCGCTGCGCCACCTGCGCCTGGGACCACCGCAGTCCATAATCGTGGTTGCCCAGAATGCCGAACGTGCCCCGACGCCCAAGCGGCAAGTGCGAGAACACCCGTCGGACGTGATCAAACATCTGGGCTTCATAGCTCGTGAAATCCCCGGTATACACGACAAACTCCGGGGCCATCTCCTTGACTCGTTGGAAGCTGCGTAACAGGTAACCGTCATCGACTCGTGGGCCGACGTGCAGGTCGCTCAACTGCACCAGTCGCAGTCCTACCAGACTCTCTGGAAGGCCGGCTATGGAAAGCCGCCGCTCCACGACCTCAAGCCAATGAGGTTCAACCCGCCACGTGTAGATCCCCGCAGCGGCACCAAGCCCCACTGCACCGGCCGCGACCT
>JAHDYP010000168.1:0-9066 GCA_023383055.1 Verrucomicrobiota bacterium | reverse complement strand
CCTTGATAAAGCGGCGACGCGTGATCATTGAACCCAACGACAGACTGCACCCACGCCGGGCCGTGGGCAACCGCATTCGCGGCGGCGCTCGACCGACGTTGGATGGCACGCAGGGTCAGCCGCCGCCCAGCCTGCAGCCTGGGCGCGCGCCGAAACGACCTCCTGTCCCGCACCTCAGGGAATCCGGACTGAGAATCCCCACCCTCACCGAAAGAACGGGTTGTGCCCCCGTTCCTCGCCCACCGTCGTCAGCGGCCCGTGTCCCGGGCAAATCAACGTCTCGGCCGGCAACGACAGAATCTGTTCGCGCACCTTCTGCCGCGCCAACTCGAAATGCGCCACCGCCTTGCCCATCGATCCCGCAAAGATCGCGTCCCCCACGATCGCCACGCTCGGCGCGTCCTCCGGCCAGTTCCCCACCACATACGTCACCCCGTCGTCCGCGTGCCCCGGTGTGTCGCGGTTCGTGATCCGCAACCCGCCCACATGAACGAAGTCCGTCGGCCGGTTCCGCTGCTCGAGCGGCGCGTGCGCCGAACTGCTATGCACCCGCGCCTGCGGCTGCCGCTGCCGGATGGGCCCGAGCGCCTCGACGTGGTCGTAGTGCGAATGCGTGATGAAGATGTGCCGCAGTTGGAGTCGCTCGGCTCCGATCACCTCAAGGACCGCCTCCGCGTTCAGCCCCGTGTCGAATAACGCCGCCTCCCGCGTCGCTTCGTCCCACAACAGGTAACTGTTCACCGTGAAACTGCTGTCCCCGGTCGTGAGGCGCCGCAACTCCCGCCAGCGACCCAACTCCACCGACGCGGGCTCCCATCCCCGTGCCACCCCCTCGAGCTTCGTCGCGTCCAATCCGAGCCGAGCCGCCAACCGATCCAACGCCACCTGACCATCCCATCGACCGCTCGCCTCCAGCGCGGCGTAAACGTCCTCCGGCACTCCGGCGACCTCCGCCAGCATGTCGGTCGTCAGCCCCAACGACGCCCGCGACTTCGCCAGGATATCCCCCAAATGATCTTCGAGTGCCATGGCCGGAGAATACTCACCTGCCCGCCAACGCGCAACCCCAGGCTCGCGAACGCGCCAACGCGCCAACCACCACTCACCCTACCTCCGCCCGTCATACCAGATCGCGCAGTCTTCCCGCCGACGCAGGTTCGCCCCCCGCCGCCACACCGTCTGCCACAGCATCCGCCCGAACTCGAGACGGGAGCAGAGAGTTGCCTTGCGCGGTGATGTGGCCAGCGGATAGCGCGCGAGGATCACCGTCGACTTGCCCCGCTCACGCGCATGCTGGCGCAACCGCCGGCTGAACTCGATCTCCTCGGAGGCATACAACGCCTCGCTCAACCCTCCCAAGACCCGAAATGCCGCCGTCTCGCAAAAGATGAACGACCCCGCCGCCCATCCCATTGTCCGACTCAATCCGTTCCACATACCGTTCATGAACCGCGTCAACCCCGTCACCCCTTCCAACCGCACCGTGCTTCCGCCGCCCACATAACGCCCACTCTCGATCGCCCGCGCCACCTCCTCCATTAAGCCGCTCGAGGGATATGAATCCGCATCCACAAAAATCAGCCAATCCCCCTGCGCCGCCTGCGCCCCGCGGTTGCGCGCCCGCGAAATCTGGTTCACCGCCTCGAAGACCACGTGCGCGCCCGCTTCCCGCGCCAGTTCCGCCGTCCGATCGGTCGAATTATTATCGCAGACAATCAGCTCCGTCTCCCATCCCCGGGCATGAAACGGCGCCAGGGAACTCCGGATGCAGGCCAACGACCGGCCGATCAGCTTTTCCTCGTTAAACGCCGGTATCACCAACGACATTCTCATGGTTGACAGTCGGAGGGGCGAGCTACCCGCCTTCGCCTGGGCGCCATCGAATGCTCCACCGCTTCGGCGCGGCAAGCCGCGAGTCCGACAGCCCGTCCTCACCTCAAATCCTCTTCCCCAAACACCGCCCGGCGGATCACCGTCCGTTCGTCCGACGTAAACGTCACATGGATCCTGCCGTCGCGTGTCTGGATCGCGGTCGGATACGAGAATGATCCGGCCCCCGACGCCAAATCCAGCCGCCGCGGCCAACTCTTGCCGCCATCTTCCGACATCACCGCCCGCAACGGAGTCCGCTCGTCCATGCTGTGATTATAGATAAACAACAATCGCCCACTCCGCAGCCGGATCAACTCGACCGCCGCGTTCGGATTTGGAAACTCAGTCTCCACTCCTTCATTCCAGGTCTTACCGCCATCGCGCGATTCCGTCCGCACCACATATCCATCGTTGCCCGCCTCGTAGTCCCCTCCCCGCCGACACAACGCCAGAAGATGACCGGGTTCGAGCTCGACCACCCCCGCCTGAAGATTGCCCATCCGCGAAAACACCTTGTTCGAACGCGACCACTCCCGGGTGCCCGGGTCGAACCGCAAAAACACCGAGCCCGTATCGGCCCCGGTCATCTCGGTGTCCGCGCCGGTCTCGTGATAGATCGGCAGCAGATAATGCCCGTCGCTCAGCACGATCGGCCGGCTCCGAACCATCGTCCCCTCATCCCACGTCACCATGAACGCATCGGACCAACTCACCCCGCGATCCTCCGAGACTTTGGCGCCAATGCGCGACGTCGACCACGTCGCCCCCGGTCGCACCACAAAAAACAGCCAAACCCGGTCGTCGGGCGCCTGCCAGATCACCGGGTTACCCATCGAATACATCGGGTTGCTGGCCAGCACCGCCGGCTTCGTCCAGCTCGAGGCCCCGCGCTCAAGCCGCGATCCGTATACCGCCGTCGCCGTCTCGTATTCGCCGCCTCCGCCATAATACGCCAGCAGCAACGCGCCATCGTCGAGTTCCGTGATCGAGGACGGATGCTTGTAAGACCCCGTCGGGGTCTCGGGCCCGAAGATCTTCTCGATCCACGGCGCCGCCTTCGCCCCGTTTACCAGCGCCAACATCAGTGCCAACATCACCAGGATCGGCCCTGCCTCACACGCCCGCTTTCGTTTCATATTCGTCCGCCATTCTGCCCGTCCCGACGCCGGGTGCAAAGCTCGAAGCTGGAACCCCGCTTCTGGGGGGTGTCGGACAGGAATCGGTTGAGTGGCGAACACAGCCGCGGCAACGTGCAACCGCGCAGCCACACTGAATGCTCCCGTCGCTTCCCCCACGTCCCGATTCCATGTCGCATATGCGACATGGAATCGGGACATGGGGGATTTGACATTTGCGACTGGCAAATCCTCTCCAATCGCTGGCGCACCCGGCGATTCGGTGCTAAGAAGATCCTGGTGACAACGCCGACAAACCTTGCGCCCGTCTCGTGGGACCGTATGATCCGCGCTGTGGAGAAGGTCCGCGATCGACTACTGCGGGCAGTAAATACCCTGGAGCAGGCCGGCGTGCCGTACGCTGTGGCCGGAGGCAACGCCGTTGCCGCCTGGGTCTCCCGCGTGGACGAGGCGGCGGTCCGAAACACCCGGGACGTCGACATCCTGCTGCGACGGTCAGATCTCGAAACCGCTCGACACGCGCTCGAATCGGCGGGCTTCTCCTACCGCAAGGTCGCCAGCCTCGGCCAACCGGAAGGCCTCCATCTGTTTCTGGACCATGGACAAACCAGCGCCCGGGACGCGGTGCACATCGTGTTCGCCAAGGAGAAAGTGCGCCCGGAAAGTCCCGTGGCTTCACCGGATGTCACCGATTCCGAACCCGCGGACCGATTCCGCGTCGTCACCCTGGAAGCGCTGATCCGGCTGAAACTGGCCGCCTTTCGAGACAAGGACCGCACGCACCTGCGCGACCTCATCGAGGTGGGATTGCTGGATGCCACCTTCCTCGACCGGCTCGAACCCGCGTTACGCGAACGCCTCAACCTGCTCCTGGCCAATCCGGAAGTCTGAGCGCGGCCGTCATCGAACCCGGAAATCCCGCAAGCTCCGCGCCCCTATCCCACTGCCGTCCAAATCGGCTACCAGCGAATACTCCCCCGGCGTCGTGGGCCAGTCGGTCGTAAAACTCAGCGTTTCCCGCCCGAACCCCTCGACGCGACCACGCTGGCTCGAATGGGCGACGGTCCGATCTCCCTGCACAATGCGCAACCCCACCCGCCCTTTCCATTCCCGCTCAAGATCGTTAATAACCATCACGCGCACTGTTCTATCCGCCGACGCCGGTTCCACTTCGTCCGCCCAGAAATCCAGCATGATCCCCACCGGACTGAAGGCGTCGCGCACATACCGCTCGAACTGCGGCTCGAATTCGAGCCGCTCGACATCCAACCAATGATCGCTCGTCGCCCCACCCTCCGGCCGCGGCTTGTCACCCGGTCGGGAGTAGCCGAGCACACAGAAATGCAGCACCCCGGCGCACTCGCGGTGCGCGCGCCAGAACTCGGTCTTGGCGGCCAAAGTCCGCGCAAACAGATGTCGACGTTGCTCCACAGTTGCGCCGGGTCCGAGCAGTTTCTCGTAAACCGCCCCGGTCAGACAGGTCGGTTCGCCCTCGCGGGTTAGCCACAGCCAGGCATACTCGTTGATGAGGATCGGAACCTTGAGTTTGCTCTGCGCCGGGTTCAACGGTGGCACGCCCGAAACGCGCACCATGTCCTTCAACCCCTTGAAATCGCGATTGCCCCACGCCTCATTGTAGAGCCCAATCATCAAATAGGGATGCGCCTCCACGCAATCTCCCGCGGCTTGCGGTTCCGCCCAACCGTTCTCCCACGGCCGGTTCGAAAGATCCAAATGCCGCACCGCCCGCAACGCTTCACCCGTCGCCGCGATCGAACTTTCATTCTGGGCGTCCCAGATCACCACCGACGGATGGTTCCAGCGCTGCCGCATCCACGCCGTATACTCGGGCACAATCCGCGCCGCCTCGAGTTTCTCCGGGTCCTCGCTCAGCGTCCAGATCGGGAACTCGTCCTGGATGAGAATCCCGACCTCGTCGGCAATGTCGTACCAGAAATCGGGCGGGAACCCGATGCAGTAACGCAGCGAGTTCCAGTGCATCGACTTCACCTTTTCGTGCAGCCTCCGCACCCATTCCTCCCGCCACGGCTTGTCGCCCCGTGCCGCATCTTCGAAAAACCGGTATATGGTCACGTTGCTGCCCCGGAGGAAATAGCGCTTGCCGTTGAGCAAGGCGTATTTGCCTTCCGGCTCGAACTGGAACGAACGCAACCCAAATCGCACCCGTCCCGCATCCGCCCCCGTGCTTACGGTCAATTCGTAAAGGAAAGGATCCTCCGGCGACCACAAGCGCGGTTTGGCAATCGGGATGATCATCTCGAAGGATCGCCGCTCTCGCCCTCGCAGCTGGAGCGGTCCGTTCCTTTGCCCCCGCAGTCGGCCGGACCGGAATTCCCGCACTTCCATGTGAACGTCAATGTTGCCACCGGCCGCACCCGCCTGAACCTCTGCCACCACCCGCACACTGCCCGAGACAATGTCCGGCACGGTCTGCACGTTCACCAGATAGGGTGCCTCCGTGAGAATCAACTCGACCGAATCGTAGATCCCAGGCAGGTACCGGTACTTTTCGAAATCCCAACCCGTCGGCATCCCCGCCGGCAACGATTCCCGATCCGCTCCCACCCGTATCAGCAGTTCGTTGCTGGCTCCTCCTCCTTTGAGGTGCGCCCGAACGTCAAAGTACGACGCCGTGAACGAGGGCAAGTGCTCCCCCACCAACTTTCCATTCAGGATCACCTTCGAACCGTACCGCGCCTTGTGCAGCTTGAGGATCGCCACCTCCGGCACCGTCCCCTCGACATTGAAGTGGCGCCGATACCAGAATGCCTCCTGCATCGCGCTCCGCTGGCCCACCTCCGCAAACGCCGGCCGCGCCATGTCCACCAACCCCGGCACCGCCACCACGTGCGCGAACCGTTCCGGCACCGTCTCGAGCCCGCCTTCGGCAATCTGCCACTCTCCGTCCAGACTGAGCACCTGCCGTGGCGCCGCCGGTTTGAGCGATGCCTCCACGGAAAAGACGTTGGAACTCAGAACCGTCAAAACGAGCATCAACCGAACGCAACCGACCGAAGTCACTTTCATTTCAAATCCTTCCACGAAGTAGCGCCCCGCGGCGCAAGCCTTCATCAATACCTGGTTCCGAAACGCTCCATGGTTGCCGGCGTGGGCAATTCGACCCGCAGAGTTACCACACCCCAGGCCGGCACCGCGACTTCGCCGGTCACTTCTTCACCGCGCAGTTCGCTCGTATCGCTCTTCCATATTCCCAACGGTTGCGGATCGCTCCAGTCCAGGCGCGTAATCATATCCCGTCCCGACGCGCCCCAAAGTCTCACCATCAACCCCATACCGTCATCCGATGGTTTTAGCCCCGTCACCAGCACCTCTTTCGAAGACAACCGCAATCGCGAACGTCCCTCCGGCTTCGGTCCACGACCGCGGACCGGCAGCATCGGCTGGCTCTGGGCGATCGCGAGGCGCGAAGCCTCCGCCGGGTCCAGCCCCCGATGCGGCCGGAGCAGATAACGGAACCGGACTGGACCTTCCTGGTAAGCCCGGTAATTCGTGCCCCAATGATTATTCATCGCCCACGAATAGATGCGCTGCGTGGGACCGACTTCCTTCCGCCATACGTCCGGATTGGTCTGCGAATTCAGCAGTGTCGCCGTCACCCCACCCACCTGGACCAGCGGCGCATCCAGCGTGATCCACGTCACGCCATACTCGGCATTCGACACATCCGCCCAGCGCCCCACGGTAAACCAGTTCTTGCACGCGCTCGGAATCTGATCCAGATCCGGCCGCATCAATCCGTAAGGCACTTCGAGCCGCACCTGGCCGTCGGCCACATTGAATGGGAACGCGAAGTTGACGCTTTCCTTCCCTTCCTTCGCATGATAACTGCCCGCCACCAGGCGCGCCTTGTCCACCAGGTTGATCAACCACACCTGGTCCAGGCCGGCCACCAATTGCACCTCGCGCTCCAACCGATGGGCTCCCGGCGCCTCCGAGCGGATCAATAGCGAACCCACGAGCGGCCCACGTTCCTTCACCTGGATGGTGACGGGGCCATTCCGTTGCAGCGCGTTCACGTCATCCCCGATGAGATACAGATAATCGTTGATCCCATGTCCCGCCGAACTGTCCACCAGGTTCCGGTTCAGATCCTGCAACCTTAACTCCCGGATCGCACCCGTCTCCTGGTCCACCTCCACCCGCACGTTCCCGTTCTCGATCCAGTGGTCTCCCATCCGGACTTCACCTTCCCGGTGCGCCGCTCCACGCTCCAACGCATAGCGCCGCACCGCGTAGGGTGGGATCTCCCGGGTCAACACCGCCAGCTCGCCATTTTTCAAACGCTGCGATGCCACCGGCTGCCCCTCATCATCCGTAACGCGGTCCCGTCCTTCGCAAAAGTCCCGCGGCACAATCACCAGCTCCGACCTCGCCCAGGAGGTGGTGTTGAAAAAGTCCACCGCGTCCGGCTCGCCATCGCCCAGGGCAAGCGCGAGGCCCCGGCTCAACAACTCGCGGGACTGCATATCCGCCGCCGCCGCGTACGAATGTTTGATCGACCATTGCTCGAGCGTCTCCCGACGGTTCGGTTCACTGACGCTGCACCACGCGCCCCAGGTGTGTTCCGAGTAAAGCAACGCGCTGCGCCACGCCTCTTCAAAATCCTCTGCCGGATAGCTCTCCGGCGCCAGCATCGCCCAGAGCGCCTCCGCTTGAGTCACGCGGTCCGAGCTGGCTCGGTTCAACGCCGTCTCCGCCGCCGACGACCCGGCGCCATCCTCCCAATACGGCGTCCAGTCCCCCGCCACCTCGGGCAGTTGCTCGCCATATTCACGTTCGAAAGCCTGAAATGCCTCACTGGCCGAACTGATCACAAATCGCGGCCACGCATACTTCTCGTTCCAGTCCCGGATAAACTCGCAGATCGCCGGGTCCGGCACCGCGTTGTCGCCGTGCCCGGCCCATCGCACGTAAGCGATATCGTAGGGATACGCGCGTTGTTCGAGCCCTGTCAGGAAGTCCTCCACCAAACCCAAGGACATGCTCCCATACCGGTGCGACATCGCGTAACCCCAAAACGGGATCCACACCAGCACCCGAGAACTGCGATCCGGCCCCACCCACCAGAACGGCCGGTTCTCCCATTGCACCAGGATGTCCCCAATCCGATCGAAATAGTTCGGCGCGGTCGACAGATACTTGATCCCCGCGCTCTGCATGGCGCTGACGGTGCCCCAGGTCAACCCCGGCACGTCGCTGATCATCGCCGAATCGATCGTCGCTCCCGTCCGCTCCCGCAGTTGCGTCGCGAACCGAAACAACCGCGTCAATTCCTCCGGCCGGCATAATCCCGTCAGCTCGTTCAAATACATCCCGCACAACGCCACCTGGCCATCTTGGACGGCCTCGTAAAACGCGTTCTGCTGGTCGACGTTCATCCGCCGCAGATACAAATCCGCCGCCCACAGCACTTCGACATTCCACACGAACCGCGCCCCTTCGGGATACTGCGCCGTGCGCCGTGCCGCCTCGATCCCGGCGAGCAGGTTGTTCACCTGCTTCTCCTCGATGTCAGTCTGGATCTCCGTGTACCCAATATCCGTGTGCGAATGCGGCAGCACATATACCGTCAGCTTGCGCAAAGGCGGAACCGCAATCTCACCGCCACCCAGCTTCGCGCCCGCCAAGGTCGTCAGCCACACTTCCATCCGCCGCTCCCGCTCGGCCACCGGAATCGCAAGTTCCAATCGCTGCTGCCCCGCCGCCAACCGGACGCCTCGCGGCTCAAGCCCCCCCACCCGCAACCTTGCATCGATCGGCTCGGCATACGGGTAGTCCAGCGACACCCGCAATGGCTGAATCAATTCCCCACTCCGACGCTCGGCCAACGACAACGCCCGCGCCTCAATCTTCACCCCCGATGGCAAAGGCTGCGGCTCGCCCGCCCGGTAAAACGCGATCTCGGCGCCCCCCACCGTGCCGTAATTCTGCGGCCCCAACCGCCTGACCTGCCAGCGCACCCGCCGGACCGCAACCGGCCGCTCAAAGGCCTGAAATGTCACTCCCCCCTTGCGAT
>JAHDYP010000167.1 GCA_023383055.1 Verrucomicrobiota bacterium | reverse complement strand
CCGCTCGAGCCGCTGGGGCAGGCGCAGCTGCCGGACGTGCAACGCCTCCGCCTCCGCAGCCGGGCCAATGACCGGATGGAACGTCTCTCCGTAAGCGCTCGCGTGCACGCTGTGCACCCCGCTCTTCAGCCGAACCAAGCTGTAACTCGCCTGCGTCAACGAGCGGAGGCTAACTCGGATCTCGACTCAAGCAACCCGATTTGTTTCGTGATCGGCTTCGGACCTTCACGTTGCTTCGAGCGCGCCGTCCCGATTTCATGTCGCATATGCGACATGAAATCGGGACGGCGGATGGGGGGTCAATCCAGGCTGACCACGAAGATCTGGTTGAAGCGGGAGTCGCCGTCCGGCAGGCGTCGGACGTAGGCGATCTGACGGCCGTCAGGGGAGAAGACACAGGCCTCGGGCCGCGGAGCGTCGGCGTCGTTGGCCCGGGCGGTGAGCCGGGTGCTGACGCCGGTCTCGATGTCGGTGACGAACACGCTGTTGTCCATGACATGAGCGATCCGACGACTGTCGGAACTCCAGGTGAAGGTCGAAGCAATCGGCCAGGGATGGCGGGTGCGCTGAACCGGTTGACCACCCCGGGGTGATATCGTCCACAGCTGCGCGATGCCGTCGTCATCCTTCATCAGGAAGGCGATCTGTTCACCATCCGGCGAGCAGCGCAACCAATGACGCGGCCCCTGGAGTCCGGGAAACCGCCGATGTTCGGTCTGCGTGAGCCGGCGTTGGACGGTGCCAAGGGGCGGGGCGGGGCGGCGGGTTTCCGTGCCGGCCAGCGGACCCTCACCGGGAGCGGTAAGATCGTCCGGGAGATCGACGACGAACACCTCGCTCACGGTCTCGCCCCGTTCGGTCAGGATCTGCCCCTGAAAGGCGAGCGCGCGGAGTTGGCGACGGCCGTCGCCGCGCCGGTAACCATTCGCTCCAATCCAACCTTCCTCGCAAGCGCGGATGAGATCGCCTGGCTTGGGCGTGGACGAGGTGCGCGTGACCAGGACGGTGAAATGGGAGCCATCGTGATTGCGCGGGTGATCCGGTTTGACGCGGACCGGGCTGACAGGGCTGCTGACGCCGATATTGCGCTGGTTGACGTCGTGACCCGGGCCGGGTTCGGCAAATTGCGCCAGCAGATGATCCTCGTAGGTGAAGCTGACCCACTCGCCGTCGCCGCTGAACACGTGGACGTGCGACCCGCCGCGAAGCGCGCCTGGGGTGAAAGGGGGGAGCAAATCACGGGCATCGAGGTTGACCGCGACTTGGGGTTGGTCGAGCCGGACGATCACGCCGCGTCGGTGATAGGCATTGTAGGTCCAGTCCGGGGTGGGGTTTTCGGGGCCATGGATAAAGATCACCTCGGGTCGTTGCGGGTTGAAGGTGGCGACGCCGCAGTGGGCGCCCCGGGTTGAACGGTAGAGCACCCTGGTCTCGAGCGTGCCGGGGTTGAGGAGCTCGATGGTGGTTCCGTCGAAGACCGAGCCTTCCGGATCCGAACGCGTGTCGTAAACGATCCAGTGGCCGTCCGGCGACCATACCCCGGTGTTGGTCAGGATATGACCGCCGCGGTTCCGGGTCAGTTGCCGTTCCGGACGCGGCTGGTTGCGGAGGGTCGATGCGCCGGGCTGGGCGGCATCCCGAGAAGCGGAAAGGTTGGCGGCGGTCATGAATTGGGTCGCGCAGAGCAGGCTGACAAGCGTGGCGGTAGATTTCACGGCAATGATGTGGGCATGATCCGGCGCGATCGACCGCCGCAGGTTAACGAAGGCCCCAGGCCAGCGCAAGCGGGGGCGTGGGTGAGTGGGGTCCGGCCGTTCCGGTTTTTCTGCAGGTGGCGGAATTGCGTTTGCCAGGGGTGTGCCGGTGCCGTACTTTCTGAGGCGAGACTTGGACCATCACACTACACGAGGAACAACCTATGTCTGAGAGAATCCATTCAACTGAAAGCTTGTGCCCGACTTCACCATTCCAGTGCTGCCGGAGGTCGGGGATGATGTTCCTGGCAGCCCTGATTGCCGGTGCCGGGTGGCTGTCGGCTGCGGACAGGGCCGCGCCGGCCCCGGTGCGGAAGACGAGTTTTGCAGAAGTGACACGGCATTTGGATCCGGGTGGCACGATCTACCTGTACCTGGCTGCGGAACAGTGGCTCCAAGGGCTTTCCGGGAAGGTGGGAGCATGGCGGCAGGAGGTCCGATCGCTGCCCGGACTGGACGGGGAGGATCAGGCGAATATCGACCGCGGTTTTGCCATGGCGACACGGCTGATCCGTAACAGCGGCCTGGAATCGATTTCCGGGGTAGGCCTCAGCGGCATCGCGATCGGGGATGGGTTGTATCGGACCCGGGCGATTCTGCACCGCTATTCAGGGGGTGACGGCGGCTACCTGTGGTCGCTCGCGGGAGCAGCGCCGCATGGGTGGCGGGGTTTGGATCTGCTGCCGGCGGACACGGCGGTCGCCATGTTTTTCGATTTGGATCTGGCGGGACTCTGGCGAGCGATCCAGGCGGATCTGCGGTCGGCGGGGATTGAGGAAGCGGTGGCGGCCATGGACGAATGGGATGCCAACGTGGAAGGAGTCACCGGCTCGACGTTGGTGCAGTTGTTGGAGTCATTGGGGGTGGAACATGGTCTCGTGCTGACGCTGGACGACACCCGCAAGGTTGCCATTCCGCTGCCGAGCGGGTCCAACATCGACATCTCCGAACCCGGATTGGCCCTGGTCTTCCGGGCGAAGGATCAGCGGTTGTTCGACTGGTTGGAGGGCGTGTTCAGCGAGAATCCCGAAGTCATTCGCACCGAGCGCGACGGCGCGCAACTCCGGACCTTGCCGGTTGAGATTCCTTTGCCGTTGACCTTCCGACCGACGTTAGTACGGAAAGGCGAGCACCTGATGCTGGCCAGTTCCGATCGGCTGGCCGGGCTGATCCTCGAAGTGCAGGGTGGTCAGGCGCCGGGGTTGAAGGCGGGTGCGGAGTTTCAACGGCTGGCCCGAGGAATGCCCACGGAGGGCAATCAGTTCTCGTTCGTGAGCGAACGCGTGGCGCGGGTGATGCAGCAGTACCAGGAGGCGATGTTGGCCTCGGTTCCACCGGACCAGGCCGAGCCGGTCCGGTTCCTCCAACGATGGCTGAACCCGGGTTCTCCCGCGCAGTCCTATGCGGTGGCAGCCAACACCGCGTCGGGATGGGTGACGGTGGTCCAGGGCAACCAGGAACCCGCCAATGCGGTCCTGGCTCCGATGGTGGTATTCCCGGTTGCGCTCATTGCGGGCACGACCCTGCCGGCACTGGCCAACGCCAAGGAGAAGGCGCAGTCGATCCATTGTATCAGCAACCTGAAGCAAATCGGGTTGGCAGCGAAGATTTACGCGGTCGACCATGACGACGTTTTTCCGCCTGACTTCAAGAGCATGCAGGATGAATTGGCTACCCCCGCGGTGCTGATCTGTCCCCGCGACTCGTCGGCACCGGCACGTGAGCAATTGACCTGGGAAACGTTCGACCCGAAGCAGAGCAGCTATGAATACCTGGTGGCCGGCCAAAAAGATGATGGACGGGATCCGCAGGCTGTCCTCGCGCGCTGCCGGTTCCACGGGCACGTCTGCCGGGTCGACGGAAGCGTCCAGGCCGGTGGTCCGTAGGGGACTGGCGGCCGCCTGACCGAGTTGGTCGCGCCGGTGGTCCGGCCGCCGCTTCGCTCAAGGCCTTGCCTCACTCGTCGGTGCCCGGGCGGGTTCCAGCTCCAGGCTGGCCAGTTGGGTGGCGGCCGTTTCCCAGGCGATGTTGAGTTCCGCGAGTTGGGTGCGGAGGCGGTTGAATTCGTGCTGGAGTTCGACCACGCGACCTGGCACCTGGTAAGTCGCGGGATCCTGCAGGGCGGCGGTGCATTCGGCTTCGCTCTGCTCCAACTGATGGATCGCCTGCTCGAGGCGGTCGACTTCGGATTTGATTTGGCGGCGGGTCCGGGACAGGGCCTGGCGTTGCTCGGCTTCGAGCCGTTTCTGAACCCGGAGTTGGGCGGCGGGGTTGGGGTCGACCGGGGCAAGGTCGCGCGGGGGGCGGTTGGCGTCGTTGACGGCGGATTCGGCGGCGGTCTTGTCGAGGTAATAGGCGTAACCGCCGGGGTAATGCCGCAGTTTGCCATCGCGGACGTGGACGACATGGTTGGCGAGTTCACGGATGAAGAAGACGTCGTGGCTGATGAAGATGACGGTGCCGTGGAAATGCCGCAAGGCGCGCAGCAGGGTTTCGGTGCTGGGGATATCGAGGTGGTTGGTCGGCTCGTCCATGAGCAGGAGATTGGGCGGATCGAGCAGCAGTTTGACCAGGGCCAGGCGGCTCTTTTCACCGCCGCTCAACACGCTGACCGGCTTGAAGACGTCGTCACCGCGGAACAGGAACGACCCGAGGACGGTTCGAGCGGACACTTCGGTGAGCGGCTGCGGGGTATCGAGGGCTTCCTCGAGCACGGTGTGCTCGGGGCGGAGCATGTCGACCCGGTATTGGGCGTAATAGCCGGTGCGGACATGATGGCCGAGGCGGCGGTGCCCGGCCTGGGGCGTGAGCACTCCGGCGAGCAGTTTGAGCAGGGTTGATTTGCCCGCGCCGTTGGAGCCGAGCAGGACAATGCGCTGACCGCGTTCGGCCTCGAAATCGAGGTGCTCGTAGATGACCTGTGTACCGTAGGCATGGCGGACGCCGGCGAGTTCGATGACCTTGAGCCCGCTGCGTTGGGGTTGGGGAAACTTGAAATGGATGACCGCCTCCGGATCGTCCGGGGCATCGATCTTCTCCATGCGATCGATTTGCTTCAACTTGCTTTGCGCCTGCGAAGCCTTGGTGTTCTTCGCCCGGAAACGGTCGGCGAACGCCTGGAGCCGGGCGATTTCCCGCTGCTGGTTTTTGTAGGCGGCCAACTGCCGGGCGCGATCGTTTTCGCGTTGTTCGAGGTACTGATCGTAATTGCCGGCGTAACGCTGCAGCCGCCCGTCCCGCACCTCGACGATGCTGCCGACCAGCCGGTTGAGGAACTCGCGGTCGTGAGAGATCAGCAGCAGGCCGCCGGGGTAGGAGGCGAGATGGTTCTGCAGCCAGATCAGGGCCTCGAGATCGAGGTGATTGGTCGGTTCATCGAGCAGGAGCAAATCCGGCTCCTGAACCAGCAACCGGGCCAGGTGCGCCCGCATGACCCAGCCCCCGCTCAGTTCGCGCAGCGGCCGCTCGAAATCGGTCGCGCGAAAAGCCAGCCCGGCGAGCATCTGTTTGGCGCGTGCCTCGATGGTGCGTCCATCCAGCTCCTCGAATCGGTGGTTGAGTTCGGCGAAGTGCAGGCCGTCGGGATCGGCCTCAGCCGCCCGCAACTGGCGGCGCAGACTTACCAGCTCAGGGGTGATGCCGGCGGCACAATCGATCACGCGTTCGTCGGTCGCCGGGGCGGATTCCTGGGGCAGCTCGCCGACGGTGGCACCGCGCTGGAAGCTGATGCTGCCGGCATCGTGGGATTCGCGGCCCAGGATCAGCGCAAACAGCGTCGACTTGCCCGCCCCGTTGCTGCCCACCACCCCAATGCGATCACCGCGATTGACCTGAAGGGCTCCTTCGCCGATCAACGTGCGGCCGCCATAGGCTTTTTGAATGCCCGACAAGGTGAGCATGAGGGCGGTAATGTGGAGAGCCCGACCCAACCAGGCAAGGATCGAACCGCAGGGTAACCCGATGCGGCAGCGGAAGACCGGGCAACGACGGCCGGTTAGCCGGCCGTGGCCGACGCGGGCGAGGAATAGGCGCGGTAGAGAATCAACACCCCGAAGTCCGTCAGCAGCTTCTGAGACCCGATGTCGATGTAGGTGTAACCCACGGTGCTGAGGCTCACCAGGTTCTCGTCGCCGATCTTGTCGAGGAATTTGCTGACAACCTCGTCAAAGCGATCGTGGCCCACCTCGATGCAGTCGACCCGGCGGATGGTCTTCGTGCGCAGGTGCCGCTTTCCGTCGGCAGGAATCTCCTCTTTCTTGACCGGTTTCTTGATCAGGATCTCCGAAGGCCCATCGTGCACGGGCACACTGAAGTGTTTCTCCGCCCGCGCGGCCGCCGAGGAGGTGTTCGGATTCATGATCTTGACGTTATGGACGTCCGGTTCCGGAATCGTCATGGTGTGATTGCAGGAGGGACACTGAATCTGGGTCCCGGCGAGCGACGTGTCGGCTTCGAGTTCCTGCTTACAATTTGGGCAAATGAATGTGACATCCATAAGAACGTTGCAGTGCTGTTGGAATTCGCGGTGAGTCTAGTGGCGAGCCCGCGGCTGCGCCAGACGAAAGTTCAGGGATAATTCCTTTCCAGTTGCTGAATACGCGGGTAGACCGGGCTGTTGGTCGGGGTGCGCTCGCGGACGGCGTGGAAGATCTTCCTGGCCTCGAGGTAATTACGGCCCCCGATGAGCACCACGTAGTCCAGCTCGATGCTCGCCAGCCGGGGGTCCTGAACGTAAGGCCGGTACTTCTCAATCCAGAGTCTCAGCGCCGCCGGGCTCTGGCGCTTCGCTTCCTCCAAAGAGGCCTCAAGACCCGGAGGCAGGCCCGACAGTCCGCCCGGCGGCGAGGGCTCCGGCCTGGTGGCGGCACCGGTGCTGGATTCGCGGTCGCGCGCCGCCTGCTGGACCTTGACCTTCTCCCAGTATTGATGGAGTTCCTTCAGGCCCAACAACGCCCCAATGATCAGCAAAAGTCCAACCAGCTTCCGGATCATGGTTCTTCCACGCGCTCGACCCGCGCGCCCAGTTTTCTCAGTTTCTCGTCAATCCGCTCGTAGCCCCGGTCCAGGTGGTAGATGCGCTTGACCTGGGTGGTGCCCTTGGCGACCAGGCCGGCAATGACCAGCGCCGCCGAGGCCCGGAGATCGCTCGCCATCACCGGGGCGCCGCTCAACGGTTTGCCCCCGCGCACAATGGCACTGGGACCTTCGATGGCGATATCCGCCCCAAGGCGGGCCAGTTCGCTGACGTGCATGAATCGCGATTCGAAGATGCGCTCGGTGATGACGCTGATGCCGGGGGTCAGGGCCATCAGCACGGTCATCTGCGCCTGGACATCGGTGGGAAACCCGGCGTAGGGCAGGGTCGTGACGTCCACCGGTTTGAGCCGGCCGCCCCGGCGCACGGTCAGGGCGGTGCCCCGCCGTTCGGTCTTGACCCCGGCGTCGTGAAGCTTGTCGAGCACCGCGTGCAGATGATCCGGCCGGCAGCCGAGCAGGGTCACCTCACCCTTGGTGGCCGCCGCCGCGATGGCGTAGGTGGCGGCTTCGATGCGGTCGGGAAGGACTTCGTGTTCGGCACCGTGTAATTCCTTGACCCCGGTGATCGTGATCGTCGGGCTCCCCGCACCGCTGATCCGGGCGCCCATCGCCGTGAGAAAGTCCGCCAGATCAACCACTTCAGGTTCGCACGCGGCGCTTTCAATGATCGTCACTCCCTCGGCCAGCACCGCTCCCATCATCACGTTGGCCGTGCCAAGCACAGTCGGTCCAACCCGGCCGCCCAAAAACACCTCGCCGCCGGTCAGCCGTGGTGCCCGTGCCCTGACATAGCCCGCCTCGATGGTGATTTTGGCGCCGATCTGGGCCAGCCCTTTCAAATGCAAATCGATCGGGCGCGGCCCGATGATACACCCGCCCGGGAGCGAAACGCAGGCGCGCCGCAGCCGGCCGAGCAGGGGCCCTAGAATGCAGATCGAGCCCCGCATCTTGCGGACGAGCTCGTAATCGCCGACCTCCTTGATTTTGGCGGCCTGGACGCGGATGGTCCCGCCCGCGATCGAGACTTGCGCCCCCAGGGAAGTCAGGATCTGCCCCATGAAGGTCACGTCGCTCAGGTCAGGCGCACGGCGGATCACACACGGTTCGGACGTGAGCAGCGTGGCGGCCATGATGGGGAGCACGGCGTTCTTGGCACCGCTGATGGTGACTTCACCGTGCAACGGCACGCCGCCCTTGATCAGGAGACTTTCCATGTCATGATTGGTTCAACTCGCCCAGGCGAGCCCTCAGAACTCGCGGTCGGCCACTGTAATCGTTCTCAACCGATTCGACAACCCAGTTGTGCGCGCGGAGCAGTTGACTGACCGCGGCGGCCTGGCCATCTCCCAATTCCAGGAACAGCCGACCGGAAGCGGCCAGCCGCGCGGGCGCTTCGCCCGCGATTCGTCGATAACAGTCCAGCCCGTCCCGGCCGCCGTCCAGCGCCACGCGCGGATCGTGGGCGCTGACTTCAGGCGCCAAATCCGCGATCTCCGCCGCCGGGATGTAGGGCGGGTTCGAGACGATCAGATCAAACTGAAGACCCTCGGGCAAAGCGGCGAATCCATCCCCCTGCCACAGGCAAATACGTTCCAGCACACCATGGCGCCGGGCGTTCTCGCGGGCCAACGCGATCGCCGCCGCGGAGCAGTCGAGCGCATGAACGGTGAGGTTGGGACGTTGCGTGGCAAGGGCCACCGCGATGCAACCGCTGCCGGTGCCAAAATCAAGCGCGGACAACGCGGATTCGGCGCGGTCGGCGAGCCAGGCCAGGACGCATTCGACCAGGCGCTCCGTCTCGGGACGGGGGATCAGCGCGCGCGGGTCGGAGTTCAGCTCAAGCCCGAAGAAGCCGGTTGACCCCACGATGTGTTGCAGAGGTTCACGCTGGCCGCGCCGCCGCACCGCTTCCCGCACATCCGTGAGTTCAGGCTCGGTCAGAACCCGGTCGAATTGCAGATAGAGATTGAGCCGGGGCGTGGCGAGGCGGTGGGCGAGTAACAGTTCAACCTGTAAACGGGGGGAATCGACCCCTTTCCTGGCGAGGAATTCGGTGCTGCGCTGGATCACCTCGATCACGGTCATGACGCGAGGATAAGCGCATTTGCCAGTCACAAGCACTCAAAACTCTGCCGGATCCGGTTTGCTCCCTCCCCGGGACACGCGACGGAGAGGGATGCTCGTCGGGAATCGCTTTGGCCCTTGAAGTGCCCGGGTGGTGGTTTTAAGTTCCGGCTCATGAATCGATGGAGCTGTGGAGCAATGGTCTTAACCGTCTGGCTGGGGTCGGTCACCGGCGCATGGTCACAGGACGCCAGCTCGCGGGCGGCCGCCATCGCCGACCGCGAGGCGGCCGAGGAACGATACCGGCGCTTGAACACCGCCGTCGAGGGTCTCCTGGCGGCCCAGGCTGAACAGCAACGACGCCTTGAGGCGCTGGCCTCCGAACTGCGCCAACTGCGCCTCGACAGCGCCAAGCCCCAGGGCGATTTCGTCACTCGCGAGCAATTGAATCAATTGGTCGAATCCGTGCGGGAAGTGGATCGCAAACGCGAGGCCGACCAGCGCATGATTCTCAAAGAAATCGAAAGCCTCGCCAGGAGCGTGACCGCTTCGCTGCAGGCTCCGCCCCCCAGACGCTCGGAGCCGGAGCGTTCAACCGCCGCCGCCTATGATGAAGTGGCCGAGCACACGGTCGAGCAAGGTCAAACCCTGTCGGCCATCGTGGCCGCCTACAATGCCGAGTACAAGAAACGCGGCAAACGCACCTCCCTCAAGCTGGTGCAGGATGCCAACCCCAACATCAAACCCGAATCCATCCGCGTCGGCCAGAAGGTCAACATCCCCCTGGTGCCAAACTGAGCTTTCAACACCGGTCTTGACCGGCTCGGTTCACTCGGGAAGATTCAGCCCATGAAGCATCTCCTCCTTGGCCTCGCCCTGCTGCTCGTCCTCGGTTCCAGCCAGGCCGCCCAGCCGCAACTTGTGCGCTTCCATAAAACGGTCGTCACCGACAAGTTTTGGTCCGAAGGAGCCCATTTTGCCGATTTCAACCGCGACGGGCAGATGGACGTTGCCTCCGGCCCGTTCTGGTACGCCGGCCCGGCCTTCACCCAGCGTCATGAATACCGCCCCGCCACCGCCACCTTCAAACGCACCCTCAATAACCGTGAGGAAATCGTCGAGGGTTTCCAGGGCGCTCTCGGCACTCAAAACGCCTACTCGGACAATTTTTTCACCTGGACCGCCGACTTCAACCGCGACGGCTGGCCCGACATCCTGATCGTCGGGTTGCCCGGCGAGAACGCCCTCTGGTTCGAAAACCCCAAAGGCCGCGCGGGTCATTGGCAGAGCCGCGTTGCCCTCGATATCACCGACAACGAATCGCCGCTCTTCGACGACCTGACCGGCGATGGCCGCCCGGAGCTGGTCTGTAACTCGAAGGGATTCTTCGGCTATGCCGAGCCGGATTGGGCCAACCCCGATCGTCCCTGGGCCTGGCATCCCGTCACCCCCAACAACAATTACCATAAATACAACCATGGCCTCGGCGTCGGCGACGTCAACGGCGACGGCCGACCCGATCTCATCGAAAAGGACGGCTGGTGGGAACAACCCGCGTCCCTCGACGGCGATCCGGTCTGGACCTTCCACCCGGTCAACTTCGCCCCTCCCGATCCCGGCGTTCCCGTCGGCAGCGCCCAGATGTTCGCCTATGATGTCAATGGCGACGGGCTTAACGACATCATCACCAGCTTGGCCGCCCACGGCTATGGCCTCGCCTGGTACGAACAAATCCGTGAAAACGGCGTCAGCCGGTTCCAACCTCACGTCTTCATGAACAAGGAACCGCACGAAAACAAATACGGCGTCAAATTCTCACAAATCCACGCCCTGGATCTTATTGACATGGATGGGGACGGGGTTAAGGACCTCGTGACCGGCAAACGGTTCTGGGCCCACGGTCCCGATGGCGATCCCGAACCCAACGCCCCCGCGGTTCTCTATTGGTTCCGACTCGTCCGCCAGCCAGGCGGCGCGGTGGATTGGATTTCTTACCTGGTCGACGACCAGTCCGGGGTCGGCACCCAGGTTGTGGCGGGCGACCTCAATGGCGACGGCAAACCCGACATCGTCGTCGGCAATAAACGCGGCACCTTCGTCTTCCTCCAGGATCGAAAGCCCGTCTCCATGGCCGAGTGGGAAAAGGCGCAACCCAAACCCTACACCAGACCCTGAACTTCACGGGATTGGCTGGCCCATTCGGGCGGCGCCCCATTCATCCCTCGCGAGCCGCGTGGATCGCGCCGCCGCGGCTGACGTTTAGCGGAGCGGTGGGCTACCTGATGCCGCTGACCGGCTCAGCGGCCAGTCCCAGATCGTGGAGCATCCGGTCCCGCCGGTGGATCAGCTTGTGCAGATAAAGCTCAGCTTCATCCGGTTCGAACCCTGAAACCTCGAGCGCCTCGCGCAACTGCCGCTCGGTCAGTTGCGCGATCATCCGCGCCATCCACCGCGCATCCGCCACCGTCATCTCCTTGAATGCCGGCGTATCCTCGATCGGCTTGAAACCGGTGATCCTGAAGCCGCGCGGTTCATCCGGGTGCTTCCGCGAAAAGCGGCTCTGCGTGAAGGTCCACTCGAACGCTTCCGGAAGCTCACCCTGTCCGGAGAAGAACCCCTTCCCCCGCCCCAGCGTGCCTCCCAGATCGCTGAAATAATGCCTCAGCTCGTTCCGCCCGGATTCGGTCACCTGCTTCAGCCGGGTGTTCTCGAACCTCGAATCGTACCACCCCAGCCAGGCCGCCAGCAAACCGGCGCCCCGCAGTTCCCGCCGATCCGCGTGGTCCAGTTCGCCAAAATCCCATGGACCAATGCTCGCCACCCGCGGGTCGTCCACCTGGAAGTTGACCGGCACCGTCACCAAATGGTCGATCTGACGTTCGAGTTCGACGCGGAAGTTGGCCGGATCATCCTCCGGGTGCTCGCGATCCGGGTCCTGAAACAGCTCCCGTTTCAAGGCCGCCCCGGTCAATTCGCGTCCGTCGTTCAAAACCGCCCGGGCGATGTAATCGAACGGATCGCGGCGCTGTTGCAGATTCATCGTGTGCAGCGGTATGAACCAGAACAAGCGGAACGTCGTCAGGATCTCCTTCCGCAGATGAAACTCACGCAGCAACCGCCGATCATACCGCACCCGCAGGCCGCTCACGTGGTCCGTGGCGTCCACGTGATATCCCAGCGCCCAGAAAATCCGCGCGGTGAACGGTTCCGAACGGGTCTCGCCGAACTTGACCTTCGCCTCCGCTGCTCCGTGCCGCACGTCGTAACCCGGGTTCCCCCCGTAGCTCGTCTTGGGTCCCGCATATTCCCAGACGACCGCCGCGTGGTCCGGCAAGGTCTCACGCCCAAAACCACACCGCAGATCAAGCCCCGCGATGTCCGCCGGCCGCCGCCAAAAGGTCGAATCCGCCGGCTGGCGCCGGCTCAATTCCAGGCCCGTGGTTTCCGGCTCGAGATTCGCCGCCGGCCGTCGACCCTTTGCCACCGGGTTGAACGCATGATCGACGAGCACCAACGGCACCTGGAAGCCATCCAGATTACGAGGCGCCGGCGGGCGCCGGTTGTTGTTCAAGGCGCAGATGACCTCGCGCAACAGGTGCGTGCTCCGTGCGCGGTCTGCCGCATCCGCGGACGACAGGGCGTTCTGGCCCAGTTGCCGGACCAGCTTTAAACCACCCTCTTCCCGCTTCGTAAGCAGATCGTCGGGCGGGTGGTAGTGGCGCTGCAACTCAGCCGGCGCCATCCCGGCCGGTGCCACCCGCGCCGAGGTTTCGTTCCGCTGCCGTTTCCACTCCTCTTCCTGCCGTTCGCGGAGCTCGATCAATTGCCCGGCGTCGCCCGCCAATTGTGCCAGCGCCCGGCTCGATTGCAGGTCGTAGGTGCGTCCCAACCACGGCTTGGGTATTGGCAGGTCGAGCCGAACCGGATCGGCGCCCGCGTGCAACAAGTGTCCCACCGCCAACCAGGCGGCCAGGCGAGGCAACCCGCGTTTGGTCCAGCTCGAATCCCCGGCCTGGGTCCGTCTCGGCCCGCTCATTCCCATTCGATGGTCGCGGGTGGTTTGCTCGAGATATCGAGGCAAACCCGGTTCACACCTTTGACTTCGTTGATGATTCGCGTCGAGATCGTCTCGAGCAGTTCATACGGCAGCTTCACCCAGTCAGCCGTCATGCCGTCCTGACTGTCCACCACCCGCAGCGCCACCGTGAAATCATAGGTCCGCTCATCTCCCATCACCCCCACGCTCCGCACCGGCAGCAGCACGGCGAAACTCTGCCACACCTTGTAGTACCAACTGCTCCGTTTCATCTCCTCGACCACAATCGCGTCCGCATTGCGCAGGATCGTCAACCGCGCCGCCGTGACCTCCCCCAGAATCCGCACTGCCAGCCCCGGTCCCGGAAACGGTTGCCGGTACACAATCTCCTGCGGCAGACCCAGCTCCAGCCCCAACTGCCGCACTTCATCCTTGAACAGGCACTTCAGCGGTTCCACCAGCTTGAACTTCATCCGCTTCGGTAATCCCCCCACGTTGTGATGGCTCTTGATCAACGCCGCCGGATTCCCCCCGATGGGCACCGACTCGATCACGTCGGGATACAATGTTCCCTGGGCCAGAAACTTCGCGCGCCCGGCCCGTTTGGTCGCCTCCTCGAACACCTGGATGAAGGTCTTGCCGATGATCTTGCGCTTTCGCTCGGGATCCGTCACCCCCTTGAGCCGGTCGAGGAACTTCCGCGCCACATCCTCATACTGCAGCTTGATGTGAAAGTGCCGCACGAAAACATCCTGCACCACCTCCGCTTCGCGCGAACGCAGCAGCCCATTGTTGACGAAAATGCAGGTCAACTGTTCGCCGATGGCTTTGTGAATCAACGCCGCCGCCACGCTCGAATCCACCCCTCCGCTCAAACCCAGGATCACATGCTCCCGGCCCACCTGCGCCCGGATCTCTTCCACCGCCTGCTGCACGTAATTCTGCATCGTCCAGTTCCGGCCGCAGCTGCAGATCCCATGCACAAAACTCGAGATGATCTCCCGACCCCGCGGGGTATGCGCCACCTCCGGATGAAACTGCAGCCCGTAAAACCGGCGCGCCCGGTCCTCGATCACCGCGTAATCCGAGTTGTCCGTCGTGGCCACGGATTTGAAACCCTTCGGCAGCTTCGTCAGCTTGTCCCCGTGCGAGTTCCACACCTGCAGCGTGCCCGGCAACCCGAGCAGCAGCGGACACCAGCTGTCCCGGATCGTCAGCGTCCCCTTGCCATACTCCCGCTTCAAACCTCGCTCGACCTTCCCCCCCAGGAACTGCGCCAACACCTGCAGCCCATAGCATATGCCCAGGATCGGAATGCCCAGCTTGAACAACCCGCGGTCCGGCATCGGCGCATCCGCCGCGTACACGCTCGATGGGCCGCCGGAAAGAATGATCCCGCTGGGCCGCAGCCGCGCCAGTTCGTCCGCCGGCGTGTCATACCGCACAATGGTCGAATACACCTTGCACTCGCGCACCCGCCGCGCGATCACCTGCGTGTACTGCGAACCAAAGTCGAGGATTACGATTTGTTCGTTCATGCTCGTCAAAACGCAACTCTCTGCCCGCCGTCAGCCTGCTTGGCGAGCCAAAAATCGAGGAACCTCACCCCCCGCCACGCAATCCCGCGGGCGGCCGTGCAAACCCATCCTCACTTCGCCACGATCTTGACCTGACCGCGCGCGGCATCGTATTCAATCTTCATGCCATACGGCGCCTCCGGCAGCCTCGGCATATACTTCTCCGTGACCAGTTCGTTCAAATCCCGAGGGAACCTTCCTTCCGAGGTGTGAAAAAGCGAGATCGCCTGGTTGATCGCGATCGTGTCAATCACCTTCTCCGAGGATTGCTTCGCCTTCGCCGCCGCCCCAAGGTAATCCGCAGGCGCCGTGAGCGGATTGCCCCCCGCCGCGTTGGTTGACTTGGCCGAAGAACCTTCGTCACGCCCGCAGCCCGTCCAGGCCGCCGCGGCCACGCACACCGATGCCAGCAAAAGTAAAGTTTTCATGAACCAAACCTTACCGGCTTAGACCCGCATTCCAAGCCGATTCCTTGAACCGCGCCCCAGCCACAGACTTGGCCAGCAGTTCCAGCAACCGCCCCGCCTGGGCTTCGCGGCTGAACCTCCGGATTCTCGAAGGATCCGGCCGATACCAATCGCACAGCCGTCCCTGGTTCACCATAAGATCAAGAGTGGCGACGACCGCCGCGGTGTCGCGTCCCACGGCGCAACCGCTGCCCGAATCGCTTAGCAGTTGTCCCAACGCGGTCTCCGGCGGAGCGCCAACACTCAATACCGGAGTGCCGGCCGCCATGTATTCAAAGATTTTGCCGCTGAGCCAACCGTCGTTCTTCAAGTCGGTCCAGCCAAGGTGGAGCAACAAATCGGCGTCACGCTGCGCCGCGAGCGATTCCGCCCGGCTGAGGTAGGTCTCGGGCAACTCCACCACCCCGCCGAGCCGATAGCGGTCCCGAAGCTCGCGCAGCATGGGCTCCCGGGCGCACGGCCCATAAAAGGTAACTTGGATCGGCCGGCTCCAGGGGCGCGCCGCCAGCGCGGCAAACAGCGGCTCGGGATCCTGGTAGCCCCCGGGATAGAGCGTGCCGGTATAGAGAATCCGGAACGGAAGACCGGC
>JAHDYP010000166.1 GCA_023383055.1 Verrucomicrobiota bacterium | reverse complement strand
ACTCACCCCGGAACAGTATCGGATTACGCGGGCGCACGGCACGGAGCGGGCCTTTTGCGGCGTGTTTCACGACAACCATAAGCAGGGCATCTACGCTTGTATCGGGTGCGGCCTGCCGCTGTTTCATTCCGCGGCGAAGTTCGATTCCGGAACCGGGTGGCCGAGCTTCTTCCAACCCCTCGCGGCTGAGAACACCGGGGAAACCCGGGACACGAGTTACGGCATGGTGCGCATCGAGGTTCACTGTGTTCGGTGCGAATCCCACCTTGGACATGTCTTTCCCGATGGTCCCGCGCCGACGCGGCTTCGGTATTGCATCAACTCCGATTCCCTGTGGTTCCATGAGCGGCCGCTGGCGACGGTTTCGCCCGAGAAAGTGATCTTGGGCGCGGGCGGTTTAGCGGGTGGCGAAGCCGTTTTCCGCAAAGTTCAGGGCGTGCTGAACGTCCGCGCGGGATACTCCGGGGGAGACACTTCGAAGCCGGCCCATGAGGCGGTCGGTTCGCATCGGACCGGGCAGCTGGAAGCGATCGAGGTTGAGTTCGATCCGGCGGTCATTTCATTTGCCGCGCTGCTGGACGTGTTCTGGGCAAGCCACGATCCCTTCGCCGGGCATCGCATGGGGGCGGACCAAGTCGATGGGCATCGTTCCGCGATCTACTTTCTTACGCCGGAGCAGGAGGCGGAAGCGAGGGCATCGGCCGCGCGCTGGCAATCCCGGAACGGGGATCGGCCGGTGGCCACGGAGATTGCCTTGGCCGCGGTCTTTCATCCGGCCGAGGAAGCCCGCCGGTCAGATTAATGGCGAGGCGGAGCTTCAGACCCAATTCGAATTTCGAATCTCGAAATCCGAGAGAAAGGGGAAATATCGAAACCGCACAAACCCAACGCGCCCGTTCGGCGCCCGCGTGCGACTCCCGGCGCACGGATCAATCGGTAAGGGGCGGGTTTGGCGGTGTGGACTTCGGGGAGGCGATGTTCCTGGCGGTCTTGGGGCGGGTGCCGGGGGATCGGCGGGCTTTGAGTTTGGGGGCATCGCCCCAGAGGCCTTCGAGGTTATAGCGTTCGCGGGTGTCGGCGCGCATCACGTGGATCATCACGTCGAGGTAATCCAGGACGACCCAGGCGGCGGCGAGGCTGCCATCGATCGCACGCGGCCGGAGGTCGTGTTCTTCCCGGAGCGGGTCGGTGATGGCGTTGACGATGGCGCGGAGGTGCGGTTCGCTGGTTCCGGTGCAAATGACAAAGTAATCGGTCACCGTGGTCAGGGCCCGCATGTCGAGGACGACCAGGTCCTCGGCCTTTTTCGAGTAGGCCAGTTCGCGGCAGAGCAGGGCGAGTCGCTTCGAATCCATCGGCGGGAGCATGATGGAAGTGGGCTTAAAGATAAAGCTGGTTTTTGTGGATGGCCTCGGCGACGGGCGGCCCGACGAGCAGATCGATCGGCAAACCGAGCCGGATACGGTCGCGGATTTCGGAGGAGGAAACGCGTAAGGGGAATCCGCGCAGCTGGCGGCCGCGGAAGGGTGGGGGCAGCGGTTGTTCGGGTTGGCCCGGGCGCGGGATGACGACGAACTGGGCGCGTTGGGCCAGTTCGGCGGCGTCGCGCCATTGGGGCAGCATGGCGGCGTGATCGGCGCCGATGAGATAGAAGAGCAAGGCGTCGGGGTGTCGGCGGGCGTAGTCGCGCACGGTGAGGATGGAGTAGGAGACACCGCCGCGGCGCAATTCCTGGTCATCGATGGCGCACTGGGGTTGGCCGGCCAGGGCGAGGCGGAGGAGGCGGAGGCGCTCCTGAGGCGGGGCGAGTATGGATTCCGGTTTGAAGGGGGATTGTGCGGCGGGGATGAAGAAGAGCCGGTCCAATGCGAGCTCTTCCCGGGCGGCCTGGGCCACGAGCAGATGTCCGAGGTGAACCGGGTTGAAGGAACCGCCGTAAAGCCCGATTTTGTGCACGGGGTGAGGGTAACGGGAGAGGTCCGGTTTGGCGATGGCAAAAGGCGGGGGGGACGAGGAGCATCTCAGCTTTTTCCGAAGGCCCGGTTTGTCGTAATCCTAATCGTAATCGTAATCCCTATTCGAGGTTGCCCTTGTGCAGTTGGTAGTCTGAATTCGACTTGGGGAGCTTCTACGGCACCGGTTCCAGCCAGTCCAATAAGGCCAAGACCGCCCGGTAAACCTTCAACTTCTCGCGATTAAAGAGGCGGATCGTGAGATTACGATTAGGATTACGATTAGGATTACGGAAGGAGAGATCGAAACATGCCGAGATGCGCCTGCGGGTTTGCGGAGGCCCAAAACCAACTTTACAAAGGGGGATGGTCATGCAAGGGTGCCGACCAATGACGAACCAACGCCTGGGCTTGATTGCGCTATGTCTGATGGTGGTCTGCGGGGCTGGATGCAGCACCACCGCGATCACGAATTTGACTCCCAGCCGATTGCCACGGAAAGAAAACGGGCAATATCAATTCGCGGCGGAGTACAGCACCCGGCAGCAAAGCCTGATCAAGGAATCGATGGAGGCTTTTGTCATCGTGGGCAATGAACAGTATCCGATGCAGCGGACTCCGATGCTGACCAACCGCTGGGAGACGCTGGTGCCGATCGCGCCCGAGCAGGACGTGGTCACCTACCGGTTCCGGTTCAACTACGAATACTTGTCGATTCCCGAACGCCGGTCCAACAGCCGGGAATCCAAATACTACCAGTTGTTCCTGCTCGAGTAGGCTGGGGGCGGTCGGCGGGATGCCGGACGGATGACGCTCTCCCGGGGAGCCGTCGGCGGCAGGTTCGAGACTTCGGTATTTTTTCCTTCCCGATCCCATCTTCAGGTTTCACCCTCCTGCCGCCGTGCAAATCATACGATCGGCCAACGAGCTGGGGTCAGGTTCAAGGCGGGTGTGCGCCGCCATTGGCGTCTTTGACGGTTTGCATTTGGGCCATCAGGCGGTGCTGAGCCGGGCGCGTCAGGATGCCCGGGCGGCGAACGGCCTGGTGGTGGTGGTGACCTTTGACCGGCATCCGAACAGCGTGGTTTCGCCGGAGCGGACGCCTTCGCCGATTTACTCCCTGGGGCAGAAACTGGGTGTGCTGGAGTCCCTGGCGGTGGATGTGACCTGGCTGATCCCGTTCGACCACGATTTCAGCCGGATGACAGCGGAGGAATTTGTCGGCCGGTTGGTGCGGGACTTCGCACCGTTGCACAGTCTTTCGGTGGGCGCCAGCTTCACTTTTGGTTATCGTCGGGGCGGCAACCTGGAGTTGCTGGTCCGTTTGGGGCGTGCGGCCGGGTTCCAGGTGCACGGTCTGGAACCGGTGCTGTTCGACGGGGAGCCGGTGAGCAGCACCCGGATTCGGGAGGCCATTCGTGCCGGGGACCTGGCGGGCGCGAGCGACATGCTGGGTCGGCCCTATTCCGTGGCCGGGCCGGTCGTGCGCGGGGATCAGGTGGGTCGGCAGCTTGGATTTCCCACGGCGAACCTGGCGGTGACCGGGTTGGTGCTGCCCCCGGACGGGGTGTATGCCGCGGAGGTGCGGTTGGATGGTGGGCTGCGTCCGGCGGTGGTGAACATCGGGTGCCGGCCCACCTTACGGTCGCACTCGCCCGCGCGGCGGTTCGAGGCGCACCTCCTCGAATTCGACGGGGATTTGTATGAGCGCGAGCTCGAGGTGGTGTTCCGTCGGCGCTTGCGGGAGGAGAGGCGTTTTGGATCGTTGGGTGAGCTTGAGGCTCAGATCCGGCGGGATATCGAAACGGCTGGCGAGTTCCTGGGAGGTCGGGGGAAAGAAGGGGGCTGAAGAGGCTTGCGGAGATCCGGCGAAATTTCACAATACTATCGGCGAATGAATATGCGGAGTGACGAGTTGGATGTGGCGGTGCGCGAGGCCAGCGCCTTTGTGCCGGTTCTGTTGGGTGAGATCAACCGGGTGCTGGTGGGGCAGAAGTATTTGGTCGAGCGGCTGTTGATTGGGCTGCTGGCCAACGGGCATGTCCTGCTTGAGGGCGTGCCGGGATTGGCGAAGACCCTCGCGGTGAAATCGCTGGCGAAGGCGATCCACGCGAAGTTTGCCCGGCTGCAATTCACGCCGGACATGTTGCCGGCGGACGTGGTGGGGACGCAGATATACAACCCGCAATCGGGCGCGTTCAGCACGCGGAAAGGGCCGATCTTCGCGCACCTGGTGTTGGCGGACGAGATCAACCGCGCGCCGGCGAAGGTGCAGAGCGCGCTGCTGGAGGCGATGCAGGAGAAGCAGGTCACGATTGGGGATCAGACCTTCGCGCTGGAGGAGCCCTTCCTGGTGCTGGCGACTCAGAACCCGATCGAGCAGGAAGGGACGTATCCGTTGCCGGAGGCGCAGGTCGACCGGTTCATGCTGAAGCTGCGGATCGGGTATCCCTCCCGGGACGAGGAACGGCAGATTCTGGAGCTGATGGCCCGAACCTCGGGGGTGCCGGTGACGACACCCGTCGTGGAGGCGGGGACGATCCTGGCGGCGCGGGAGGTGATCAACGCGATCTACGTGGACGACAAGGTGAAGGATTACATTGTGGACCTGGTGTGCGCGACGCGGGATCCGGCGCAGTACAAGATTGAAGTGCGTGATTTCATTCAATTGGGGGCGTCGCCGCGGGCGACGATTTCCCTGGCGCTGGCCGCCAAAGCCCACGCGTTTCTCCGGGGTCGTGGGTATGTGACGCCGCAGGATGTGAAGAGCGTGGCGATGGATGTGTTGCGACACCGGGTGGCGATCACCTATGAGGCGGAGGCCGAGGAGAAGACAAGCGAGACGATCGTGCAGACGATACTCGACGAGCTGCCGGTGCCATGATTCCGCGCGAGATCCTGCGTAAAATCCGCCAGATCGAGATCCGGACCAACCGCCTGGTGACCGAGAGCCTCGCCGGCCAGTACCACAGCGTGTTCAAGGGGCAGGGCATCAACTTCGACGAGGTGCGGGAGTATCAGCCGGGCGATGACGTGCGGTCGATCGACTGGAATGTGACCGCGCGGATGAACCATCCGTTCATCAAGAAATTCGTCGAGGAACGGGAGTTGACGGTGATGCTGGTGGTGGACGTGAGCGGTTCGGGGTGGTTCGGGTCGACGGCGCAGTCCAAGCGGGAGTTGATGGCGGAGATGGCGTCCGTGCTGGCCTTTTCGGCGATCCGCAACCAGGACAAGGTGGGGTTGCTGCTGTTTACGGACCAGGTCGAGCAGTTTATTCCGCCGCGCAAGGGACGGCGCCATGTCCTGCGGGTGATCCGCGAGGTGCTCTTTCACGAACCGTCGCGCGTGGGCACTGATCTGCGGGTGGCGCTCGAGTTCCTGTTGCGGGTGACTCCGCATCGGGCGGTGGTGGTGGTGCTTTCGGATTTTATCGGGGCGTTGCCGGCGACGGCGTTGCGGCAATGCAACCGCCGGCACGACGTGGTGGCCGTCCAGATCTGCGACCGGTTCGAGCTCGAGTTGCCCGCCCTCGGGCGGCTGATCCTGCGGGACGCGGAAACCGGCGAGGTGTTGGAGGTGAACACCGGCGATGAGCGGCGGCGGGCCATGTTTGCCATGCGCCAGGGAAAGGCCCGGAACGACCTGGCGCGCGCCTTTCGGTCTCTGGGGATCGACGCCATCCAGTTGCGGACCGATGAATCCTATGTGGGTGCGCTGGGACGATTCTTTGAAGCCCGGGAGAAGCGCCGGCATGCGGGAACCCGGGCGTTGATTGCGCGATGACGAATCCGAGTTCGACGATGCTGGTGCCGCCTCCGGACCGTGCCACGCGCGGGGAGGTTGAGGATATTCGCGAGGTCAAACCTCCGGTGCCGCTCCCTTCGGTCTGGACGTGGGTGGGGCCGGTCCTGATCGGGCTGCTGCTGGCGCTGGCGATCTGGCTCGGGTGGCGGGCTTGGCGCCGGCGCCGTCGCGCGACCCCGAGTGCGTCCGTGATGATGATTCCGCCGCATGTCCGGGCGCGGGACCGGCTCCGGGAGGCGCTGGGTTTGATCGGCCAGCCGAAGCCCTTTTGCGTCGCCATTTCGCTGGCGCTGCGGGTTTACCTCGAGGAACGGTTCCAGTTGCGCGCGCCGGAGCGGACGACGGAGGAGTTTCTGGAGGAGCTGCGGTTGAGTCCCCGGCTGTCACTGCGACAGAAGGAGAGCCTGGGTGAATTTCTGACGCGCTGTGACCTGGTCAAGTTTGCCCGGCATGAGCCGGCTGAATCCGCATTGCGCGAGCTGTTCGATGCGGCGATGCGGTTGGTGGAGGAAACCGCGATGGAACCGGAGGTGTCGGGAGCCGATGCGGGGGCGGCGCCGTCGGGGATGGGTATTTCGAGATGACCTTTGGCCAGCCATATCTGCTGTTGTTGTTAATGGGTCTGCCGTTGCTGGCCTGGCTGAAGGGGCGCCGGCAGCATCCGGCCGCATTTATCTACTCGTCGGTGCAGTTGGTGCGGGGGATCACCGGGGTGCGGCGGTCGCATGCGGGGGTGATCCTGGTGCGGTTGCGCTGGCTTACGCTGGCCTTGTTCATCGTGGCGCTGGCCCAGCCGCGGATTGGGGAGGGTGAGACCCGGATCACGGCCAGCGGGGTGGATATTGTCGTGGCTTTGGACCGCTCGAGCAGTATGAGCTCGGAGGATTTCAAGCTGGAAGGCCAGGAGGTGAATCGGTTGACGATCGCGAAGGACGTGTTGCGGCGGTTTGTCGAGAAGCGTCCCAGCGATCGGATTGGTCTGATTGCCTTCGCCCGGAACGCGTATCTGGCGTCGCCGCTGACGCTGGATCATGATTTCCTGTTGCAGAACCTCGATCGGCTGGAGATCGCCGAGCGGGCGGAGGATGGAACGGCGATCGGTTCGGCGTTGGCGTCGGCCCTCAACCGGTTGCGGGAAGTGCCGTCGGTGAGCAAAATCGTGATCTTGATGACCGACGGCCAGAACAACTCGGGCAAGGTGCCGCCGTTGACCGCGGCTGAGGCGGCCCAGGCGTTGGGCGTCAAGGTTTACACGATCGGTGTGGGCACGCGGGGCGAGGCGCGGGTGCCGTATCTCAACCAGTTTGGAGGCCGGGGGTATCTGATGCAGCAGGTGAACATCGACGAAGAGACGTTGACGGAGATTGCGGAGCGGACGGGCGGCCAGTATTACCGGGCTGACCGCACCGAGACGCTGGTGTCCATCTATGACGAGATCGATCGCCTGGAGAAGACCGACGTGGAAGTGAAGCACTATGAGCGTTATCGGGAACTGTTTCCCTGGGTGGTCTTATCCGGGGTGGTATTGTTGCTGATGGAGATTATCTTGAGCCACACCGTCTGGCGTCGATTGCCATGAAAACGTGCCGAAGGTGACGAGACGAGCCCATGCGATTTGCCCATCCACAAATTCTGATTTTGCTGATGCCGGTCGTCCTGATCCTGGCCGCCTTCATGGTTTGGGCCTGGAACAAGAAACAGAGATTGATCCGTCAGTTCGTCCAGGAGCGCCTGTTGCCACAACTGACGGCCGGGGTGTCGACCGCGCGGCAAAAGGCGCGGCTGGCGATGCTGGGGCTGGCGGTGGTCGGCGCCGCGCTGGCGCTGGCCCGGCCGCAGTGGGGATTCGCCTGGGAGGAAGCGCACCAGCGCGGGCTGGACATTGTGGTGGCGATCGACACCTCGCGGAGCATGCTGGCGGATGATCTCCGGCCCAATCGCCTGGAGCGCGCCAAACTGGCCGCGCTCGATCTGATGCGGTTGGCGGATTCGGATCGGCTCGGGCTGGTGCCCTTCGCGGGTTCCGCCTTTCTGCAGTGTCCGTTGACTCTCGACGCGGGGGCCTTCCAGCAGAACATCCAGGCGCTGGGGGTTGGTATCATGCCCCAGGGTGGCACCGCGCTGGCCGAGGCCATCCGCGTGGCTCAGGCCGCGTTCAAGGATAGCGCCGACAACACGAAAGTGCTGGTCCTGTTGACCGATGGCGAGGATCACGATGGCGAAGCCGTGGCTGCCGCCCGTGAGGCGAGGCGCGCGGGGATGTATATTTTCACGCTGGGGGTCGGCACTCCGGAAGGTGAGGTGCTTCGGGAACAGGACGAGGCCGGCAACCTGACCTACGTGCGCGATGCGCAAGGCGAGATCGTCAAATCCCAGCTCAACCAGGCGCTGCTCCAGCAGGTGGCGTCCGAGGCCAACGGATTCTACCTGCCGTTGCAGGCCGGGGACGCCGTGGAAACCCTATATCAGCGGGGACTGGCCGGGTTGACGAAGACGGATTTGGCGGCCCGATTCTATCAACGGTATCACGAGCGGTTTCATTGGCCGCTCGGGGTGGCGATGGTCCTGTTGGTGGTCGAGGCGCTCCTGCCGGAACGAACCCGGAATCGCGGTCAACCCGTTCCGGCTGCTCGGCTCAACCCAGGCGCCGGAGTCGCCGCGCTGACTTTGTGCTGGTCCATCGGGCTGCAAGCGGCCGCCCCGGACCGCGCCATGCGGGAGTTTGAGGCCGGCAGGTACGAGCAGGCGCGGCAGGCTTACGAGAAGCTCCTGGAACGTCGCCCGGACGATCCCCGGTTGCGGTATAACGCCGGCACGGCGGCGTACTGGGCCCAGGATTACACCAATGCCATCCGGGTTCTGGGTGGCGCCACGACGGCGCCCGACCTGGAACTGCAGCAGCGTGCCTTCTACAATCTGGGTGACGCGCTGTATCGACAGGGAGAACAGGTGCCGGATCGACAGAGCCGCGAGGATTTGTGGCGGCAGGCGGTTCAGAATTATGAAGCCGCACTGAAACTCAATCCGCAGGATGCGGATGCCGAGTTCAATCTCAATTTCGTAAGACGGAAGATCGAGGAACTGAAAGAGCAGGAACCCCCGCCGCAGGATTCGCAGCCGTCCGATCAGCCCGATCAGCCCGATCAGTCGGATCAATCACAGCAGCAAGAGCAGTCGCAGGAGCAGTCGCAGGAGCAAGAGCAAGAGCAAGAGCAAGAGCAGTCGCAGGAGCAAGAGCAGTCGCAGGAGCAAGAGCAGTCTGAGCAGTCACAGCAGTCTGGTCCGTCCGAGCAGTCGGAGCCGTCGCAGGCTGCGGCGGCGGATGCGGGGCAGGAACCGCGAGAGCCGCGGGAGGCGCCGCCGGCGCAGCGGGGAATGACCCGGCAGGAAGCCCAACAGATGCTGGATGCGGTCAGGCAGGAAGAGCGGCCTCTGATTTTCCAGCCGCCGGAGCGGGAGCAACGAAGCAGAAGCCGGTTGTTCAAAGATTGGTGAGGAGCATGCGCACCGCGCGAGATCACAATCTTCAGCCCTGGCATATGCCCCGGCTGGCAAGGTGCATTCTGATGGTGGCTTGCCTTTGTGCGTCGGGGAGCATGCTGGGTGCGGCGACATTGAGTGCGGCCCTGGACCGGGACACGATTTACGAGGGAGAGACCGCGGAGGTGGCGGTCACGGTGCAGAACGCGAGTAGCGAGGCGGCGCCCAGCGCGCCGAAGGTGGAGAATCTGACCTTCCAGCTGACGTCGGATGTCGAGACGCGGCTGACGATCGTCAACGGGGTGCGCACCAGTTCGCGGGTGTATCGCTATGTTGTGCAGGCGTCGGCGTTGGGTGAATACGATATCCCCCCCTTCACGCTGGAGTTGGGGGGGGCAACCCTCGGCACGCGGCCCCTGCGGCTGAGGGTATTGCCGGGCCAGAACCCGACGATTGGCCAGTATGCGTTTTTGCAGCTCAAGGTGGCGAAGCAGCGGTTGTACGTAGGCGAAGGTGTGCCGGTCGAGATCGGGGTGGCTTATCGGCTTCGAGGATCGCAGTACCGTGAAGCTCCGCAATTGCAGCAGGAAGGGCTTACGATGGGCCGGATGGAGCAAGGAGAGCGCCGGGCGGAACGGTTCGGAGGGATCGAATTCGTGGTCGATCCGTTCCGGACTTTTGTGGTGGCCGCGCGGCCGGGCAACCTGAAGTTGGGGCCGGCCACGCTGCCGTTTCAGTTGCCGGTGCGATCGCGCTTGGGGCTGTTTGGTGGGGAATTGATGTCGGTGAAGCTGCTGAGTTCAACCATTGACCTGGAGGTACTGCCTTTACCGACGGAAGGCGTGCCGGCTGGATTCGCGGGAGCGGTGGGGCAATTCACGATGAAGGTCGAGGTCAGCACGAATCTGGTCACCGCAGGCGATCCCATCCTGGTCACGGTCGAGATCGGCGGAGTTGGGCCGATCGAATCGCTTCAGTTGGACAGCCATGCGGAGTGGGAGGGGTTCAAGACCTACGCCCCCGAGACCTCGGTGGAGTTGAGGGACCCGCTGGGACTGCAGGGAACGAAGCGATTCGCGCAGGCGGTGATTCCCCAGAGCGCGGAGATAAAGGCGTTGCCGCCGATTCGGTTCAGCTACTTCGATCCCGAGCGACAGAGCTTTCAAACGCTGGTGCGGGAGGCCATTCCCATCACCGTGCGGCGTGGGACGGTCATGGTCGCATATCAGGGGGGTGCCAGCCCGGGGGACCCGGAAGCTGCCGATCCGGAGGTGGCGCGGGAGATAGTGCATATCAAGACCCGGTTGGGCACGTATGGCGCGATTCGGCCGCCGTTGGCAATGCGGCCGTGGTTTTCGGGTTTGTACGTGGCGCCGCTGCTCGTGTGGCTGGGAGCGATGTGGTGGCGCTGGCGTCAGTCGAAGCTGGCGAGTGACCCGAATCTGCGGCGGCGGATGCGGGTGGCGCGGTTGGTTCGCGAGGGATTGGCGGCATTGCGACAGGCCGCCGGGCGAAACGACACGGAGACGTTCTTCGCCACGGTGTTTCGCCTGCTGCAGGAAAGGTTGGGAGAACGGACCGGAATGCCGGCCACCGCAATCGACGAATTGAACCTGGACGAGGCGTTGCGGGGCAGGGTCGAGGACGAGTTGCTGGACGAGGTCCATGAGCTGTTTCGGGCGTGCAGCGTCGCCCGCTACGCGCCGGGTCGGATGAACGCGGCGCTGGCCGCATTCATTCCGAGAGTGGAACAGGTCATGGCGCGGCTCGAGGAGATGGAGCGGCGATGAAACCGGGCTTTGCCAGGCGACATTCGATGCGAGCGATCGGGCTCATCCTGCTGGGACTCTCGTTGTGGGCGGGGATCTGGGATGCGGCGGGCGCCGGACCGAACGTGGCCGGGGACGAAGTGGAGGCGGCTTTTGACGAAGCCAACCGGCTTTACGAGCAGGGCGATTATGAGGCGGCGGCGGCGGCGTACGAGCGGTTGTTGGGGGCGGCACCGGGCACGGCATCGTTGCATTACAACCTGGGCAATGCCTGGTTCAAAGCCGGCAAAGTGGGCCTGGCGATCTGGCATTACCGGGCCGCGCGGGACCTGAGCCCCCGGGATGCCGACATCCGGGCGAATCTTCAGTTTGCGCGCAACCAGGTCGGGGCGAGTGAACAGGTCCGGGAAGGCCGATTGGGGCGTTGGGTGGAGTTGTTGACGCTGGACGAGTGGGGTTTGGTGAGTGTCGCGCTATTCTGGTGCGGGATGGCAGGGGTGGTGGTGGCGCAGTTGAGACCCGGGAATCGGGGGTCGATTCGGTTTTGGGCCCGGTTGTTGATGGTGGCATGGCTGGGTTCGGTGTTGGCCCTGGGGTGGGTGTGGCACGGGCAGCGTGGGCAACGTGTTGCCGTGGTGGTCGCGGAGGGCGGCATTCGGTACGGGCCGTTCGAGGAATCCCAGATCCAGTTTACGGTGCCGGGCGGGGCCGAGCTGAGGGTGTTGGACACGCGCGAGGGTTGGGTGCGAGTGGAACATGCCCGTCGTGGCAGCGGTTGGATGGAGCTTTCGTTGGTCAGGATTTATCCGGGATCATGAAGTACAGATGACTGGGCACGTGGTTACTCTGTGGGGGTATTTTGAATTGACCCGGGTGATGATCCGTCCATAGCATGCTCAGCTATGAACCTCCGGACTCCACTCAATCGGATGATCGTTGCGTTGGCGGGAACCCTGTTTGCGAGCAGCCTCGCGGTCGTGGCAGGGGAGGGCGTAACGGTGCGGAAGATCGATGACCGCGTCCGGATCGAGATCGAGGGTCAGTTGTTTGGCGAATACCACTACCAGCAGGTCTCGCGGCCGTTCCTCTATCCGTTGCTCGGCCCGGCTGGACTGAAGATGACCCGGAACTGGCCGATGACGGAAGCGGAGGGTGAAGATCGGGATCATCCGCACCACAAGTCGTTGTGGTACGCGCACGGGGCGGTGAACGGTCATGATTTCTGGTCGGAATCCCAAAACGCGGGCAAGACGGTGCATCTGGAATTCCTTGAACTGAGTTCGGGCCGGGAATCCGGGGTGATTCGCACCAAGAACCAGTTGGTGGCCAAGGACGGCACCGTGGTTGGCACGGACGAGCGCACGTTGCGGGTCTACAACCGGACGGATCATCGGTTGTTCGATTTCGAGATCACGGTCCAGGCGTCGCACGGGGAACTGACTTTTGGCGATACCAAGGAAGGGACGATGGCGGTGCGGTTGGCGGAGACGATGCGGTTCAAGCCCAACAAGGCCAACGCCGGCAAGCCGAACGGACACATCGTCACCAGCGAAGGCATCCGGGACGCGGAAACCTGGGGCAAACGCGCCGCCTGGGTGGATTATCACGGTCCGGTGGACGGACGGGTCGCCGGGGTGGCCATCTTCGATCATCCGCAAAATCCGCGGCATCCGACCTGGTGGCACGTGCGGGACTACGGGTTGTTTGCGGCCAATCCGTTTGGGATCCATGATTTCGAGAAACAGCCGGCGGGGACGGGAGATTTGCGGGTGCCGGCGGGCGAGTCGGTGACGTTTCGCTATCGGTTTTACGTTCACCTGGGTAACGAGAAGGAAGCGGAGGTTGCCAGGCATTATGAGGAATACGCCGCCGGCGCCCGCCGAAATTAACCTGAGAATCGCGCCTGCGCGCGCTGCAAATCATGAATGAAATGAACCGCCGAAGTTTTTTGAAGACCGCGACCCTGGGCGCGGCTGCGTTTAGTTTGCCGGCTGCTTCATGGGCGCAGGTGACGGGCGCCAATGAGGTCATTCGCGTGGGGGTGGTGGGATTTGGCGGCCGGGGCGGCGATCACATCGGAGGCATGCGCCGGTTGGCCGCGCAGGGGGTCAGGATCGTGGCGTTGAGCGATGTGGACCGCAAGATTCTGGACGCCGGGGTCGAGTCGTTCGCCAAGCGCAACGAGCGGGTCAAGGGGTATGTGGACTTCCGGGAGATGCTGGACGACGGCGAGGTTGACGTGGTGACCTTTGCCACGCCGAATCACTGGCACGCCCTGAACACGGTGTGGGCCTGCCAGGCCGGGAAAGACGTGTATGTGGAGAAACCGATCTCGCATAACGTCTGGGAGGGGCGAAAAGCGGTCGAGGCGGCGCGGAAATACAAGCGCGTGGTGCAGGCCGGCACGCAATGCCGGTCGAGCTTCGCCATCCGCGATGCGGTCGAATGGGTGCGCGCGGGGAACCTGGGGAAGATCACGGTCTCACGGGGGCTTTGTTACAAGCCACGGCGGAGCATTGGCAAGGCCGACGGCCCGCAGCCGATTCCCGCCGGGATAGACTATGATTTGTGGTGCGGGCCGGCCCCGAAAGTGCCGCTGCGCCGGAAACGGCTGCATTACGACTGGCATTGGGTGTGGGATACGGGCAACGGCGATCTCGGCAACCAGGGGATTCACCAGATGGATATCGCCCGCTGGTTTCTGGGTGAGGACGAGTTGTCGCCGATGGTGCTCAGCGTGGGCGGCCGCCTTGGATATGAGGACGACGGCGAGACGCCGAACACGCAGTTTGTGTATCACGGCTACAAGAAAGCGCCGCTCATCTTCGAGGTTCGTGGTCTGCCGCGTGCCCAGGAATTCCAGACCGACAAGGGCTGGAACGGCAACATGGACAAATTCCAGGGGGCGGCGATCGGGGTGATTGTGCATTGTGAGGGTGGGCACGTGGTGGTGCCGGACTACACGAGCGCAACCGCGTACGACCTTGCCGGCCAGGAGATCAAGAAATGGTCCGGCGCGGACGATCACTATGAGAACTTCATCAAGGCCGTCAGGTCGCGCAAGGTCAAGGAGCTGAACTCGGACATTCTCGAGGGGCATCTCTCGAGCGCGCTTTGTCATACGGGGAATATCTCGTACTTGCTCGGTACCCGGAGCACGCCCGACGCGGTTCGTGAGGCCATCCGCGGGGAGAAAGAGGCGCTCGAGACCTACGAACGAATGGCCGACCATCTGAAAGCAAACGGGATCGACCTCGCGGGAAGTTCACCGGTGACCCTGGGGCCGGTGTTGACCATGAATCCGGGCAAGGAAGTGTTCAAAAAGAACGATCGGGCGAACGCGCTGTTGAAGCGCGATTATCGGATGCCGTTTGTGGTGCCGGAGCGGGTATGAACCGGCGAAATCCCCACGCGGCTGCGACCAGGCTCTGGCTCACGATCCTCGCGCTGTCGGCTGTGTGGGGCGCCGGAACACTCCTCGCCGCCACCCCGGATGGGACGGTTCCCCCGGCGTCGGCTCCTGAACCGGCGGCACTCCCGGTGGCGGCGGAAGCCGGGCCGGACGCCGTGCCTGCCGCGATCTTACCCTTGCTGTACGAGCAATCGTTCAGGGAAGCGGCTGGACTCCGGGACTTCGTGACGACCGATGCCGCGGCGTGGCGGATGGCCTCAACGGAACGGGCGCGAACGCTCGAATTATTCGCCCAGAGCCGATATCAGCCGCCCGTGCGATCGCCGGTCAACCTGGCCCTCATCAAGGATCGCGTCTTTGGCGATTTCGTGCTCGAGTGCGAGCTGATGCAGACAGGCCGCGAATACGGACACCGTGACATGTGCCTGTTCTTCGGATTCGAGTCGCCTTCGCGCTTCTACTACGCCCACGTCGCCACGGCGGCCGATGACCACGCGCACAATATCTTTGTGGTCAATGACCAACCCCGGACGAAGATCGCCATCGAAACCACCCCCGGAGTGAACTGGGGGTTGAACGTCTGGCATCGAGTGAAGCTGGAAAGGACGCTGGCCGACGGTCTCATCAAGGTTTACTTCGACGATATGCGCAAACCGATCATGGTAGCGCAGGATCGGACGTTCGGCGCCGGATATGTCGGGTTCGGTTCCTTCGACGACACCGGGATGATCGCCAATATCCGGATTTGGGGACCGTCCATGGAAACGAAGCCGGGGCCGGCGTTTCCAAAGCCATAGCCTGGCAATCCCACACACGGGCGTGGCTGGGGCGTGGCCTCCGCTTGCCGCTGCGGTCCAGGGCGAAGGACTCCGCCAGGATCATGAGTCCGAATAGTCTGCGGGCGGCGTCGAAGCCACTGCCAAGGGATCGCCTTGGGCATAAACGGCGTGACCGATCTTGAGTTCCTTGTGTGAAGACAGGGGGACAGGTTCAGTGAAAGGAGCCCTACACATGGGATTGGCTGGGGCGTGGCCTCCGCATGCCGCTACAGCCCAGGGCGAAGGTTTCCGCGGGGAGAGATCGCCTTGGGTCAGTTGTGCTTTGGAAAGCCGGAACCGGCTGAGTGCGGTGGAAG
>JAHDYP010000165.1:11194-15702 GCA_023383055.1 Verrucomicrobiota bacterium | reverse complement strand
CGGTGATCATCACAGGGATGTGCACGGCAATGCGACGCGGGGATTGCTGCTGCCTGAAGTGGTCGGACGTGGATCTGAAGGAGGGATTCATCTCGGTGAAAACGTCCAAAACGGGCGAGAAGGTCGATATCCCGATCTTCCCCTTGTTGCATGAAGAATTGGAACGGGCGAAGGCCGCCGGGAAGGGATCGGGATACTGCTTCCCCGAGGCGGCGCAAATGTACCTGCGGAACGCGGACGGAATCAGCATCCGGGTGAAGACGGTATTGGCCCGGGCGTTTGAACGATTGGAAGGCGCGGGGCGGAAGGAACTGCCGGCATCGGTGTCACCGGACGAGATCTGGGAGAAGAGCACGGCGTATGTTGCGGAGTTGGACCCCACCTCAAAGGTGGAACGGATGCGGACGGTACTGGAGCTTTACCTGGCCGGCAAGAGCATTGATGCCATCGTGGCCGAGACGGGGTTCGGCCAGGGAACGGTGTCGTCGTACCTGAACGAAATCCAGAACGGTGCGGAGGTGCAATTGATCCGGATGCAAACCAAGAAGCAGGGATTGGAGCGGCTGCAGGCTGCGCGGACGAACGGTCTCCGCCGTGCCTCGATCCGGGACTTCCACAGTTTCCGCGTCACCTGGATCACGCTGGCGTTGGCGGCGGGTGTGCCTCTGGAGCTTGTTAAACGCGTCACCGGCCACCGGACCGTTGAAGTTGTGATGAAGCATTACTTCCGGCCGGGGCGGGAGGATTTTCGGGCCGCGATCCTGAAGGCGATGCCCAAAATGCTGGCGGACAATCGGCAGCAGAGGTCAGCAAAAGGAGAACTTCAACGGATCCTTGAGCGGATGACGGGACGCACCTGGCGTTCTGCCAGAACCGAGGCGCTCCGTCTGCTCACCGAGCTGTGATTCGACTCGATCCTGATCGTAGCCAAAGACCATCGAGGCCAGAGTGCCGCCGCTGTGACTCTCTCCCGTCGGTTGGCTGGCATAGTTTTGGTGGAACGTCGTCACCATCGACCCCTGCGTCACTGTCCGGCGCCGCCCTCCAGGAACTTCAAATGAGTATCGAATGTGGAGGGCTGACGCCACTGGGCTTCTTGCCATCCAAATCGGATGAGATCTACCGCCAACGATATTCCCACGAAAGTCGTTCACCTTATCGCTGAACGGCCTCCTCTTCTACTCCGCGGGCATGCATGTTGAACAGAATCCCCTTCGCCTCGACAACGGCGCCCCTGTCTAAAGACATACCGTCCTTCCACCGCACTCGCCTCTTCTCGTCAACTTTCTCGACCCCATTGATTAGTGAGTCGACAAACTGAGACATTTCTCGTGAGTTGTCTCGCACGCCACTACTCGATGCCAGGGACTGTTCCCTCGCGGCATACAGTTGTCGGACTGCGTTGGTGACGTCTCCGGCGCACAGTGACATGTAAGCGAGATGCGCATGTGCCGAGTATAGCAGCGCTCGCACATCGCGATAAGTGCTGAGGGCGTTGCGATGCGATTCGACGTAACGAATGTGGGCTCTGAGTGCTTGAGCTGCGGTTTCAAATGTTCCCTCTGAGTACTGAGTCCAAGCATTCTCCATCGACTTATCGCACGCGCGAATCACGCGCCTCGGACTAGTGGAAACCGACGATACGAGCACAGCGACCACCACCAACGAAAAGGCGCAGACACTCACAACCACCAGTTTAGAAGCGGATATACTTTTCAGGGTGATCGAACTCATCTTCATGTTCCCTCCGACAGCGTTCCTTGGCGCCCATAGCCGCCTCTCGACTAATGAACGATTCCCGATATGCAGGATTAGAGTGTGCTTCGGAACTCAAGGGTGTGCATTGTCTTTCAGTAGTAGATCCTGCCCTCCAATGATACTCACTGCAATTGCCACCAAGTCGTAGGATCGCCCCGGCGACTCCACCGCAGTGCGATTTGCGGCATGTTTCATAAATGAGGATGGTATAGATTTTCACCCCATATTGGTACTCTCCAACTTCTCGCGACACCACTTTGGTCATGTCCAAAGTCACGGTACCTTCGACTGCGGTGTGTCGGATATGGGGGGGCTTCTTGCACCAACTGATCATGCTCTGTATTCTCTTGCCGACGGCGTCAATAAGGTCGGGATCGCCGAAGTTCTGGTACCCCGGAACCAAGGTTGCAAGCACTTCTCCGGTCCGTCTCGTCTCTCCTGGCACATTGCAGTTACGGACGCAGCAGCTCTCACTCGATGGCGAGAGTGCGGCTTGCCCGCTTGGAAAGCCCACGCCACCCAGCTGCAGACCCAAAAAATCGATTTTCGACACGGGATCATTGACTGCCATTCCGTGCAAATTATAACCTCCTTTCTCCTCTAGCGGATCCCTATTTGCCCACCTCCCCGTGCCCGGCACATAGTACCGATACCCGTAATACACCAGATCGCTCTCGTCATCGGTGTATGTGCAACAAAGGAGTGCATGACACCATTTAGGGAGAAAATGGGGTAACAGTTTTGTGGTTGATGGAGACCTTGATCAGGCCCTGGCGGCGGAGCCAGGATTCGGCGGCCCGACGCCAGGCACGGCGCAGGTCGCGCTGATTGGGGTGATCCATGGCGCGTAGTATACGCTTCGCGCGGGCGCCAATCCACGCGAAAATTCGATGGCGCTCCCCGCGGTTCCAGCGGAGGGGAGGACGCTGAAAGTAAGCCTGGGTGGCGGATTGCCCGCCCAGGAGTCGTCGGGGCTGATAATTGTGTTTGTGAACGAGGAAGCGGGCGAAGGGGAGCGCGGCGCTGGGAGCCGACGGAGTGGGCCGAAGCAGACAGCCACGGAGGTCATGCTTGAGTTCGCCGATGCCGTGTTCGATGGCGCCGTTGTAGCGGGGATAGCGGGCCGGGCTGTTGAGGGGAATGACGGCGAACTGGGCCAGGAGGGCGTCGACTTCCGGGGTGTTGAAGACGCCGCCGTTGTCGCGCTTGAGGAACAAGGGCGGGCCGTGGCGACGGAAGAGGGCGAGCAGGAGTGTCGTCGCGTCGTGGCCGCTGAAGTTAGCCTTCAGGATAGGATCGAACTGGAAGGTGGTGGCCAGATCCTGCACGACCACGTGGATGAGGCGATCTCCCTGGGCGTCCCTGGGATATTCGGTGGCGTCGATGGCCCAGGCGACGTTGGGCTGAAGCCAGCGGATGCGTTGGAGTCTTTGGCGACGGGCGCGGAGCTTTGCGCGGCGGCAAGCGGTGACGACGTTCTGGAGCGGACCACGGGCGATGAAGGGATGCCAGTGCGCCTGGAGTTTGCCGGTGCCGCGGGTGCGTTGAGCCCGGTGCACGAGGCTTTGAAGGTCCTCGAGCAACTCCTCCATCGGCAGTGGTCCTACCTTGCGTGGTCCGGCGGGCTGGATCAGGGGTTGGCCGATGACGTGCGGGCGCTTCGACTCTCGTTCACGCCCTGCGGGGGGCGCTGGTCGTCGTGGGGGTCGTAAAGGGTGGAGCGTAACTCGCCCCGTCCAGCGGCACCTTCGCAGGCACGTCTTGCGCGTCCCGCGCTGCGCAAGCCGGCTCCGTCCATTGGGCCTGTTCCACACTGCTCTGCTCACGGCTGGCCTAGGCGTGCTTTACCACGGGGCTGGGCCAGCAGGTTAGGGCTTTACGTTCCGCGCTGTCCTGCCCCTAGGCGCGGTTTACCCGCCATACGACCGTTCTACGCTGCAACAACGGATCGCGAATGAGCAGTCACCAAACGCCAAAGAGGAATCAGGTACATACCCCGAAAAGCAAATTCGACAAAGGCTGTAGTCCCTTTACCCACACCCTTCCTTTCCCCTCTCTCTCTCGCGCCTGGGAGCGGCCGGGCTGTGAGTGGTGCTCCGCACTATGGCAGGGTCCTGGAGAGGCGGAAGCCGCGGTTGCCGTACCGGCCCGACGGGTGGAGGCTGAGCCGGCAGGCGGAACGGCAGTACCCGGCGCCGTAGTACCAGCTCCCGCCCCGTTCCACGCGGAGCGACCCCGAAGCCGCACCTACAGGATCCGTCGTCGGCGCGTGATAATCCTCATACCAGTCCAGACACCATTCCCACACATTCCCATGCATGTCATACAACCCCCACACGTTCGGCAAATACGTCCCCACTTTTGCCGTGCCACCATCCGTGCTGACATCCGGACTCCCAGACCACCCGCCCGGATGGTTGTATTCGTACCGCCCCACCTCGCTCATGTTCGGGCAGGACCCTTCGTTCGTCAGATTCTTCCCGCTGTTCAGCGCCGTCGTCGTCCCGGCCCGGCACGCATACTCCCACTGCGCCTCGGTCGGCAAATCCAAAGTCGTCAACCCCGTCTTGGCCCGCAACCTCCCCATGAACGAATCGACATGCACCTGGCTCGACTGCGGCCAGTTCGGACTGATCGCGCTGTTATTCGGATTCTCCCGGATCATATAGTAGCTGACCCCCTCGACCGGCCGGCTGTCGCGATACGCTGTATCATAGAAACGACTCGGCCAGTTGCCCATCACCCGTTCC
>JAHDYP010000165.1:0-11184 GCA_023383055.1 Verrucomicrobiota bacterium | reverse complement strand
ACCCGTTCCCACTGCCGTTGCGTCACCTCGAACACTCCCATGTAGTAGTCCTTCGTCAGCGTTACCTGACGTTGAGTCTCGGCGCTCCAGCGTCCGAGTTCGCCCTCTGGCGAGCCCATCGTGGAGGCCCCCGCCGGTATCCGGCGCATGACTAGCTTCGTGGTCTTGTACTCGTCCGACCATCCCCGGCAGGCACCGATGACAGGTAACTCACCGGATAGCTCGACGCCGACAGCCCGCCCGACAGATCGATGACCAGGTAGTCGCTCCCCGGCGGTGTGACCTCCGGCAGTTCCGTCACTCGATAAAAACGTGTCTCCCGTGCCACACTGACCGAGTACGACAGCCGGTTGCCGACCGACACAAGCGGCTTCGGTTCAGTGGCGACCTCCTCCCAGGGAACGGCTAAATCAGCTGTCGAAAGGACCTGGTAACTTCTTCCCGAAACGCTGTCCCACGAAAGAGTGAGCTGTAAACCGTCATGCGTAATGCTAATCTGGCCCGGCGTCTGCGCGGAGACGGCTTCTGGCGCAAACCCCCAGATGACCACGCCCGCGATGAGAACATACCGAAGGAGGTTTGAAGCTCTCGTCTTCATAGTTAATCAGGTTGATACTCCGCACATCATTATGGAGAAGATACTAATCCGCAAGCTTTGAACCACGGGATCCCGCTCAGCGAGATTATGAGCCTGACGAGGCAGGCGGTCCGGTCGCAGATGGATCAGTGCAGAAATGTAGCCGCGAAGCCGCGTTTTCCACCGGCACGGCAACCGGCGCTCAATCGCTTAAGGGAAAACAGCATGGCATTCTCTGTGGTCAGGCAGATGACACATGATCGGTGGCGCCTTGCCGCGATCGGACCGCCGCCACCAGCACGCTGGTATCGATCACCACTCGCATTCGGCTCTGACCATTGCAGAACCGAAAGCTGCATTCAAATCGGTTTCATGCCGACTCAAACCCGTGAGCTTAGAGGAGAAAACCGCTGGTCAGTGTTTGTCAGGGGCGATCCCCCAAAACTTCTTCGCCTCGGCTCGGGTAACGAGCTCCCGGTAATGGGCGTGGAGGATGCCGGGTGAATTGCCGAGGGACGCGGCGACCTTGCCTTCGTCCTCCCAGGTGAGGCCTAAATGCACTGAGAGAAGATCTTTTCGACGACGTCCAACCGCTTTTTGACGGCTTCTGCGGTGTTTGGGCGACCTACAATCAACTCATAGAACCCCTCGTCCTTCAGGTGGTCTCTGAGTGTGGCCGCGATCTTACGTTTCTCGCGGAGCAGGGACGCCTTTTGAGCAAAAAGGCGGTCAACTGCGATCATGACTGCGTCGTACAAGGGCTGGGACAGCTCCTTGCGCCCCTGTCCATCCTCTAACCGAAATGTGTCAGCGCCGAAAATCGCTTTCGCGGTCTGCAACCTCCCAACGAACTCCGTTCTCCATCTTTCCTTCGTAGCTTTGTCAAGGTCTCGATACTTCTCCATGCACCTGTCTAAGATATTGCGGATCGAACCTCTAATCCTGTCCTTCTCCCGAAAGGCAAAGAAGCGAAGTACAATCTCACAGTCCGTCATGCGCCGGAAGAGCGAGTTCTCTGCGAGCGCCGGCGCAATGTGCGTGCCGCGCATGTGTTCTTCATAGGGCGGTATGTCCCAGAGTTCGTCGAAGACGCGATGACCAGCCAACTCAATCAACAGGTCGTTGAACGGCCCCGAGTAGAGGGAGTTGCGCAGTTCTTGGGGCTTTAGAGAAAGCCCCCCAGTGTTGAGACGTTGGAATACAATTCGGCGGATGTCCTCCTTGCCCTTCCCGAATGGAGCGCTTTCTGCCAAGAGGACAATAGCGGATATGCGGCGGCGGTCGAGTCCTCTTTGGATGGTTGGCGGACAATCCGCATACTTGCGGCCATGCAGGACGGTCCATTTCTCCAAGCCGCTCAAGGCGAAGCGATTCTCGTAGAACTCAACAATGGCATTGAGCCTCTGCTGGCCGTCCATTACCTCGTAGCGATTGAGTTCCCACTCGAAGAGAAACACTGGGGGCACCGGCACGTTCATAAGCAGAGATTCAACAAACCTTGATTTCTTGGCGCGGTCCCAGACAAGGCGTCGCTGGTACTCAGGCCGGATGTTTATCCATTTGTTGCCTCGGACGAAATCAAGGACCTGGGGGAGAAGGAAATCGTTGCGCTCTTGAGCAACGCGGTAGTCTCCCGACTGGTAGAGCTCTTCGATTTGTTTTTCAGTCAATTTCTCTTTTGGCATAGGGTAGTTCCGACTAAAGGTTGACTGTGTTAAGTTGACGACAGGTCGTCGTTCATGCCAAGTTCGCGGAGGGAGGCTTTGGTTTCCTCGACCTTCTGCTTGCTGATGCCGCCTTCGGGGGCGACTTCCACGGTCACCTTAAGCTTGAGGCCCTTAGCCGCGGCGAACTTGGATAGGATAGCGGTGTAGAATTTCATCCACTTCTGCGGCGGGACTTCGCCGGTCCAGGCCATGGCGGCAAAGGAGAGCTGCTCGGGCTTCTTGGGTTCAGCGGGCTTTTTGCCGTCAGGTGACTGCGGAGGCGTTTCCGGCTTCTTACCGGGATCGCCGGGTATTGGCTCAGGAGTGGCCACCGGCGGAGAAGCCTTGGTTTTCAGGTAGGCGTCGGCTGTCTCCTTGGTGATGAGGAACATATCGTCGGAGAAATCCACGTCACTGGTCATGAGGGCCTGATTGAAACAGAAGGGCTTGTAGTCGCCCTTCCCGGATATGCCGACATAGGCCAGTAGGCCATTCGCCACACCGCGGGTGTCACGGGGCTACCGTACCGTACCGGTACCGTACCGTACCCAACCGTACCGGTACCGGAGAGTGTGTCTCCTGGCGTCGACACACCAACGGAGGGCACACACGCCAAAGACGCACACGCGGATTCGAGTTGGCCATCTCTCGGTGAAGTCCTGACCAGAGCCGAGCTTCGAGGCATCCCGAAAGACTGCGCCGAGAAGTGGTGGCACGAACACGACGCTCGCGGTGGGTGCGACCGCCACGGGCAACCGCTCAAACGGTGGGAGTCCGCCCTCATCGCCTTCGCTACCTCCTGGCGCTCGGTCGAGACCCAACGCCAGGCCCGGAACAATCCCCGAACCTCCCAGCCCAATCCCGAACCCATCGACCACTCCAAAGGCTTCTTCGGATGAACGACATCAATCCAGTTACCCGTCACTGTGGGCAATGCGGACACCCCTTCCTGGCCGTTCCCTTCGTTTACGGGGGCCGGATCCTCGCCTTCCCGCGCTACTGCGAGTCCTGCATCGCTGGCAACGAACGCGCCGAGGCCCTGGAACGCGAACGGAAGGAAGCCCAACGCGTGGCCCTGGCCTGGGAGCGTATCTGCCCGCCGCTCTATCGCGACACCGACCCCTCCCGGCTCGATTGCTCACTTGCCGCCCGCGAAACGATCCTCTCCTGGCAGTTCGGTCCCAAGGGGCTCCTCGCTCATGGTCCCGCGCGCCTGGGCAAGACCCGGCTCGTTTACCTGCTGCTGTCCCGGCTGCATCACCTCGAGCGCCGGAAGATCATCGCCCTCACCGCCAACGCCTTCTCCCACCAGGTCAGCGTCCTCTTCGGCGCGGGCGGTGGCCGGGGCGAAGCGTTCATCGACAGCCTGACTGACGTTCCGATCCTCTTCATCGACGACATCGGCAAGGGCCGGCTTACCGATCGGGTCGAGTCCGAGTTCTTCCACGTAATCGAGACCCGGACCGCGCACCTGCGACCCACGCTCCTGACCACCAACCTCAACGGTCAGGCGCTCCGGCTGATGTGGTCCGCTGACCGCGCCGAGCCGTTGCTCGGTCGGTTCCAGGAGTTCTTCCAGACCGTGGCGGTGGTCGGCCAAACGACGGAGGACGCGATTTGAAGGGCGACTTCCACGAGGGGCTTCAGTCCGCCAAGCGCGACCCGGTCGACGCCTCGCCCCAGGGGTTCGACTGGGAACAGCTCTACGAGCGCCTGGACGAAGATGCAACCAGCGCGGGGAATGACCCGAAGCTTTCTGAAACGGTGGCCCGCGTTCTCCAGATGCTCCTCCCGCCATCGGGTCGGCGCATCCAACCGGAATCCCTCGGCATGCGGCTGATCGCCTTGGCCTGGGTCCTGAGCCCCGGCTACTTCGAAGGCAGTCCATCCGTCCGCAAACTCGCCCGACGCTGCGGCATCCGTATCGCCGCCCTGGCGAACTACACCGGTTACTACAGCCGGCTGCTCCGTTGGCGCAACCGGGGGCAACGTCACGCCTGGAACTGGCTTCGGAATGGGACGCCTTCGCACCGCGGCGGAAGGTCGAAATCGAAGTTGAAGCGTAACGTTCCCGCTTTAGGGAAAGGGCGCGAGTCCGCCTCGACGGCCCGCAGGAAGGCGGGTGCCTCAGGCGGCGAGAACAGCCCGGGCGAGGCCAGTGGCGGTGTCGCCCCTTTCACGGAATCAAAACGCACGAGAACCGGCAGAGAATGAACGAGACAACCCAGAGCGTAACGTTGGCCTTCAGTCGAAGGAATCTTTTCGCCCCCGGGGGTGGCCTGGAGGGCAGGCGTCAGCCCTGACAACGCGTATGAACGACCGAAAATCAAAAAAACGCGCACCAGTTCCGCCGGATCCATCGAAACCCCAGGTAAATTGCGCTTTTGACGAGCTGGTCCCCCTCGAAAAGCTCGTTCCGAACCCGCGCAATCCGAATCAGCATCCTCAGTCGCAGGTCGCACTGCTGGCGAAGGTAATCGCCCACCAGGGGTGGCGGTCGCCGGTCGTCGTGTCGACCCGGTCGGGGTTCATCGTCGCGGGGCACGGCCGGTATGAGGCGGCGAAGGTCCTCGGGCTGGCCACGGTGCCGGTCGACTACCAGGACTTCGCGACCGAGGCCGACGAGTGGGCGCACCTGGTGGCAGACAATCGCCTCGCGGAGTTGGCGGAGGCGGACGAATCGGCGTTGAAGGGGTTGCTCGCGGAATTGAAGGCGGGCGACTTCGACCTCGACCTGGCCGGGTTCGACGCTGCCGCGCTCGAGGGCTTGCTCGCGGAACCGCCCGCGCCGGTGGCGCCCGAAGACTTCCCGGCGGTCGATGAGGACATTCCGACCGAGTTCCAATGCCCAAAATGTGCGTATCGGTGGTCCGGCAAACCCTCATGAACCCGAATGCCGAACTCCAGACGATTCGCCGCGCGATCGATGCGCTCGACGAAGCAATGGCCGACCTGCTCGCGAGTCGGATCTGCCTCTCGCATCAGGCGCAGCAGATCAAATCCCGGGCGGGCCTCCCGATTCGCGACGAAACGCGGGAAGAAGAGATCCGATACCGCTACGACCTGAGATGGCGCGGAGCAGCGGTGGTGGCTATGGCGACGGGGGTGGCGATAACTTCGACTGTTACGCCGATGCCATTCCCCTCAACGGCCTGGCTGCCGGCACCGCGTTCGCCACGGCCTGGGTCGATGTCACCCTCTTCATCGGCATTCAGGACGAGGACACCTTCGAGGGTTACACCGACAATACCGGGCTCAACGGCCTCAATAAGGGTCTGATCTGGGCTGGCACTTGGGTCGACATAGATCTCTACGCCGGGATGACCGCCCTCGATTCCTTCGAAACCTACCCGGACGACGAAGATATCAACGATTTGAACGACGGCACTGGTTTCGCCGGTGCCTGGGTCGATCCCGGCCTGACCATCTCATCCTGATTATGGCAACCAAAACCCTGCACCGCATCATCAACGGCCAGAACGATGTCGCCGCCGTCCTCAGTAACTCCTCCCTCTGCCGACTCATGTCCATCGGCTCGAACTGGCAACGGCTCCGCGTCGCCCTTCGACTGCGCGTTACAGATTCTGGAGCCAACGTGCAGGGATCGCCGGTCTTTGTCGTGGGCGTCTGCGCTGGCACTTCCCAGCCATACAATAACGGGGCGGGCAACACCCAACACTTCTTCGGTTGCTACGAAAACGGCACGACTTGGACCCGAACTGCGGCGGCGGGCGGTGTTCCCGCCAACTACGCCACAACCACCAACGGCGGCGTCAGTCTCCGCCGAGTTGGAACAATCACCGGCTCGGCGGGTGGCCCCCTTCATTACACCTGTCGCCTCATGACTGAAACGCGTTGCCTCTACTTTGTCGACATCCTGAAGGCGGGAGGGAGCTGGAGTATGCTGCAGCACTGCAAGGGACATCCTGCCGACGCCTACGATTGCACCTACGAAGACTTCATCGACAAAGCAGTCCTGGACACCTTCACCTTTCAGAATCACGGCTCGTATAGCTGGCGCTCCGCCAGTTACACCCCCAATGAGGCCGCCAACGGTTACTTCGATGCCGTCAATGTCTCCTGGGACCGGTCCAACCCGAAGATCGAGATCTCCGATCTCGCCGTGGTTCGCTTCGCATGAACTACCTCGACCGCCCAGTATTCGAGTTCCAAATCGACTGGACCCGGCTCCCCACAGCCCGGTTCGAGTATGACCTGCGGGAACTGGAGATCGGGTTCGGCCCCCCGGAGTTCGCGTCCCTGCAGGAAGACGTCGTTCACGGGTTTCAGTTCGATCTGCTTGCGCAGGGCGAGGATGAGATTGCAGCCGTGGAGGCTTTCTTCGATGGCGTGAAGGGTCGCCTGCAAGGCTTCTGGCTGCCCGGACCAATGGAGGCTTTCCGCATTCTGGCGTTCGTTGGGGTAACGGCCGAGACCACGGAGTTCGACATCGAAGGCCAGGGGTTGGCGCAGACGTGGCAGGACCACCCCGCATCGCATCTCTGGTTCACGAAAGGCGGGGCGCAAGCCCTCGCCGCTCAGATCGTGGCGGTGGCCGACAATGGGGATGGGACGGAGCGGGTGACGGTCAACGTCTCAACGTTGATCGACGAAACCTGGCGGGCGTGGCCGCTCCATTACGTCCGCCTGGCGGGTGACATCGAGCAAGGGACATTCGAAGCCGAGGGGGTGCTCGTCTATTCGATCCGGGTGGTCGAGTTGCCCACGGAATACGTCCTGGCGGAAACGGGCCAGCGGCCGGTTTACCTCTACCACATCTGGAGCGACTTCAACGGTGCAGTGCAGGACTGGCGCTTCACCAGCCATCCGCTGGATATCACCCTGGCAGGTCAGGATTACGCCGCCAGGCGGATCACGCACGGTCCCCTCAGCCTCAGCACCAAGGCGGATCGCGAGGAAGTCGAGATCGAGGCGATCTATGAGGCGGACAATCCGCTGTCGCTCCTGTTTCCTCTGAGACTGTCGACGCCGCTCTGGGTCGAGATCCTCGAGGGGAACCTCGCCAGCGAGGCCGCACCGGTCCCAATCCTCCGCGGCCTGGCGCTGTCGGCAACGGTTCAGGGCAAGAAGGAAACGGTCCGGTGCGCGTCGGCCATGGATTCGATGCGGGGGAACGTGCCGGCGATGATGCTTCAGCCCCGCTGCAATTACCGGCTCTACGAACCCAACACCTGCCGCGTTGATCCGGACGCGCACAAGTTGACTGTGACGTTTGAGAGCGCCGATGCGCGCGAGATCGTTGTCTCAGGCGCAGGCCTTGCCGGACTGGCGGCCCACTACTTCGCCGAAGGCTGGATCCAGTTCGGCAGCGGTTCGACCTACGAAGTCCGCACCATCCTCGGCAGCACGGCCGAAGTTGGCGGCGAGGTGACGCTGACCTTGAACGCCCCGCTTTCGTTCGCCGTGCCCACCGGCGCGGGGACTCTGTATCCCGGCTGCGACGGGACCGATGGGGCGTGCGTGCTGAAGTTCAACAACTTCGCCAACTGGGGCGGGCATCGGGTTCCGCTCCGGAACCTGGCGCTGAAGGCGATGGAGATCAAGACTGGCTCGGGAGGTAAGAAATGAGGCTCGCGTTCTACGGCACCCCGTGGCGCCAGGCGCGGCTGATTCAAGTCGCGCGGCGTTGGCTCGGGACACCGTTCGTTCCCCATGCCTGCATCCCCCAGGCCGGGGTGGATTGTGTGCAACTGATCGCCGCCATCTATTGGGAAACCGGTGCCATCGATGATCCCCGGTTCCCGGACTACACCATGGACGGCGGCGAGCATCGGATCAGTTCCCAGATCCTGGAATGGCTGGAGGTCAGCCGGCAGTTTGAGCGCGTTACGCCAGGCGATCCGGCCCAGGTCGGCGACATCGCCTGCTTCCGGATGGGCCGGGTGCCGCATCACGTCGGGTTAATCCTCCAGCCACCGCTGTTCATTCACGCGATGCGCAATTACGGGGTGATCGAGTCCCGGCTCGATGATCTCACTTTCGCCAAGCGCCTGATGGCGATCTACCGGCCCGTTCAATGAGCTTCTTCTCGTCAACCAAGGATCTGCCGCAGCCCAAGCAGAAGCCGCTCGGGCTCGATGAGCGCCGGATCTCGACCAACGAACAGGCCCGGCCGGTCCCGTACTTCTGCGGGATCGCCCGCCTGGCAGTGACCTTCATCAGTGAAGCCTTCGCTGTGAAGTCGAAGAAGATCAAGATGCGGGTGGGCAAGAAGAAGGAAACGGTCGGCTACAATTACTTCGCCAGCTTCGCCGCCCTGATTGCCCATGGCCCCCTCGATCGGTTGGACGCTATCTGGATGGACGACGAGCCGGTGTGGGAAGGGCCACTCGCCCGCAGCGGCGACTTTGCGGACATCACGATCGAATCCAGAGGCAATGTCCGGCTTTACTGGGGAACTGAGACGCAGGGGCAGGACCCGCTCCTGGCGACCAGCGGCACGGTTCACCCGGCTTACCGTGGGCAGGCATACCTGGTGTTCGATCAACTGTTTTTCGGCCGGGACCGCACGAATGCCCCCAACATTGAAGTCCTGGTGGAGCGGTGGCCGAACGCGCCGTGGCTACCGACGCCCAACTCAATCGAGGATGACGTCAACCCCGTGATTCCGCTCTGGGATCTGTGGACCAATCCGCGCTGCGGACTCGGATTGCCGGAATCCCGGCTCGACATGGACGCCCTGGCAGCGGCGGGCGAAGCGTTGAATACCGAGGGCATTGGCGTGTCGCCTGTCATCACGCGGGCCTTCAACTTCCGCCAGTTCCTGGTCGAGCTCTGCGAGTGCTTTGACGCATACCCCACCTACGACTCCCAGGGGCGGCTGGGGCTCGCCCTGGTCCGGGAGTCCTCGGCGACGCCGGTCACGGTCGAACCCGCCGACCTGGTCGATGCGCCTACGCTCAACCCGCAGGGTTGGCCGGACACGTTCAACGAAACGTTTGTTCGGTTCACCAACCGGGATAAGCGGTTCCAGGAAGACTCCGTCGCCTACCGCGACCGGGGTAACTTCCAGATCACGCAGGCGGTCCTGTCGCAGACCCTGAGTCGATTGTGGATCACCCGCCAGGGTGTGGCTCAGAAGATCGCCAACGCGGCCGGACGTGTCGCCGCCCAGCCGATGCTCGCCGGTTCGATGCAGGTCCGGAAGTCAAAGGCGGTGGGTTTGACCGTTGGCGGACTGTTCAGCCTTTCGTTCCCTCAGAGTGGCGTTGACGGCGTCTTGTGCCGGGTCGAGCGGTTGACTCTTCCCGCCCCCGGCCAGGCTACCGCCACGGTCCAGTTCCGGGAGGATACGGGTTTCTTCAACGCGGACCATTACGCCGCTGGGGCGGATGACGCACCCGAAGAGAACGTGTTTGAAGTTCAGGCTCTGGGATACGAAAAGCTCATCGAGGCTCCCTGGGAGTTCAAGGAAACGAGCACGCCGCAGATTGTCTTCCTGGCCTCGCGAGGCGATCTCGTCAGCAACGGGTTCAACCTCTGGAAACAGCGCAGCGACCTGTCCTATCGGGATGTCGGCGCTTTCGACAACTTCGCCCAGCGGGGGCAAGTCGTCGCCGATTATCCGGCCGGGACGCTCTTGATTGACGATTACCTCGGGATCGAGATCCAGTTCGACTCGCTCGACAATGACCTCGACGAAATCACCTTCCTCGAGGCCCAGCAAAACCGGCTCCTGGTCTTCGTGGGGAACGAGATTCTCAGCGCCTGGAACCCTCAGCTGGTCGCCGCTGGGCGATACCGGCTCTGGGCAGTCCGTGCCCGCTACGACACGAAGCGGGAAACGCACGCCGCCGATGCTGAAGTCTGGGTCGCGCTCCGGGATGACCTCGCCATGCGTTCGGATGACATGAGCCCGCCGGACAAGACCTTCAAGCTCCAGCCCTTCCTACTCCAGAGCGAGTTCGACCTGGCCCTGGTGGATCTAACATCGATCACGCTGCAGAAGCGGGCGTATCGACCCTTGGCGCCCCTGAACCTGCGCGTTGCGGACGACGGCTGGAATCCGACGTATGGGACCGGCGCGGACATCGTGGCCGACTGGGACAAGGCCGCGAATCGTTCATCCGAAGATCCGGTAACCAAAGTCCTGAGCCCCGACATCGACCAGACCGTGCTGGAGGTGCTGACGACCGGTGACGTGCTCAAAGGGACGTTCGAGTTTTCGGGAGGCACCGGGCCGAAGACCATCACCAACGCCCAGCTCGTAGCCGCGCTGGGGAGCGAGACTGACTTCAAGCTGCGGGCCTGGTTCGTTCGCAGCGGACTCCGGAGCCTGAACCACGACGAAGTGACAGTGAGAAAGGTTTGATATGGGAACGATTGCACCTGGCCGATTGCACGACGTGAGCAACGCCGCCGACTTCGTGGCGTTGACCGAAACCAACTTCGAGATCCTGACTTCAGAGGTCTTCAAGCAGGAACCGACCTACGTCGCGGGCGTGCCCACCAGCACTATCGGACCGCCCACGACCGGGTCGCATGTTCTGAACGAAGTCTGGAAGGATGCCCTCGGCGGCGTGTTCAAATGCACGGTGGCCGGGACGCCGGGGACGTGGAAGCAGTTTCTGCCAGCGGCGGTGACCGCTGATCCGGCGGCGGGGACGATCCCGACGGGCTACCTGATCTTCAATGTCACGCAGGGGACGCTGAAGCGCCACGCGGGTGCGTACGACTGGCAGACCGCGATCGGTGCCTCAGGCGGCAAGATCGGGTTCTACGGCGTCCCGCCCGTCACGCAGCCGGCCGGGGCTGACCAAGCGGCAGTTATACTGGGCAGCACGGACGGCGAGATCGGAGGGCTTACGATCTCTGATCCGCCCACGCAGGCCGAGGTTCAGGCCCTGCGCGACAAGTGCGAGGAACTGGCCGATGACGTGA
>JAHDYP010000164.1 GCA_023383055.1 Verrucomicrobiota bacterium | reverse complement strand
CCAACATCTCCGCCTTCAATGGGCGTTGTCCGACTGTGAGACGACCCGGCAAGGGATTGTGGAGAGCCGCCCCGGACTCGCACCGGGTAACCGTGCAGGCATTCGCGACTCCCTCGGCCGTTACCTTTCTCGGCTCCCGGAGTGCCGGTGAAGCACCTGGGCTGGTCTTACCCACTGTCCATTTCGAGCCGCATTCCCCAATGACGGTCGGTGCCAATTTCCAGTTTGTCACGATTCCTGAGCCCGCTCCGTTGTCGCTGCTCGGCTGCGGCTTGACGATACTGGTTTGCGCGAAGAGATATGCGAAGCGCAGTTCCGCCTAAACCGTCCGAATGACCATCTTGCTTAACGGACGGTGGCTGTTATGGTGCGGCTCGACATTGACCTATGGGTGCACAATGGAAACAGGCGGGGCGTGAAGCCAACGCCATGAAGCGCGGGCAGATCATCGGCAAGCTGGTGCGGGAGATCATCATTGCCGCCAAGCTGGGCGGCGCGGATCCCGACCTGAACGCGCGGCTGACCGCGGCGATCGAGAAGGCTCGCAAGAATTCCGTGCCGCGCGACACCATTGATCGGGCGGTCAAACGCGGGTCGGGACAGGGGGAGGACGCCGCGCAGTTCGAGTTGGTGACTTACGAGGGATTCACGCCGGAGAAGGTGCCGGTGATTGTGGAATGTCTGACCGACAATCGCAATCGAACGGCGCCGGAGATCCGGCATCTGTTCCGGGTCGGTTCCCTGGGCGCGCCGGGGAGCGTGGCGTTCTTCTTCGATCACCTGGGTGTGGTCGAGGCCCTGCACGAGGATCCCAGCCGGGATGCGGAGTCGGACGGGATCGAAGCGGGGGCGCAGAATTTTGAGTCGCTTGAGGCCGGCGAGGTTCCCGAAGGCCAGGTGGGCGCCCGGTTTTACACGGACTCGAAGGATCTGGGGGCGGTTTCGAAGTGGCTGGCCCAGGCGAAGTGGCGGATTGTGACGAGCGAACTGCGTTACGAAGCCCGGAACCCGATGGAGCTGGACGAGGCGCGGCGCAAGGTGGTGGTCGATTTTCTGAACGCGTTGGACGATCACGACGATGTCCACCGCGTTTACGCGGCGTTGAAGTAGAAATCCGGGCTGGCCTCCCTCCGATGAATGCATCATCCGAAACGCTGGGTATTATCGCCGGCAACCGGTCCCTGCCCCTGATGCTCGCGCGGCAGGCGCGGCAGATGGGCGTGGGACGGCTGGTGGCGGTCGCGTTCCAGGGTGAGACGGATCCGGCGCTGGCCGGGTTGGTGGACGACATTGTCTGGGTGAAAGTGGGGCAGCTGGGGAAATTGATCGGCGCCCTGAAAGATCGCGGCGTGACGCGGTGCGCGATGGCGGGACAGATCGCGCCCAGAAACCTGTTCGACGTGAGGCCCGATCTGCGCGCCCTGACGCTGCTATTGAAGCTCAAGGAAAAGAACGCCCACACCATTTTTGGCGCCTTGGCGAATGAGCTCCAGCGCGAAGGGATCGAGTTGGTCGAGGCGACTCCGTGGCTCGAACCCCTGATGCCGGGCGTCGGATTTCACCTGGGCCCCAAGTTGACGGAGGAGCAACGCGCGGACGCGGTGTTCGGCGGTCGAATCGCAAAGGAGATTGCGCGGCTGGAGATCGGGCAGACGGTCGTGGTCAAGAGCGGCGTGGTCCTGGCCGTCGAAGGGTTCGAGGGGACCGACCGGTGCCTGGCCCGGGGCGGGGAACTGGCCGGCCGCGACGGGGGTGCGGTGGCGGTCAAAGTGGCGAAAGCCAGGCACGATATGCGGTTCGACATTCCGTGCATGGGGGCCCGCACCATTGAAGTGGCGGCGGAATCGGGGATAGCGGTGCTGGCGTTGGAGGCCGGAAAAACCTTGCTGCTTGAGGAAGAACAAGTAAAAGAGACTGCATCGAAGAAGCGCGTTGCCGTGATCACCGTCGATCCCGTTTTGAACCAGGCCAGCCCATAACGTCACCCACCCGCTTCGGCGAACCAATCATGTTTAGCGCTTACGAATTGTTTGGGTTCATGCCCGCCGCCTTATCCACCGAGATTCTCGAGAAGAGCTTCTCGACCAACAAGGAGCTCTATCGCGCCACACTGGGGGCCGTGGCCGAAGCCCGGCACGTTCGTCCCACCTTCCTCGAACGCAAGCCGCGGGTCGACCGGCACAAGGAGATGATTGACATGTTAAGCCGCCCGCGGATGAACGTGGCGGCGGCCACGCTGCTCCGGGGCTGGCTGATGACCAACGAGAAATCCATGCTGGTCGATTTCCTGGACACCCTCGGCATCGAACACAAGGATGGCGCCGTCGACAACCTGCCCGAGTCCGTCGACGACGAAAAACTGAAAGCGGCGGTGGAGTCGTTGTTGGCCAAGCATTCCAGGGAGAAGGTGACGGTCTATCTGCACGCATTCGATGAAATGAACGAGGTCCAATGGGGCAATCTCAAGGGTCTCCTCGAAAGCGATGCCCGACTGCAGCTCGGCGCTTGAGAGCGTCGCGAGTCTTTGAGGTGCGGAAGCGAGCGCAAACCCCACCGCTCTCGGCCTGCGGACTCTGCGGGTTAAGGTCCACACCCTCGCCATTCCCAATCCGATTGCTTGGCGCGCTGCTGCTGCCGGCCATTCACGTCCTGTTCGCGGATGCGTTGCCTGCCGGCGATCTCTGGCTGGAGTCCACCGATACCCGCACCTTGGAGGCGGGTGATCCCACGATCGTGGCCGCCCTGAAACCGATCTGGCGCAAGCACCGCCTCCCCGCCATCGCGGGCGGAATCATCACCCGCGGCGGCCTCGATCGACTCGGCACTATCGGGGTGCGCCAAACCGGCACCCGCGTGGCCGTGACCCTCGCTGACCAGTGGCACCTCGGATCCGAAACCAAGGCCATGACCGCCACGCTCGCGGCGCGCCTGGTGGAGCGGGGATCGGGGCTGCGGTGGGACAGCACGGTGGCCGGGGTTTTCCCGGAGCTGGCGGAGACATTCGATCCCGGGATGAAACCGGTGACCCTGGAGGCTCTGCTGAACCATCGGGCCGGAATCGCCAAAGATCTGGACTGGCACTCGCTGGCGGCCACCGGCAACGATGTGCGCGGTCAACGCGTGCAAGTGGTGAAAACGGCCATGGGAAGCCCTCCCCGCAATACCTCAGGCCCGGCTTACCATTACTCGAACGTCGGCTATGTGGTCGCGGGAGCGATGATCGAGCGCGTAACGGGCCGGGCGTGGGAACAGGTCATCCAGGAGCAATTGTTCGCCCCGCTCGGAATGAACGCGACCGGCTTCGGCGGCACGGGAACACCCGGACAGCTCGACCAACCGTGGGGGCACATCCGCGCGGGTCAACCCGTCCCCAATAATGGCCCGGCGACCGACAATCCACCGGTGCTCGGACCGGCGGGACGGGTGCACGCCTCGCTGCAGGATTGGGCGCGATTTCTCACCGATCAACTGCGAGGCGCCGGGGGCCAAAGCGGCCTCCTGCAGGCGGCTTCCTACTCGAAGCTGTTCACCCCGCCGGCGGGTGGCGATTATGCCCTGGGCTGGCTGGTGGCGAATCGCGAGTGGGGTGGCGGAACCGTATACACCCATGCCGGCTGCAACACGATGAACTATGCGGTCGCCTGGCTGGCGCCGCGCCGCGGCTTCGGGGTGTTCGTCTGCATCAATCAGGGCGACGATGAAGCTGCGAAAGCCGCGGATGCCGCCGCCGGTGCCCTCATCGAATTGAGGCCTGACCCGGCGGAAGAGATGGGCATGTCGAAACGCGCTGACGTCGAGTCCGCCATTGAGCGCACCGCGAAGGGATCCGACTTCTGATGAATCGCCCGCCCCACAGCCAACCCGCCCTCGTCGCGCCTCGAATTCGTTGGTGGCCCGCGATCGTGATCCTGGCCTTGGCGGCCGTCGCGATCGTCTGGGTGCAGGCGCGGTCGGACTGGCCCTTCCAGAAGCGCAATCTCACCTCGCTTCCCATTGCGCTCGTCGCGGCGCTGCTGTTGCTCGGGTGGTGGGCGTTCCTTTCGCGGGCCCGCCTCGCGTTGCGACTCGGGATCACGCTCGGTCTCCTGGCTGGCCTGGCCGCGGGCGCCGGCCTGTTCCGCATCCGGGGCGTGAGCGGCGACCTGATGCCGATCTTCGAGTTTCGTTGGGCGCGGTCCGCGGCACCCGCCAGTATGGCTTCGCCCGCGCCGGGGGATTCCGCGGCACCGATGCAACGGTTGAATGCGGGAACCAACTCCTTCCCTCAGTTCTATGGTCCCGACCGCAACGGCGTCTTGCGAGGTCCACCGCTGGAAACCAACTGGACGGCACATCCGCCCGCACTACTTTGGCGGCAGGAAGTTGGCGCGGCCTGGTCGGGCTTCGTCATCGTCGGCGAGCTCTGCCTGACGCAGGAGCAGCGGGGAGAGAGCGAGTGCGTCGTGGCCTATGCCCTGGCCACGGGCCGTGAACTCTGGGCGCACCGCGATCCGGCGCAGTACCGCACCACGATTGCCGGCGCCGGACCGCGCGCCACGCCCGCCGTCGTCAACGGTCGCGTCTTCACCGCCGGCTCGACCGGCATCCTGAACTGTCTCGAGTTCGATTCCGGCCGGCTGATCTGGTCGCGCAACGCAGTCACGGAATCGGGCGGAAGAGTGCCCGAATGGGGTTACACCAGTTCGCCGCTGGTCGTGGACGGGAAGGTGATCGTCCACGGCGGCGAAGGCGGCGGGAAGTTGCTCCTGGCGTTTGCCGCCGACGATGGCCGCCCCGTCTGGTCAGCCGGCACCGCGAATCCGAGCTACGCTTCACCCGTCCTGTCCACCCTGGCCGGCACACGCCAGGTGCTCGTGTTCACCCGCCGCGTCGTCTCCGGCCATGACCCCGCGACGGGAGCCACCCTCTGGGAACAACCGTATGAGAGCGGCAACGTGGTTTGCGCCCCGCCAGTGGTGGTCGACGCCAATCGCGTCATCTTCTCGAGCGGCTACGGCCGGGGATCGGACTTAATCGAACTTTCGCGCGACACCGCGGGCGGGCTTTCGGCGCGGCGAGTCTGGAAATCCATCCGCATGAAATCCAAGTTCGCCCACCTGTACGTGCGCGACGGCTGCCTCTTCGGTCTCGACGATGGCATGCTGGCCTGCGTGGACACGAGCAACGGCTCACCACGTTGGAAGGAAGGCCGCTACGGCCACGGCCAGGGCCTGCTCGTCGGCGAGCTCTACCTGCTGATGGCCGAATCCGGCGAGCTCGTTCTGCTTCGTCCCACTCCGGATGCCCCGAACGAGCTGGCCCGTTTCCGCGTGTTCAGCGCCAAGACCTGGAATCCCATCGCGCTCGCCGGCGACCTGTTGCTGGTGCGCAATGATCAGGAGGCGGCTTGCCTCCGGTTGAAACTGGCGCCATAAGGCCCAGGCACATTCATGGGTCGGTCAACCGGGCGCGGTAAAACCTGCGGTCGGCGCCGGCCATATCATCGTGGAAATCCACCTGGCCCGTGGCATTCGCGAGGTTCGTCCAGGCCGACCAGTTTTGGAGATTCGGCGAGATTTCCACCTGGTACGACCGATCGGCTTCACCGAGCAGCGTGGCCATGAAGGCCCCTTCCGGTGTCAGGTGCGGATTCTGCCACGCGGGTGCAACCACCCGTTCCAGCCGTCCGGCCAGATCCTCGCGCAATTCCAGCAGTGGCAGCGTCAACAGCGCGCCGTCACTGGTTCCCGCCGTTTCGCCCAGCCACGCCCCGGTTTGAGGATGGTACCACCAGGCGCGATACGATCCGGCGGGGAGCGACCTGACGCGAAGGACGTCGCCGTCGAACGGTTCGATGACCGCATTGGTGGCGTTGGCCGGGTAGCTGGCGCGGGGATTCACCACGTACAGCAGGCTCTCGCGGCTGCCGCGCAGGCCCACCGCCACCGGGGATGGCCGCCAATCGTCGGCGTAACGCGCCGGCCGCACCGCCTCGAGCCTGACCCAATCGAGATAAAACCAGTCGCCGCCGGTGTTTCGGATCTCCACCAGGTGCCGACCGGCCGGGAGTTCCACGACGATGTCTTCGTTGTATTCATGGTTCACGAGCCACTGGCCGTCTTTGTTCGGCAGGCTGCGCTGGAAGAACGGTTGCCGGTCCACGAAGACCCCCAGCACCGCGCCGTCGGACACCGAGTTCAGGCGCATGACCAACCGTGCGGCGTTGGTGAACCAGGCGTCCAGCCTGAACGGCGTTCGCAGGTCGGGATGGGCGCTGCCATGCACGAACGCGTTCAGGACGCTCGCTGATTGGCCCTCGGCGTCGGTGTTCGCAACCGCCAGCTCGCCGTTCGGTTTCGCGCCCCAATTGCCGCCCAGGGGAAGTGTCACGTTGAACGGGTGGCCCTCGGGCAACGGATCGCCCACCTGCACCGGGGGATCCCCGGCGGTCTGGAACCCGAGCGCCTGCCACTCGCCGTCGCCCCAGCCCGCCGGCACGAGAACTTCGCGCAGCGCGGTGTATGCGGGGTAGAGCTGCTCCGCGTGAATATCCTCCATCGCGAACTCCATCTGGGGCAGTTGCCAGATCTCGGGGCGATCGCTGCCGCCGGTCAGGCTCGTGGTGACCAGGTGACGCCAAGGATCGTTCGATTTCAACCAGTCGCCCATCACTGCGTGCCAGGCCGCGACGTCGGCCGGCTGCAAATGCGAGTAAACGTTGTCGAGCTCGTTGAAGAATTGCCAGGCCAGCAGGTTCGGGCTGTGGCCATAACGGGCGATGAGATAACGCAAGCGTTTCTGGTACATCGCGCGCGCCTCGGGTTTCGTGAAGAATTCGTTCTGGTTCGCGCAGGGCCCGCCGTTGGCGGCGTTGTACGGGTTGAGCTTCCAGTTGTCGTTCCCGCCCCAGTAATCGGGCGTCGTTTCGAACATGCCGTGATAATCGAAGCACAACATTAGGTAGGTGCCGTGCTGCTCGGCGAGCCCGAACACGTGGTCCAACTGCCACGCCCGGTCGAGCCGGTAATTCACGCCGGTGTCCGGCTCCGCCTCAATCCCCAAAGCCCAGGGCGACATCCAGAGCCGCGCGTAGTTTTCGCCCGCCGCCGCCATCGCTCCAAACCAGTCATCGAAGTCGAACGTGCCCCGCCGATGATGCCAGCAGACGCAATGGCCGATCAGCGGCAAGGCCTGGCCATCCCCAGTCTCGAAATGACGTTGGTTCGCCGCAATGCGCACCACGCCCCGGCGCGCCGGCAACTTGGGATTGGCGGCCACGGCAAAGTCCAGACTGACCGTTGGTCCCGCGGGTTGGCCGTTGGTGAAGATCGTGGCCGTGACGGCGTGCGGACCCTCCTCGACCGGCCGAAACCGCAGCCGCCATTCCGGTGGCTTGGCGGCGCTGAGCTGTTCGTCGCCGCCGACCAGGCTGCGCGAGAATTCTCGATAGTAAAACCCCGGAACCGCTTGCTGGCCGCCCGAGGGCGCGCGCAATACGGCATCCACCCGAATCGCTTCCGGGTCGAACGGGTTGGCCGCCGCGGGCACGCCGGCGATCCTAAACTCGACCAGGCTCCACTGAGTTGGCTCCCCGAGGAGCGTGAGTTCCGCGGCACGCCCCTTCCCGTCGACGCCCAGAACCATCGCGAGTCCGATCAGGCCGGGCAGCCAACGGGCCAATAAATGGTGCGACAAACTCATCGCGCCCGATGGTGAGGCTTTGTCGGAATGCCGGCAAGCCGATCCACCGCAAGGACCCGCAAACCCACTTGCGCCACGCAGCCGGGACTCGCCAGATCCACGTCGCTGGCTGCGCAGAACATCCACGCCAAGAGTCCCGATTTCATGTCGCATATGCGACATGAAATCGGGACGTCGGGAAGGGGTCGTTATAATCGCGAAACCGCACCGATTGTCTCAAGAATTCCCGAGGTTCATGATTCGCAAACGACCGCCATGAGGTCAGCTCTCGGCAAGTCAGCTGCCTTCAGGTGAAATACGCGGGTTAGCCGCGGAACGCTCCGAACAGCGCCCGGATTTCCTCCTCGACCTGGGTCGGGTCGGCGAGCGTTTGGGCGATCTCTTCGCGCAGCAACTGCCGGTAACGTTTCCGCAGCCGATGCACCGCCACCCGCACCGCGCCCGCACTGAGGCCGAGCGCCCGGGCGGCGTCCGAATGGGAGAGAATGCCTTTGCCCGCGGTGAGGAAGGATTTCAACTCGGCGAATTGCCGCCCCCGACCGTCGGCCTCGCATTCGGCTGACAAGCGTGCGATGACCTGGGCCAGCAGCGCGACGGCCCATTCGCGGTCGAAGGCCTTGTCCGAACTCGGTTCGGCGGGGTCGGCGATTTGGAACTGTGTGTCCGCGGTCTGCCAATCGAGGGAGAGATGCGGAACGTTGCCGCCGCGTTTCTGCCGCTGGGAGAAGTCCCATTCGTTGGCAAGAAAATGTTTCAACGACGCCAGCAGGAAGGCGCGGAAACGCCCCCGTTCGGCGCTCAGGCCTTCGAGATAATTCTTCTGCAAGAACCGGGCGAAGAACGCCTGCGTCAAATCCTCCGCGTCTTCTTTCGAATGCCCGCGACGCCGCACATAGGCGTAAAGCGGAAACCAATAGGCGCGGCAAAGCTCCTCGAGAGCGCGATCGGCTTGCGGGGTTGAACGCCGGCCCGCTGCGAGCACGACCGTCCAATGCGTCGTGGCGAAGATGTCGCCGGGCGCGGTGCTGTGGGGTGGGGTCGCGCTCATGGGGCGGGATCGACGCCGAAAGCCCGGCATCGGGATTGGGCACTTTTGTATAAACTGCCAGCAGATTTACCGTCAATCTGCTGGCGATGTTTATCCGCCAACCGCAACTCCCGGAGCGGTCGTTCTTCCTCTTTGGCCCGCGTGGCACCGGCAAAACCACCTGGTTGCGCCAGGTCCTCCCTCAAGCACTGTGGTTCGACTTGCTCCGCACTCAAACGCTCCTGGAATTGCATCAGCGCCCGGAGGTGTTTCGGCAACAGGTCGAAGCCCGGCCGCGCGGAAGCTGGGTGGTAGTGGACGAGGTGCAGCGGGTGCCGACGCTCCTGAACGAGGTCCATGCCCTCATCGCTGAGCATGGTCGTGATTACCGATTTGCCTTGAGCGGTTCGAGCGTGCGCAAACTCAAGCGACTGGACATTAACCTGCTCGCGGGCCGAGCCATCAATTGCTCCTTCTTTCCGCTCACCGCCGCGGAACTGGGCTATGAGGTAGAGCTCGACTCGGTGCTGCGGTTCGGCTTGCTGCCGCGAATCCGGTCTGACCCCGACTACGCCGTGGACACATTGGAAGCTTACTTCAGCAATTACCTGCGCGAGGAGATCCAGCAGGAAGCGCTGGTGAAAAGGCTCGGTTCCTTCGCGAGATTCCTGCAAGTCGCCACGCTGATGAACGGTCAGATTCTGAACGTAGCGGGCCTCGCGTGCGACGCGGCGGTGGCGCGACCCACGGTCCAGGGTTACTTCGAAACCCTCACCGATACGCTGATCGGATTCTGGCTCCCAGCGTGGCAGCGCCGCGCCAAGGTGAAGGAAGTGGCGAGCCCCAAGTTCTTTCTGTTCGACCCCGGCGTGGCGTGGGTGCTGGCCGGGCGATTGCGCGAACCGCTCAAGGGCAGTGAGCGTGGCTTGCTGTTGGAAACCTGGGTGCTGCACGAACTGCGCGCGGCCATCGCTTATCAGAACCTTGGGGGCGAATTGCGTTACTGGCGGACGCCTTCCGGCAGCGAGGTGGATTTCATTTGGACCCGGGCGCGGCGCACGGTGGGCATCGAGGTGCAGGCCTCGGCGACGTGGCGACACGAGTTCGATGGACCGCTCAAGCGGCTGATCTCCGATGGCATTGTGAATACCGGCTTCGGCGTCCATGCCGGCTCGGCCGAACTGAAGGACGGCCCGCTGCGCGTCTTGCCGCTGAAGCAATTCTTGAAGGCACTTGCGCCGGGCCAGGTGCTGGGTTGAGCCGCACGAACCCGGTGTAACCACGACCGTCCAGTGCGTCGTGGCGAACAGGTCGCCGGGCGCGGTCGTTGATGGGCTGGAAGGTTCGGAAGTCAAGTCAGTCGCTCAGGCTGCGTTCCGCGGGGCCGGGCAGAGTGGGTAGGGGTGGATTGAAGAGTGAAAGCACCGGTTCCACCAACCCGTAGCGAATGTATACACCGGGCGGCGCTTCTTGAATGCCGGTGATCTGAAGCAAGCCCAAGTCCTGTTCCGCGGTCCTGAACGACAACGTGAGCGGTAGCATCAAGGGTTCGGGCAGGAGATACGACCAATCTTCCATTTCCACATCTCTCGGCCTTTCCAGGCTCGATCCCCGCGCCAGTGCATTCAGCACGTCTGCGCGGTTGGCACTGTCCCACCGGGTCGATGAAAAATCGCCCAGTTGCAGACCCTTGCCGAGTAGCGCCCAACGTCCCGCCAATTGGCCTACTAACAAGTCCATGCGGTTCGTTAGCAGCCAGGCGCTCATTGCTCCGTGGTCAGCGCTCGGAGGTGAACTTAACTCCGTGGTGGCGAAGTGAATGGCTTTTGGATTGCCGAGGACAGCCGAGCCCAAGTCCGCAAGGAACAAGTCAATGATCGGCCCGATGGCGGGCTCAGCGTCGAGGGCGGCCGGCCTCAGTGCCACACGAAACTCCACCCATCGATACGGTCGAACCTCAAACCGGAACTCCTTCACCCGGTCCAACCGCAGCCCCTTGAAATGACCGGCGGTGCTGGCGAGTTCGCCAACCGCGTTGTAATGCCGCGTCGAGCGATGCTCCTTGCCGTCGAGATCCACCGCGCAGACCCGGGTTTCCCAGTTCTCGAGCGTGTTATGTGAAACGGTGACACGCGTCTCGCCCGCCGTTTCGGCTGGATCGCCAAACAACAAACGGCAGACCGCGCCATCCTCGAGGGCGTAAGCGCCGCTTTGACCGACGGTGGCCGATCGGCGCGCCAACGTGGTCCAGGCACCGGTGGCCATCCCCATTCTCAGTGCGATGCTCCGAGGGACTTGGCCGTCCGGCCCCGGCGGATCATGAACCACATACAACCGGTGGTTTTCGACCGGCCGTCCATCGCGCAGCGGCGGCTCCATCCCGGAGATCGATGTGGTCGGCGGCACCGACTCGAGTTTGAACGCCACGTCATCGCCCAATCCACCGTGGCGAAACACCAGTTCGTAGCCGTGTGCATCCGGGTGGATGGAACGTCCTTGAGAGGTGAATCCGGTTACCAGCGGCGATCCGTCCGGTCGCCACCACGGCTGGTCCGCCGACGGGTGGTACGAAATCCCCACCAACTCCAGTGCGTTGGCCGGGGGTGCCGGCTCGACCATCGCATCCGCGGTCTCGCTCTTACTGGCGGTGGCGGGACGCGCGTCGGTCCCGACCGCCACGAGTGGCAGGGCCAGGCGCAAAGCCGCGACACCCTCGGCCGTCACCTGGGTTCCGTGCAGATTGAGCACCCGTAATCGCGGCAAGCCGGCAAGGTGTTTCAGGCCGGCATCGCTCACCGCGGTTCCATCGAGATAGAGCTGTTCCAGCCCGGTCAAGGTGCCGACATGACGGAGGGTGTCGTCCGTGATCGGAGTGGCATCGAGCCGGAGCCATTTCAGTTGGGGGAGTCCGCGGAATGCAAGACCGCTTTTGACCCGCGTGGCACCCAGTTGAAGTCGTTCCAACCGCGGCAATGACCAGAGGTGAACCAATCCGGCCTCGGTGATGGGTAACCCGTGCAGCAGAAGGGTTCGCAGGCCGCTCAGCTGCGCCAAGTGCCGCAGGCCTGAATCGCCAACCGCCGGTTTGTGCGGTGTGGCAGCCAGCGTGGCCGAGAGATCCAGATACTCCACAGTCTTGAGGCCCGCCAGGTTTGTGAGGAATTCACTTGTCACCGACGAATCATGCAGATCGAGCCGCTTGAGCTCTCGCTTGCCGGCCAACACGCTCCGGAATGTCTGTTCGTCCAGCCGGGCATTGCTGAAATCGGCCACCTCTTCGGGATCGCGACCCGGCAGGGGTTCGGGCAAGGATCCCTGCCTCCAGGCGGCCAAGCCAGGCTCAACCGTGAACCGGATCTGATCAAGTTTCCCACGACCGCTCACCTCCCACGAGCCGTTCGCCTGCGGCTCCGCGATCAGTTGACCCGTGGCGGGCACCCAATCGTTCGTCCCGTTGGCCGGGCGGGACGTGCGTAATCCCTCGAATGCCACCCGTAACCGTGGGGGGTGCTCTGACATGGACGTGACCATGGAATCGAACTGGAACCCTGCTCGTTGCAGACGCTGCCGAACCTCATTGACGACGCGTTGAGTCGGCGGTTCGGAAGGCGCGACGCCAGTTTGCCGCGCCGGCTGCAAGCGAAAATCGAACGCGCGTTCGTAAGGACCCATCGCCTGGATCCGCGATAATGACACCGAAAACACTTCGTATCCCTGCGCCGACGCGCTGAACACCAGATCGACGCCATGCCGCACGCCGTCGCGCCAATAAAGCAGGTCGGTCTCCTCCGGCCAGCGTAGCCGGTAGCGCCCCCGCCGATCGGTCACGGTCATCGCCGGCGGCTCGCGATCGTGATCATCGACCCGCTGCACCTTCACCGTGGCCCCCGGTACCGGGTCACCCGTGAGAGCATCTTGCACAACTCCCGACAGCGCGTTGTCGGGATGTTTCGGTATTGCCAGCCAGATCACGAATCCGATCCCGATAACCAGCGCGCCCACGCCGACAAACTCCAGCGTGCGCCAACGCGAAAACGGTGACGTCAGCAAACGCATCACCCCGGTATCCTCACGCCCTGCGGCCGCCTGCCAGAGGCGCCAGCCACAAACCGGCAGCAGCGCCGCGCCCAACCAGGTCAGCGGCACAATCACCGCCTCCGCCGGCGCGGGATGCCAGCCGCCCCGTTCCTGCGTCAGCGCGTAGAGGAAGAACACCCCAAACCCGGTCACGGGTGCGGCAGTGAGGAACGCCAGCCACGCGGCGATTTTGAATGCGGTGCGCTGTCCCTGCGAGTCGGTGAACCGATCCAGGATCAGCGCCAGCCCCGCGGTGGCGCAGCCCAGCAGAACCAAACCCGCCAGCAACCACCCGCTTGGTATGCTGCTCCCCAACAAACCGCCCAACGCCAGAAGCAAGGTCGCCCCTGCATAACTCAGCGCCAGGCAAAACGCGATCCAGGGCCGCTCTCGCGCGGTAGCAACGCCGGGGTCCTGGCTCCCTTCCTCCGAGATCCGCATGTCCGCCGCCGATGCCGGGGAAAATCCATACTTTTCGACTTTCCATTCGCCATCGGGCTGCAAACCACAAACGATGGTTTCCACGGCTGAGCGCTGACTGTCATAGGTCGTCAGCAGCCTCTGCTCAAAAAGAGTCTGCGGAACGATGAAGTTGGTGGAAAGCACGCGGCGGGAAACGGCCCGGCCCAGGGGCCGGCGAACTTCCTTCATCCGCGTCGCCCACTCCTCCCGAGTGGCGTCGCGCTGAAAATAGGTCGCGGCTTTCTCCCAGCATCGGACATAGTCTTCGTCATCCAGGGCACGCCAGAAATCGAACACCGCCAGAGGATTCGCCGTCGCCAGTGAATGGGAGCCCGTTGGTGCGCGTCTTCTAACCAACCGCCAGACCAACAGCCCCGCGGCAATCAGGATGGCTCCATTGATCAGCACCTGCCAAAGGACCACCGTGGTCGGTCCGGTATGCGGATCCAAGGGCCACAGGAAAGTCGTCAACACGACTCCGGTCACGGTTGCCACCCCCACCAACATGATGGCATTCAACAACGGCAATCCCCGCGTCGGACTCAGGCGATAGGCAGCCAGACATATTCCCAGATCCCAGACCATCAGGAGCGGCACCAGGATCAGGCCGAAACCGGATAGGAAGCTCGAGAGTTGAATCAAGGTCCGCATTCCCAAACCCGGTGGCTCGCCCATGCTCGCCTGAACTCCCGCAAACTTTGGCACCACCAAAGTGAAGAGAGCCGCGACGATCAGGATCATCACCGCATGAGTAGCGGCGGGACGCAGCACGGGCCGAAACCTGACCAACTGATCCGCCGCTTTGCCTGGTGGGCCTGCAAGTGGGGGCTCCGCCGCGATCGTCTCCACCTGCGTCTTGAGTACGCGGGCCTGCTGGTAACGCAACTCCGGTTCCCGCTCGAGAGCACGCAACACCACCTCGTCGAGGCGCACGTCCAAGTGGACTTTCCGCGACGGCGGTTCGAGCGGTTTGCCTGGCAGTTCGCCCGTGAGCATCTGATAGAAAACCACCCCCAGCGCGTAAATGTCGGCGCGATGATCCACTTCGGCCGGGCGCTCCGCCTGTTCCGGCGCCATGTAACTCGGCGTGCCCATCACCTTGCCGGCCTCGGACAATGCCACCCGCTCACCCCTCACCCCGGCCCTCTCCCCGTCCGACGGAGAGAGGGTGCCCGGAAGAATGGCGAGGGAATCCGTCATGATTTTTGCCAGGCCGAAATCCGCCACCTTCACCCGACCGCGGCGGTCGAGGAGGATGTTCTCGGGCTTGATATCGCGATGAACGATCCCCTGATCATGGGCGTATTGGAGCGCGTCGCAGATCTGGGGCACGATCGCCAGCGCCTCGCGCGGTGAAACCCGGCCGGCGTGCAACAACCGGCGCAGATTGAGCCCGTCCACAAACTCCATCAGGAAAAAGTAGAGACCCGCCGTAGATGTAGCGGCCGACTCGAGTCCGGGCTGATCCGGGTTCGCGACATCCCGAGTCGGCTCGCTCGCGGCACCGGGCGGCGGTTGGACCCGCCCAAACTCGTAGAGCGTGACGATCCCGGGGTGATTCAACTGGGCGAGGGCGCGGGCTTCGCGGGTGAAGCGCTCGGCAAAGGCCGGGCTATCGCTGACGCCCGGCGGCAGGATCTTGAGCGCCACGAACCGGCCGAGTTGCTTTTGTCGCGCTTTGTAGACCGCGCCCATGCCGCCTTTGCCGACGAGCTCGAGAATCTCGAGTTGGGGAAAGAGCGGCGCCAACTCGTCCACGGTGGGCGAAACGAAAGGCCTGCCCCCACTTTCCGTGGCGGAATCGGCGGTGGCACCCTGTTGCAACAGGCAGGCGGGGCATAAGCCGCCCAGTGCGCCGGGCTGCATCGGCGTACCACACCGCGGACATGAAAGACCTTCCGGCATCGATGGATCCTCTTTTACCGTGTCCATACCATCATCAGAAGCAAAACCAAATGGACGTTACACAACTTCCGTTCCAACGGTCGCGATCCTCTCGGCTCCTCACGAGGACGATCTACAGGGTGACAGGTTCCTCCGCCGCCGGACAGGGTGCTCTCGAACACTCGATGCTATCCAGTCGGGAGGTTGGGTGCGGTTTGGAAACCACGAACCTGTCACCTTGTTCGGTCCTTCGCGCCAGCCTGTCTGCCGCCCTTCTTCCCAACCTCCTTACGCCCGGCATGAGGCAAGCGCCCAGCGCCTATCGTCGAGCCTGCCGAACCGCCTGCTCGACCAGTGCGCAGCCCCCCTGCACAGACGCGTCCGGATTGCGCATCTCGCTGTCAATCAGCAGCTACCGCTCGCCAAATAGAGTGACAGGTTCATTGAACGGAGCTCCAAATAGGGCACGGATAGAGTGACAGGTTCAAAGTGCTTGACCGATTTCCCGCGCGGGTCTATGCCACTGCCCAGGCTTTCAACCAAGGAGGAAGGAAGTATGCGCCAGGCACGGATCAAGGT
>JAHDYP010000163.1 GCA_023383055.1 Verrucomicrobiota bacterium | reverse complement strand
GCCACTCGCTCCTCGATTCTCTGCAGAAAACGGCCAAAAATCTCCCGGCTCGGCGCGGTCTGGCCCGCCAGGGTCAGGTTGTCCAGTTGCGTGCGGTACTGTTCGAATTCGGCGAGGTCGCTCTGGAAAAAATGCAGCCGCAAATTGTCCAAGGACTCGATATATCGATCCAGGAATCGCGAAGATACGTCGTCGTCGAACCGTTGCCGGCGATAATGACCCAACTCCAGCCGCCGCGCGGTCAGCACCGCGATCGCTCCCTCGTCCGGGCTCGCCTCGATGGGCGGCAGGTTGCGAGTGCTACGTTCCAGCAGAATCAGATCGTCCACCGACTCCGCGGGTCCCGGCAGCAGCAGCTCACGCCCGACCGCGGTCCGGGCGTTCTTACGATCCAGGGCCTCGGTGTCGGGTTTTCCCGGCGGGGGCGCGGCCACAGCCCAGGCCAGCACCAGGGCGGTCAGAACGGCGCCCGCCATGCCGCGGTTTTCCTTCAAAACGGTCTTTAACACGGGCAAGAACGTAGCACATCCGATTTAAAATACATCCTCGTTTTCCATGGGGATTGACCCGGCATCCAATTCGCCCCAAGTTGGATCGTGACCCGCACCGACCGGGACAGTCCGACACCAACGTCGAAACGGGCCGGGCCGGGTTGCCATTGCCCATGCAGCTTTACCCAAACCGGCCTCTTGGATTCCTCGTCATGGCTCTGGCACTGGCGCAGTTCGCCCAGGCCGACTGGCCCCAGTTCCGGGGCCCAACCGGGGATGGTCATTCGAACGCCCGGAATCTGCCGGTGACCTGGAGCGAGACCGAAAACCTGCGCTGGAAAACCGCCATCCACGGGCGGGGATGGTCATCGCCAGTCGTGTCAGGCGGCCAAATCTGGATCACCACGGCCACCGAGGACGGGCATCGCCTCTATGCGCTGGCCATCGACGCGGCGAGCGGCGCCGTGGTGCGCGATCTCGAACTGTTCCAGGTCGAAAACCCCCAGTTCGTTCACCGCTTCAACAGCCATGCCTCGCCCACCCCGGTCCTTGAACCCGGGCGCGTCTACATCACTTTTGGCGCGGCAGGCACCGCCTGTCTCGACAGTGCGACCGGCGAGGTCCTCTGGGAAAGAAGGGACATCGAGTGCAACCATTACCGTGGCGCGGGTTCCTCACCCGTCATTCACGAGGGACTCCTGCTGCTGCACTTCGACGGCAGCGATCGCCAGTTCGTCGTGGCCCTCGATAAACAGACCGGCCGCACCGTCTGGCAGCGAGAACGCTCCATCGATTTCCGGGACCTCGACGCCAGCGGCCAGCCGGAGGCCGAAGGCGACCTGCGCAAGGCCTTCGCCACACCCCATGTCGCGCTGATCGACCAACGCCCCTTGCTCATCAGCCAGGGCGCCAAGGCGGTCTATGCCTACGACCCCCTCACCGGCAATGAAATCTGGCGGGTCGAGGAACGAACCAGCCATTCCGCCAGCTCCCGGCCCCTGGCCGGCCATGGCCTCATCTTCGTCACCACCGGCTGGTCCATCGGGCAACTGCTCGCCCTGCGCCCGGGGCGCCCCGGCGAAGTCCTCGATGCGAATGCCACCCCGGCGACCGGCGACACCCGGCTCCAGGTGGTCTGGAAATCCCGGCGCAACGTCCCGCGAAAACCCTCCTTGCAGTTGCACGGCGACCTGCTGTTTGGCATCGACGACGGCGGGATCGCCTCCTGCCTCGAGGCCCAAACCGGCCGGGAGATCTGGCGGGAACGCGTGGGCGGCAATTATTCAGCCTCCCCCCTGTGCGCCGAGGATCGGCTTTACTTCTTCAGCGAGGAAGGAAAAGCCACCGTGATCGAGGCCGCCCGCCAGTTCCGGGTACTGGCGGAGAACCAGCTCGACGATGGTTTCATGGCTTCACCCGCGGTCTTCGAACGTTCCTTGATCCTGCGCACCCGGACTCATCTCTACCGTGTCGAACGGTGACCGCCCCGACGCCATGACACCCGCACCCAGACAACAAATCATGCCCGGCGTGGTGGCGGGTGAATGGTGGCATCGACTGCCCGACAACCGGCTGCAGTGCGACTTGTGCCCCCGGAACTGCAAACTGCGGGCGGGTCAGCGCGGGTTTTGTTTCGTGCGCGAGGCGCGCCCCGAAGGGATGGTGCTGACCAGCTACGGGAGAGCTTCCGGCTTCTGCATCGATCCGATCGAGAAGAAACCACTCAACCATTTCTTCCCCGGCAGCAGCGTGCTCTCCTTCGGCACGGCCGGCTGCAACTTGGGCTGCAAGTTCTGCCAGAACTGGGACATCTCCAAGGCCGGGGAAAACGACCGGCTCACCGACTGGGCCGGCCCCGAAGCCGTCGCCCGGGCCGCCGAACGCGCCAACTGCCGCAGCATTGCTTTCACTTACAACGATCCAGTGATCTTCGCCGAATACGCCATCGACTGCGCCATCGCCGCCCACGAGCGCGGGCTGAAAACCGTCGCGGTTTCCGCGGGCTACATGAATCCCGCCGCCCGACAGGATTTTTACCGGCACATCGACGCCGCCAACATCGACTTGAAAGCCTTCAGCGATGGTTTCTATCGCTCCTTGTGCTTCGCCCGCCTTCAGCCGGTGCTCGATACCCTCGCCTGGCTCCACCGCGAAACCCAGGTCTGGCTCGAGGTCACCACCCTGCTCATCCCCGGCCAGAACGATTCGGAATCCGAGATTGACCGTCTCTGCGTCTGGTTCCATGAACACCTCGGCCCCGACGTGCCGCTGCATTTCACCGCATTTCATCCCGATTTCAAACTGCGCAACCTGCCCCCGACCCCACCCGCGGCGCTGCGGCGCGCCCAAAACCAGGCGCGGCAATCCGGGTTGCACTACGTTTACACCGGAAACATCCACGATCCCGCCGGCCAATCCACCCGCTGCCCCGGCTGCGGACAGGAATTGATCGGGCGCGATCGTTACCTCCTGGTCGACTGGCACATCGACGCCGGAGGAAACTGCCAGTTTTGTGGTGCCAGAGTCCCGGGTCACTTTGAGTCGCGTCCAGGGAACTGGGGCGGTGGCCGCCAGCGAATCACCGTCGCCAGTTAATGGGAACTCCCTCGCGCCCGTTACCCTCATCCCGATTCCGCGGTCCCAGTGCCCGCCAGGCTGCGCCCCAAAGACCTTGAACCGCGAACCTGCACTCACTAGAGTCCTCCCGGGTCAAGCTGGTCAGCCTGACGCACTCATGAAACCGCCCGCGCACCCGAACGAAATCCGCCGACTTGAGGTGCTCTGGCACTACGGACTCCTCGACACCCCGCCCGAGGTCGAGCTGGATGAAATCGCGTCGATCGCCGCCCGGCTGTGCCGCGCCCCGATCGCGCTCATTTCGCTGATCGACCAGGACCGACAATGGTTCAAGGCCCGCCACGGTCTTGAGTTGAAGGAAACACCCCGGGATATCGCCTTCTGCGCCCACGCCATCCTCGGCTCCGATCTGCTGATCGTTCCGGATACGCTCGAGGACGCTCGTTTTCGCGACAACCCTCTCGTCCAAAACGAGCCGCGGGTGCGCTTTTACGCGGGTGCACCCCTGATCACGTCCGAAGGATTCGCGCTCGGCACGCTCTGCATTCTGGACCGTTGCCCCCGCAACCTGGACCCGGCGGAGGCCGATGCCCTCCGCATGCTCTCCCGCCTGGTCATGCGCCATTTCGAATGGCGCCGTCTCGCCAGGATCGACCCGAAAGCCCGACACGAAATCCCCATCAAAAACGCTTCCACAAATGACCATTCAACTCCGGGCCGCGCCTCGGAACCCGGCGCGCGCCCCAGGCCGGACCTCGTGCTCGACGCCATCAGCGAAGGGCTCCTGACCTGTCGGCTGGGTCCTCCCTCCGAACCCGGCCGCGTGACGCTCCTCGCCTTCAACGCGGTTGCCGACCGCCTGCTCAAGCTGTCACTACGGACCAGGGCGGAAACCGAGCTGGCTGACCTCATTCCCGGATTCGCCGGATCCGATCTCCCGCGTCAACTGGCGGACATTGTCCATACCGCAACCGCTCAGAACCTGGGCGACCTTCGGTTTCTCGGCGCGGACCAGGATGCCGGCGTGTTCGCCGCGCGTGCCTTTCCGCTCGAATCGGACACGGTGGGAATCCTGTTCGAAAGCGTCGCGGACCGGCGTTTGGCCGAACAGGCCCAACTCGAGGGCCAGGCTCGGAAGAGCGCCATCCTTGACTCCGCGCTCGACGCCATCGTCACCTTCGATCACGAAGGCCTGATCTTTGAATGGAATCGCGCCGCCGAAAGCATATTCGGCCTGCGCCGCGCCCAGGTGCTCGGACGCGAACTGGCCGAGGTGGTTTTCCCGGGCGAAACCCGCGACCGCTTCCGGGAATCCCTCGCCCGCTATCTCCAGAATGGCGATTCGGAGCTCATCGGGCGCCGGGTGGAATTGATCGGACATCGGTCCGACGGCGGACTGTTCCCGCTCGAAATGAGCGTCAACCGCGTCCCCATGGACGGCCCGCCGCTGTTCACCGGGTTCCTGCGCGACATCACCGAACGCAACCAGTTCGAGGAAGCCCTGCGCCGCAGCGAGGAGCACTTTCGATCCTTGATCGAGAATTCCTCGGATGTGATCGTGATCGTCAAGGACCAGGGCCGGCTCTCTTATCTGAGCCATACCGTGCAGCGCATCCTCAACTATCGCCCCGAGGAGTTGATTCATCGCTCGGTCTTCGAACTCATCCACCCGGACGACTCCGCCGTGGTGGAAGAGGCGCTCCAACGGGCCCTGCGCCAGCCGGAAAAGTCCGCTGCCGTCCAGTTCCGCTGCCGGCATGCGAACGGCACCTGGAGATACCTCGAGGCCATCGGGATTCTGCGGGTCGATCCGTCCGGAGAACCCTGCGTCGTCGTGAATGCCCGGGATATCACCGAACGCCGCCAGCTCGAAGACCAGCTTCGCCAGGCCCAGAAAATGGAGTCAGTGGGCCAGCTGGCTGGCGGTGTCGCCCATGATTTCAATAACATCCTGACGGTGATCCAGGGGCACGCCGCCCTGCTGACCTCCAGCACCGGACTCACCCCCAAACAGCGCAATTCCCTCGAGCAAATCACGCTCGGCGCCGATCGCGCCGCCAATCTCACCCGGCAGCTGCTCACCTTCAGCCGCAAACAAATGCTGCAGCCCCGCCACCTCGACCTCAATGAAGTCGTCAACAACCTCGCCAAGATGCTCCAACGCATCCTCGGCGAAGACATTGCCCTCCATCTGCATTTCCAGCGGGAACTGCCCGCGGTCCATGCCGACCAGGGCATGGTCGAACAGATCCTGATGAACCTCGCCGTCAATTCCCGGGACGCCATGCCCCGCGGCGGCCAGCTCATCATCAACACCCGCACGACCCCGGTGGATGCCGGCCAGCTGCCCCCCCATTCCGAAGGCGCCCCCGGCCTCTATGTCATCCTCAGCGTTGGCGATACCGGCACCGGCATCGCCGACGAACATCTGCCCCATATCTTCGAACCTTTCTTCACCACCAAGGATGTCGGCAAAGGAACCGGCCTCGGCCTGGCCACGGTCTATGGCATCGTACACCAACACCGCGGCTGGATCACCGTCGACAGCGAACCCAACCGGGGCACGGTCTTCCAAATCTTCCTGCCGGCCAGCAGCCAGGAGCCGGACACCGTCGCCGACGCAACCTACACCCTCCCCAGCCGGAGCGGCCGGGAAACCATCCTCCTGGTCGAGGACGAGGCCGCGCTCCGGAACCTGGTGAAGTGCATCCTCGAGCGCTCAGGCTACCGCGTCCTCGAAGCCGAGTCGGCCCTGTCGGCTCTCGAGGTCTGGACCGATCACCATGCGGAGATCGATCTGCTGCTCACCGACATGGTCATGCCCGACGGCATGAACGGCAAGGAACTGGGCCAACGGCTGCACCTCGACAAACCCCAACTGAAGATCATTTACTCCAGCGGTTACAGTCCCGATGTGGTCGGCGAGAACTTTCTCGAAATGGAAGGCCGCCATTTCCTGCAAAAACCCTATCACCCGCGCAAACTCGTGGATATGGTTCGCCTGGCGCTTGACAGCCCCGTCCAAGCCAAGCCTACTCGCAGTCCGACGACGGGGATTCCGGGATCAACCACGGCATGATGACGGGTTTACACTCAGCGACCGACGAATGGGTTTGACTTCGAGATCCTGCCGACGATAATGCCCACTACCAACCAGCCTATGGCCAGACTTGTTGTGCTCAGCGAAGGTTTCACCGGGCTTTCCCACGAGCTCAAAGGGGAGAAAGTAACCATTGGGCGCCTTGAGGATAACGCCTTCGCGATAGCCGAACCCTCCGTTTCCAGCCATCACTGCGAAGTGTTCTCGCGCGGTGCGGATGTCGTCATCAAGGACCTCAATTCCACCAACGGCACCTTCGTCAACGGCGAACAGATCACCGAAACCGTCCTCAAACCAGGCCAGATCGTGCGCCTGGGCCAGCTCGAGCTCCGCTTCGAATCCGGCGCCGCAGGCGCCCCCGCCTCCACCAAGAAACCCCTGGACAAGACCATCGTCATCCCGCAGGGCGTCAAGGTGCAGGAACTGGATCAGGGAACCCGCCCGGTCGTTGAGACCAGCTCTGCCTTCGCCAAGAAGAGTAACAAGACCAACCTGGTCTTCGTGGCCATCGGCATCGCCCTGGGGCTGATCATCGTCGCCCTCCTCATTCTCGCGCTCACCAAAATGAGCTGAACCGCCGCGACACCCGGTCAGACCGGCCTCGCTCCGCGGTCTCCCAACCAACCCGCCACGTCGCGCGCCGCGTAAGTCACGATTAAATCAGCCCCCGCCCGCCTCATGGCCAGCAGGCTCTCCAGCGTCAGACTCCGCTCGTCGACCCACCCCTTCTCCGCCGCCGCCTTGATCATGCTGTATTCCGCGCTCACGGAATAAGCCACCGTCGGATACCCAAAAGTCTCCTTGACCCGCCGCACAATATCGAGATAAGCGAGCGCCGGCTTGACCATCACCATGTCCGCTCCCTCCTGCAGGTCCAAGGCCACCTCCCGCAGCGCTTCCTCCGCGTTCGATCCCGCCATCTGGTAACTCCGCCGATCCCCAAACTGCGGCGCCGATTCCGCCGCCTCCCGGAAAGGCCCATAGAACGCCGAGGCAAACTTGGCCGCATACGACAGGACCGGGATCTCCTCAAAGCCCGCTCCATCGAGCGCGGCCCTGATCGCCCTGACGCGGCCGTCCATCATGTCGCTGGGCGCAATCACATCCGCGCCGGCTTCGGCCAGACTCACCGCCGCCCGCGACAGCAATCCCAACGTCCGATCGTTGGCGATCCGCACCTTCCCCCGGCTCTTCACCACCACCCCACAATGCCCGTGGCTCATGTATTCGCACAAACATACATCCGCGATCACCAACAACTCCGGCAACTCACGTTTCAAGCGACGAATGGTCTGCTGGACAATGCCCGTCCGCGCATAGGCGCCCGAGGCCCGCTCGTCCTTCCGGTCCGGAATCCCAAATAACAACACCGCCGGAATCCCATCCCGAAACGCCGCCGACGCCTCCCGCACCAACTCGTCCGGCGAATGCTGGAACACGCCCGGCATCGAACTCACCGGCCGCCGCAACTTCCGCCCCGATCGCACAAACAGCGGCAGTATCAGGCGCCCCACCTCCAGCCGGGTCTCGGCCACCAACCGCCGCAACGCCTCGGATTGACGCAATCGGCGTGGTCGCGAGATCGGGAACGGTGCCGGCAGAGTTACATTCATGACGGCGAGTCTAGCCAATCCCCCCGGAACACGCCAAGGGGATATCCTGCGCGCGGCATGGCGCATTCGGACTTTGCAAAGCCGGTTCGCGAGATAGATTTAACCCGTGCTCAAAACCCGATTCCTCATCCTGGGACTGATCCTCGCCGTTGCCACCGGGGTCGGATTGACCCTCGGCTTGTGGCTTCCCCGACTGAATGCACCTCCCCCGTCGCCGCCCAAGATTCTCAACACGGCCACACTGGTTCAACAGATCCAGGGCCTCTCTGAACTGGTTACGGTAAAGTACGTTCTCGAGAAGGTCGTCGTGCTCGAGGATACTCGATGGTACGGAGACAATCGGGTTCTGCTCATCGCCCATGGCATCGTGAAAGCCGGCATTGACCTCCGTAAGATCGAACCCTCGGACCTGGATATTGAAAATCAGGTCGTCCAAATCACCCTCCCGCCGGTCGCCATCACCGATGTTTACCTCGACGAGCAGGAAACACGGGTTCTGGAGCATTCCACCGGGCTGCTGCGGGCCTTTAACAAGAATCTAGAAGCTGAAGCCCGACGGCAGGCAGTCGATGAATTAAGACGCGCCGCCCGGCAGGGAGGAATCTATCAGGACGCTCAAATCCAAGCCCAACAACAACTTACCAATCTATTCGGCCGGCTCAACCTCGAAGTCCGCTTCCGCTAACGCGCCGCGGCCTCAGCTTCCACCGGCCGAACTCGCACCACCGGCCGCCGACGGATCGGAATCGCATCGAGCTGCACCCCCGCCCAGCTCGCCACTTCCAGTTTCTGCCGTCGGTCGCTCGTTTCCGCCATGCGCCGCCGCAGTTCCATCAAGTAAACTGTGGCGCCTTTGCCCGGCAGCACCCTGCTGTTTGAGTTGGAGGTCTGGACACTCATTTAAAGTTCTCTGGTTCAATATTGCGCAACCGTCGCCCCCGACAGCCTTCCAACCCTTCATGCACATGCCATGCCAGCGGAACGAAATCCCTCTTGGCAATGTCCACCCCGCTCTGGTTAGCTCAGGCCGCCCAATGAAGCGCCTGCGCCTCATCGTTTCCCTTTGCGCTGCTCTCGCCGCGGCCGGCTCGCTTCCGCTCTCCGCAGCCGACGACGACTTCATTGAGATCAACTCCGAAGCCGGCGCCGTCTCCTATCACACCGAAACCGGGATCGCCACGGTCACCAACGGCTTCGTTGCCCGCTACCAGGGCGTGGTCCTCAGCGCCGAGTACGGCGAACTCAACCGCGCCACGGGCGACATGATTCTCCAGGGTTCCGTCTACCTCCAAAGCGAAGACCAAATCTGGCGAGGCGACCAGCTCCGCTACAACTTGCTCAACCGCCAGATGGGTGCCGAGACATTCCGCACCGGCCGCCCGCCGTTCTTTGCCGCCGCCGAAGGATTAACCGCGGACCTCACCAACGATCTCTATACCGCCACCGGCGCCTACCTCACCACGGACGATGTCGCCCAGCCCGGACTCCGCATCCATGCCAAAACCATCCGGATCGCCCCGGGCAAGTATGTCGAGGCGCGGCATGCGGTGCTTTATGCCGGCAAACTGCCCGTCTTTTATCTTCCTTACGTCCGTTACAACCTGGACGGCGACTCGAACCACTGGAGTCTGACCCCGGGCTACCGCAGCATCTATGGCCCGTTCCTGCTGGGCGGCTATCACTGGCGCGCCAACGACGATGTCAGCGGCGTTTTTCACCTCGATTACCGGGTCAAACGCGGCCTGGCCGGCGGTCCCGATGTCAAATACGACGCCGGCCGTTACGGTGAGGGCGACTTCAAATTCTACTACCTTTACGACATCGATCCCGAGGCCACCTCCACCTCCTCCACCAACGTCTCGATCCCCCACAACCGCGACCGCCTCTACTTCACTCACGACGTCACCATCCGCACCAACCTCGATGCCCGGCTCGTGCTCCGCCATCAAAGCGATGCCTACGTGACCCGCGACTTCCTCGAGTCCGAGTATCGCGAAAATCCCCAGCCCAGCTCGTTCCTCGAAGTTCACCAGCGCTGGCCCAACTTCAGCCTCGGCCTCACCGCCCAACCCCAGGTCAACGATTTCCTCGATACCGTCGAACGTCTCCCCGATCTCAAGCTCACCGCGCTTCGCCAGCAGTTGGGCCAGTCCCCACTCTTCTACGAGGCTGAAAGTTCGGTCGGCTATTTCCGCCGGAATTACGCCGACGAATCCCTCACCAACGATTACTCGGCCTTCCGCGCCGATACCTACCACGAGGTGCTGCTCCCGCTGAACCTGTTCGGCTGGCTGAACCTCGCACCCCGCGTCGGCGGCCGCTTCACCCACTACGGTGAAACCGACGGCGATGGCAGCACGCTCACCGACCAGGACCGCTGGGTCTTCAACACCGGAGCTGAACTCTCCTTCAAGGCCTCCCGCGTCTGGCATGAGCCTCAGAGCAAACTCCTCGAAATCGACGGTCTCCGGCACATCGTCCAGCCCGCCTTCAACTTCGTTTACGTTCCTGAACCCAGCGTGCGCCCGCCCGAGCTGCCCCAATTCGACACCGAACTCCCCTCCCTGCGCCTGCTGCCCATCGATTTCCCCGACTACAACAGCATCGATTCCATCGACGCCCGCAACGTCGTCCGTCTCGGGCTCCGCAATAAACTCCAGACCAAACGCGACGGCCAGGTCGACAACCTCGTCAATTGGTCGCTTTACACGGACTGGCGCCTCGACCGACTCCCCGGCCAGTCCACCTTTGCCGACCTGTTCTCGGATCTCGATTTCAGGCCCCGCTCCTGGCTCACCCTCACCTCCGAACTCCGCTACGGCGTCGACTCCGGCCAGATCCGCATCTCCCAGCATTACCTGACCCTGACCCCCAACAATCGCTGGAGCTGGATGCTCGGGCACCGCTACGTTCGCGAAGATCCCGAACTGGGTTTCACCATCGGCAATAACCTCTTCACCAGCTCGTTCTACTACCGGCTCAACGACAATTGGGGCACCCGGCTGTCCCACCACTTCGAAGCCCAGGACGGCACCCTCGAAGAACAGTATTACACCCTCTACCGCGACTTCCGCAGCTGGACCGCCGCCTTCACCTTCCGCGTCCGCGACAACCGCGATGAAGGCCTCGATTACGGCGCCGCCTTCACCTTCTCCCTCAAAGCCTTCCCCCGTTTCGGCCTCGGCGACGACCTCAACAAACCCTCCCTGCTCCTCGGCAATTAGCGCAAACCCGCCAACCGCGCGTCCCCATTTCATGTCGCATATGCGACATGAAATGGGGACGTCCTGAATGGCCGCCCGATCCGCAATTCTCTGCGTCAGTGAGTGTGGTTTACTCCGACCGCGGTGCACCGGTGGCCGGTTGGCGGGTGACCATCACGTAATTCGCGCCCGCTGAGGTTTCCTCCGATTCCAGCCAGATCTCGAGGCGCCCGGGCCCGGCGTTCACCTCCAGATCGTCGAAAGTCGCTTCGGTGGCTCCGGCGGGCACGGGCCGGACCGCCGCGGTGGCGCCGATGCGGACGTGGGCTTGAGCGGCTCGGGTCTGGGCGGGGAAGTGCAGCGTGATTGCGTAAGTGCCGTTGGCGGCGAATTCCACTTCCCAGTGTCCTCGGCTCTTCGGCGTCCAGCCGGCCTCGGGCCCGCGCCAATCCTGGCGAGTCAGTAACGAGGGGTTTTCCTGTTCGGACCCGAGCCGGATGCGCGAGGGCATCCGATAATCGCGCTGGGCGGTTACGTCAGCGAACCACGCGTCATACGCCTGCCGCAACCGGGCGGCCACCTCTGGACGTTGCGCCGCCAGGTCTCGCCGTTCGAACGGATCGTCGATCAGGTGATAAAGCTCCGGCGGCAAGGCTGGTGTCCACGCCCCCTCGCCCACCCCATCGGCCCGCACCAACTTGTAGTCCTGGGTCACCGCCGCGAAAGCGCGTCCGGCCTGCGGCACATCGCCGCGATGCCATTGCAGAAACAGCGTCCGTTCCGGCCAGTCCACCTCCCGACCCGCGATCAAGGGCCAGAGACTGCGGCCGTCCAGCCGGAGGTTCGGTGGCGTCGGCACCCGGCAGATGGCGAGCAGGGTGGGCGCGAGATCGATGTGCGCCGCGATCCGCTCGATCGAGCGACCCGCCTCAATCTTTCCGGGCCAGTGGATGAAGAAGGGCACGCGAATACCGCCTTCGTAGACGGTGCCCTTGAGACCGCGGAACCCGCTGTTGTAACGGGGTTGCTGGGGGCCATTGTCCGTGAGAAACACCACCACCGTCCGCGACGCCAACTCGAGTTGGTCGAGCCGATCGAGCAGCCGGCCGACGTTATCGTCGATGTTCTCGACCATGCCGTAGATCTTGGCGGTTATGTTGGTGGAGTAAGCCGGTGGGATCGGCCGGCCCATTTGCGGGAAAACCGCAGGTGAGAGTTCCCTCTCGAGGTAATGGCGTTCGTAAGCCTCCGGTACTTCCAGTGGTGTGTGGGGGGCGTTGAAGGCCAGCCAGACAAAGAACGGCTGGCTGCGGCTGGACTCGATGAACCGCAGGGCCGCCTCCGTGTAAACGTCGCTGCAATACCCGCGGGTCTTCACCGCTTTGCCGTTGTGTTGCAGGACGGTGTCGAAGTAACTCTCGCCGCCCGGCGGATCGGAAGGTTGACCAATGCCGCCCCCCTTGTGCACCAGCGCCTCCTGAAAGCCCTGGTCGATGGGACGCATCGGGTAATTGTCGCCGAGATGCCATTTCCCGAAGATCCCGGTGCGATAGCCCGTCCCCGCCAGCAGTTCCGCCAGCGTGGTCTCGTCCGGATGCATCAGCGACCGGCCGATGTAAGTGTCCACCACGCCGGTGCGGTAGTTATATCGTCCTGTAAGCAGGCTCGCGCGAGTCGGCGAACAGACCGGCGACACGTAAAAGCGGGTGAACCGGGTGCTTTCCCGCGCCAGGCGGTCCAGGTGCGGCGTGCGGATAACGGGGTTGTTATGAAATCCCAAGTCGCCGTGGCCCTGGTCGTCGGTGAGAATGACGATCACGTTGGGCGGTGGTGGAGCGGCGGCGATGGCAAGCGACTTGATCGCCAGGATCAAAAGGAACCACGGGAAGACCGACAGCCGCCAGCGTTTCGACACGACTCTTGGGATCATGGCGCGAGGATAAACCCGCCATCAACGCCCCGCAAGCCGGCGGGAAAGCCCGACATCGCATCGCCGCGGCTTCGACAAAGTGTCGGGGCCGGGGGGTCAGGTCCGCCTATTGTAAAATGCCGCCCACCGTCCATGTCACAGACAATGCGTGGATCAACCGCCGGGCCGGAACTAACAATAAGCGGACCTGACCCGAATGGCCGACTGGACCAATCCGGACACCGATGGCGATGGATTATCGGATGGAGCCGAGGTGCATGGCCCCGGAACGGATCCCTTGAACCCCCGCGTACCCCAGGTACGCGGCTTTATACGTATTGCGGTCCGGCAAGTGAATGGCCTAAGCTAACCGTCATGTTACGCCCGTTTGCAACCTGTCTCGGCCTCCTGATTCCGCCCGACGCTCGAAGGCGGCAAGCTCGCTCGAACCCAGCGCTGGCCGTCCGTCGCGGCCCTGCATTGGGCGACCAGTCTGAACCGGGCGTGAGCGCCTCACCGGTCGCCCCAGCCGGCTTTACGTTGATCGAACTCCTCGTGGTCATTGCCATCATTGCCATTCTGGCAGGACTGCTTTTGCCCGCGTTGTCGGCCGCGAAGGAGAAGGCGCAGCGGACGATGTGCGTCAACAATCAGAAGCAGCTTGGGCTGGCCGGCCACATGTATGCCGGCGACAACCAGGAAAAACTCCCCTACCCGAACTGGAATCCGCCATGGGCACCCGGCTGGCTGTACGCGCCAAGCAACAGTCAAGTGCCCAATCTGTTTGCCGCGGCTTACTCGTCAAACGCCAGCCTCGCCTATCAAGGGGGACAACTCTGGTCGTTCATGGGGACCCCGCGCAGCTACCGGTGTCCGTTGGACCGGACCAACACGCCGACTTTCCTGGCGCGCGCCAACAAGCTCGCCACCTATGTCATGAACGGCGCCGTGTGCGGGTACGGCAGGCTCGCGCCCGCCGGTAATTCCTACAAACTTACCGACTTCAGCCCCAATGCGTTCATCATGTGGGAACCGGACGATGCCAATGTCACGTTGGGTTACGGTTACAACGACGGCTCGAGTTACCCGGATCCGGACCTGGACGGCGCCCTGGGAAGGCGGCACGGGAAGCAGGGCGGCATTGTTCTGGCCGTGGACGGGCACGTGGAATTCATCCGGTACGATGCCTGGAGAACCGAGTCTCAGCTTCCGACCAAGAACCGAATGTTCTGCAGTCCCGCGACCGACAACGGCCGCTGACGTTTCCAATCCTGCCGAAAGGGGTCTCCCGGATTGAAATCAGCTCAGGCGGGATGGTGCGGGCGGCGATGAACTGTGCTCCTGATCGGCCAAGGCGCGCCGCCGGCACGCTCAATCCCAGCCGATCTTGCGGCCCTGGTTCTGTTGCTCGAGCCAGGTCAGCAGCGGCCGGTGCAATTGCAGTCCTGGGGCGGTTGCTTGAGGATGTTGCGGGCGATGTGATCGTTGAGCAGCACGGCAACGGCATTGGCCCGGTAATCCCGCGGGAGCACCCCCGTGGCTTGCAGATAGGGCACCATGCCGCACGCCATGTTCGCCACCTCCGCCATCCCCTCGTGAAAGGCCGGGCTGGCGCCGGTCCGCAACAGCGGCGGCACCTCGGGCCGGGTGTAACTGATGTCGTAATAGGCGTGCCCGAGCCCGTGATGCGCCGTGCCGAACCATTGCCAGTTCGGCTCATACGCCGAAATCAGCCCTCTGCCACCGCTTGTTTCGGTGTGCGTAGCCGTCCGTCTTCCATCTCGATGGTGCGGTCGAAGACATCCAGGGCGCGGTGATCGTGGGTGACCACGATGACGCCGGCGCCCTGTTCGTGGGCGACCTTGCGGAACAGTTCCATCACCTGCCTGCCGCGGAAGCCGTCGAGGGCGGCCGTCGGTTCGTCGGCCAGGATCACATCCGGGCGATTGGCCAGGGCCCGGGCGACGGCCACGCGTTGTTGCTGACCGCCGGAGAGCATTGAAGGGAGATTATCGGCGCGGTCGGCCACGCCGAGGTAATCGAGGAGTTCCAGCGCGCGGCCGCGGGCGGCGCGGGGTGGCACATCATTGATCTCGAGAGCGATTTGGACATTCTGCCGCGCATTGAGGAAGGGGATGAGATTGGCCTTTTGGAAGACGAACCCGAGATGTTTCCGGCGAAACGCGCGGAGGTCCACCAGGGCCCGGGAGCCGTCCATGACCGGGACACCACCGATCAGGATGCGGCCGGAGGTGGGCGGGTTGATCAGGCCGATCGCGGTGAGCAGGGTTGATTTGCCGGCGCCGCTGGGGCCGAGCAGCGCCATCACTTCGCCCCGGGCCACGCGAAAGGAGACTTCCTTCATGGCGACAACCTCGGTGTTGCCGCTGCCGTAGATTTTTTCGAGGTCTTGCGCCTCGACGGCGGGTTCGCCGGGGAATCGCGCGGCGGTCATGAGAGCACCTGGTTGGGTTCGACACGCAAGGCCTTGGCGATGCCGAGCAGGCTGGCGAGGACGGAGATGGCGACGACCACTCCGGCCAGCATGAGGCGTTCCTCCGGGGTAATGATAACCCGGCGCGGGAAGAGGGGGAAAAGCCATTCACCGCCGACCGAGGCAAAGGCAAAGCCGAGGGCGCCCAGGAGCAGGGCCTGCTCGAGGATGAGGCCCACGATCATGCGGTTGCGGGCGCCCATCAGTTTGAGCATGGCGATGTCGTGGATCTTGTCCAGGGTAAGCGTGTAAAGGATCAGGGCCATGATGATGGTCGAAATGATGACCAGCAGGGCGCGGAAGAGGCCGATCTGTCGCCGGGCTTTGTCGATCATCCCGCGCAG
>JAHDYP010000162.1:3955-15767 GCA_023383055.1 Verrucomicrobiota bacterium | reverse complement strand
AAGATCAAGGTCTGGGACGTCGTCAACGAAGCGATCGCCGACAACGGCACGGATGTTCTGCGGAATTCGCTCTGGCTGGAAATTATCGGGCCGGACTTCATCGCCAAAGCATTCGAATACGCCCACGAAGCGGATCCGGATGCGATCCTCCGCTACAACGATTATGGACTGGAGAACCCGGCCAAGCGCCGCAAGCTCATCACGCTGATCAAGTCGCTCCAGGAGCAAAAGGTTCCGGTCATGGCCATCGGCTCGCAAGCCCACCTCAACGTTTCGACCAGCTTCGAGTCCATGGATCAGGCGCTGACAGATATGGCAACACTCGGCTTGCCCATTCACATCACCGAACTCGACGTCAACAGCGCCCAGGGCGGCCAGCGCAGCACCGGTGCGGACATCGCCGCCAACGAGGCGACCACCCAGGGCGGCCTGGTCGACGACGCCAACCAGAAGCTGGCCAATGCCTACGAGGGTCTCTTTCGCGCGTTCGTGAAACACCGCGACTCCGTGAAGATTGTCACCTTTTGGGGTGCCAATGACGCGAACTCCTGGCGCGCACGCGGCCGCCCGCTGCTGTTCGACACCAACGCCGAGCCCAAAGCGGCCTTCGACGCTGTCATTCGCGTGGCCACCGAGCAACAGCCCACGTCGAGATAAAGGTCCGACACGAACGCCGATACCAGTCGCCCCAGCTTTAGCAGGCAATCGCCATGAAGATTGATCTGATAACTCTCTCGCTCGCCGCGTTCCTTTCGTTCGCCAACACCCAGACTTCGGCGGATCCGGATCCGAACTTCTACCTCTTCCTCTGCTTGGGACAGTCCAACATGGAAAGCGGGGGTCAAATGGAAGCACTGGACCGGACCGTCGATAAACGCTTTCGGGTTCTGGCCGATTTTGATGCACCCGACCGGGACTGGGAGAAGGACGAATGGCAAGATGCCGTCCCACCACTGACCGCGAAAGGAAGCGGCATTTGCCTGGTCGATTATTTCGGCCGAACGCTGGTGGCCAACCTGCCGGAAAACGTTCGCGTCGGCGTCGTCAAGGTTTCCGTGCCGGGCTGCAAAATCGAGCTGTTCGAGAAGGACACTTTCACGAACTATGCCGCCACCGACCAGGAATGGCCGAGCAAGGTCAAAGGCATCTATGACCACCTGATCCAGGACCTGAATCTCAAACCCGAAGAAGTGCCGTTGCTCGCTGGCGAACTCGTCCATGCCGATCAGCAAGGTCGTTGCGCAGGCTTCAACGAAATCATGGCATAACTGCCGAAGAGACTTCCCAATGCCCATGTCGACGCCACCTTGAGGAGGGCGTTGTTTCCGACCTCCCCCCTTTCCTCCAACTGAGCCAGCGTCGCACGCACGACCGGTTCTGTGAACGAAACCGGTAGCAGCCGGTAACCGATGATCATGCGCGCTGTCCTTTCCTGCCGGTCTTCCATGAAGACCATCGCCATCGACACAGCCGCCAGGATCACCAATGCGATCAGCGACACCCGAAGCCAGCGGGTCGCACGGGCGCGGTGGGGTGAAACGAAAAACACTTCCGTGTCGGGGCGTTCGCCGAGATGGGCGACAACATCTGCGTCCGTTCGCAACAGCAGTCGGGAGCAGCGAGGGCTTATCGGCACGAAAAAGCCGGACATGTTGGTCAAGAAGCCAGCTTTGACCCACGGCAGGCGCAGGGCCAATCCATCCGCTTCCCACCGGTAATTCACCGCCAACCAGCGTGAGCCGAGAAACCGTGCAAATGTCACCAGCGCCGCCCGGTCCAGTTTCCGCGTCGACGAGGCGGCGACCTCGGAGGTTTCCAGCAGGTTCTGCGTCGCACGGAGGAAGAGACTGTAATCCATCCGCACCGGGCGATTGCGTCCGAGCACGCCGATGAACACAACGGACGCCAGAATCAGCGGAAGGGACGAAAGCGCGGGGGGCAGCCAGCCCAGCGCGAGTGCCAACGCGCCGATGGTGATGACCCCGCAATAAACCACCATGCCGACTTGAAACGAATTGCGGTGAATCACCAGGGATCGGGCGGTAATCAAGGTCAGGGTGCCCAGAAAGAGAGCCAGCCAGGCCGCCACCGCGCGGATTCCCCACGCGCCCCGTGCGAGCTGAATGGGAACGACAATCAACAGCATCATCAAGGGGAAACGCCAAAGGAAGGTGCGGTAATAATCGTGATGCAACCGGGCACGGAAGCCATCCTGCTCCCGATAGTTGCAGCGTTCCATGCGCCCAATCCAGGACGTCAACAACAGCCCAGGCAACGGGGTCGTGACTTCGAGCAGCGGGATCAGGGCCGCGAACGGAATCACCTTGCCCACGGCTGCCAGGAACTGCGTGCCAGCCCCAATGCCCACCGCCCCGCCCGCTGTGGCTGCTTTCGCGGAAGACGTCGCGAGTACGCCGGCCATGATCGCCGGAACGAGCGGCCTGCCTGGCCCCAGCCTACGCAGCGAATCGCTAAGCTGTTCCTCCATTGGGTTCAGCGTTGTCGGCATGATCTTCGTGGGCCGGCGGTTGTTCCAGCGCCCAACGTTTGCGATTATTCAACTCGCGACGGTGCCGCAGGCCGAGATTGATGGCGATGTGGCGTGCAATGGAAGCGATCCAGGCGGCGAACTTCGCGCCGTCGCGCAGCAGCCACAGCCGCCTGTAGGCGCGAACGAAGGCCAATTGTGTGGCTTCTTCCGCAAGCGTTGCATCGCCGAGCCTGCTCCAAGCCACGGCATAGACCCGGCGCTCGTGACGCTCGACCAGTTCGCGGTAGCGTTCCGCCTCACCCGCCCGCACGGCGCGGACGGCGCGGACGTCCAGTTCGGTGAAGTTCGCGGCATCGGTTAGCATGTCACCCGGCAAGACAGCCCCGGCGGCAGAATGTTACACCACCGGTTCGGGGTGAGGCGAGCGCCGCCGCGTACGCGCGGCGGTTCCGAATACGCCGGACGTTGGCGAGGAGTGAGCGACTGCCGAGGAGAAGCGGGCCCGGATGGGGCTGAAGGGGGCGAAGGAGTCGGGCCGCGCGGTGATTACGCGGAAGGCGAAAATTAGACTGTCAAAGGGATCGGGTTGGGTGTTTTCCGCGCGGCCGGTTCAGGCGGAACTGAAGCGGATCTGGCCCAGGGGCGGCAAGTCCGGTGGCAGGCGACAAGCGCGCAGCCCCTCCCAGACGGCACGAGCCAGCCCTTGCTCGGTGGCCCGTCGCGCCCAGTCATAGAGCCACGACGACAACCGCGACAGGGTGACAGGTTCATAGCTGGACATGTGGAACCTTTTGCAAATCAGGGATTAGGATTCGCTAACGCCATCGGACCGCGGCGGTGTCGTGAGACCAGCCGCAGCAACCTCCGCACGTTCGAGCGGCACACAACATTCCCGCGCCCCCCCGAGCGCACCCCGTTCCTGCGACTGACCCTTCGGGCACAGTCGCGTTCCTTACCCGTTGCTTACCGCCAGCAGTCGCATTGCTTCGTCGTTTTGCCCTCGCCTGGATGTCCAAAATCGGCGTCTGGACGGAAGTGGAAGTACAACCGATGAATACCAAGCTCCCGCTTCTTGCGTTTGCTCTACTGATTTTCAGCCAAATCTGCTTCGGCCAGCCCAGCGAACCGGCGGACGACTGGAAGCCCTCGACTTACAACCAACCCGGCAAACAGTATCCCCAGGTCAACTCTGAAGGCCGCGTCCGGGCGGGTGTCGTTGCGCCGCAGGCAGAGAGCGTCAGCTTCGAGTTTCTGGGCGGTGGCAAGTACCCCCTGACCAAGACGGAAGACGGCACCTGGGTCGGCGTGACCCGGCCGCAGGACGAAGGCTTTCACTACTACCAACTCGTGATTAATGGCGCCCAGGTTCCCGACCCCGGCACCTTGTATTTCTATGGCGGCGGCCGCTGGGGCAGCGGGGTTGAAATCCCCGCACGGGACCAGGACATTTACGCGCTCAAGAATGTGCCCCACGGCCAACTGCGGGAAACTCTCTTCCATTCCCCAAACGCCGATGCGGTTCTGCGCTGCTTCGTTTATACGCCCCCGCATTATGACCAGGACCCGGCCAAGCGCTATCCGGTGCTCTACCTGCAGCATGGCGGCGGAGAGGATGAGACCGGATGGGGACGACAGGGCCATGCCGCGTTGATCATGGACAACCTGATCGCTGCCGGCAAAGCCACGCCCTTTATTATCGTCATGGCCAATAGCTACATCCCTGGTGCCGCGCCTCGAGGAACCGCCGGCCCCGGCGGCCGCAGGTTTGATTTCAGCGCCTTTTCCCGGGTTCTCCTGGAAGACCTGATCCCGTTCGTGGATGCCCACTATCGCACTCTGACGGATCAACCCCATCGAGCGATGGCAGGATTGTGGATGGGCGGCATGCAGACCCGCCAGATCACCCTCGCCAACCCCGACAAATTCTCGCACCTCGGCATCTTCAGCGGCGGCAGCATCGCTCCCACAAACATCACTGACATCGCTGCCTTCAAGGAGAAGGTCAAGGTGGTCTTCGTCAGCTACGGTAGCCGTGAGCTTGGCGGCGATCGCGGAGGCGGTCGCGGCGGTTTTGGCGGCGACCCCCGGGCGAATACCGAAGCGCTGAAAGCAGCGGGTATCAACAGTTACTTCTATGTCTCTCCTGAAACCGGGCACGAGTGGCAGACCTGGCGGCGCAGCCTCCACGCTTTCGCGCAGTTGCTGTTCAAGGATCAGCCCGCGGAGTTCCTCACATCGCACCAAATGACGGGGACCGACACGGCAACACCGACGGCTGGCTCAACCACGCCTGCCGCCAAGATCATACGGATCAAGGCCGGTGGGTTTGCCAAGCCTTACGTGGAAACCGTTCCCCACGTAGTCACATCAGGCTGAACATGAAAACCGTAATAAATCGTGCCATGCGGCTTAATCGTCGGTTCGCATCCGAGTCTGTACACAACCGCCGCTGGGCGCTGCTCGGGCTCCGGATCGTCATGTTCTGTGGCGCTGTCGCGGCCGTGCCGCCCTTGGCCTTTGCCGCAACCCGGGAGAATGTCAATGCCGGACGGATCTCACCTCACAATACGCACACAGCCAATGACTGGCCTCAGTTCCGGGGACCGGGCGGGGACGGAATCTCCCTGGCAACCAATATCCCGCTGACCTGGAGTTCCAATCAGAATGTGAAATGGAAAAGCTCGGTGCCCGGCCTTGGTCGTTCCTCCCCTGTGATCCTGGGCGACCGAATCTGGCTCACCACGGCGTTGACCACCAATGTTCGCACCTTTGCCGCCGGTCCCGACCGGATGCAACAGGCCGAGCGAGTGGTGATCGGAGTGGTTTGCCTGGATCGGGCCACAGGCAAACAGCTCTACCATAAGGAATTGTTTCCAGTGGATAACCCGCCCGCCGTCAACTTTCTCAACAGCTATGCCACCCCAACCCCCGTGGTTGAACCCGGGCGGCTCTATTGCGATTTCGGCACGTTCGGCACCACCTGCCTGGATTCGAATTCCGGGGAAGTCCTCTGGAAGCGCGAGCTTCCTTTGCAACATTTCCAGGGGCCAGGCAGCTCACCGGCCCTCTTCAAGAACCTCCTGATCCTGGTGCGCGACGGCGGAGATCAGCAATATGTCACCGCCCTCGATAAAGAGACCGGCAATACCGTCTGGAAAAGCGATCGTCCCCAGTTCAAAACCCCCGTCCCCATCTTCCGCAAATCATTTTCCACCCCTTTGATCTTCGAAGCAGCCGGCAAGGTGCAGATGGTCGTGCCCGGGGCTCAATGGTTCGTTTCCTACGACCCGTCGGCCGGCAACGAAATCTGGCGCATCGACAATGGGAAGGGGGAAACCGTGGCCCCTCGGCCGGTCTATGGTGCCGGGCTGGTTTATCTCAGCACCGGCGTGTTCAGTGGCAAACCGCAACTCTGGGCCATTCGGACGGATGGCCAGGGCGACGTCACCGAATCTCATGTCGCCTGGAAACTGCCGAGTGCCATCGGTTTCATGGCCTCCCCGCTCCTGCTGGATCGCGTGCTTTACCTGCTCAGCGACGAGAGTTTTGTGACCTGTGTCGATGCCGCGAGCGGCGAGATCCTTGGCAAGGTTCGAATCGGTGGCAACTACGCCGCTTCTCCCGTCTATGCGGAGGGGCGCATTTACTGTTTCAGTCGCGAAGGCAAGACCACCGTCCTCCGCGCCGACAAGGAGCTCACGGTCCTGGCTGAAAACCAACTGGAGGGAACCGTCTTTGCCTCGCCCGCCTTTGTCCACTCTGCCATTTACGTCCGGACCGACAGCCATCTTTACTGCCTCTCGTCTGAAGCACCGACTGCGGCCAATTAAGCAGCAGGCTGGGGTCAGGCTGCAGGCTGGGGTCGGACCTGAGCAACACATTGCGATGCAATTGGATGTGGATTTCGATAACGATACAGAACCCCCTTACAACCTGTTTTAGGCCTCGATTATCGGTTTTAAGGCGCGATCGCCAACCAGACCCGCCGGCTTGGCTCGTGGATCGCCACACATACAACCGCAGGTCGCTGGTTAACACCCACGACCCGGCTATCCAGCTCCATCTCGACGTGACTTCCAACATCCCGTGACAGCCAACACCCACGACTCGGCCAACCTTGGTCACGGATGGCCAAAACGTCGTCACCGCTGGCGCGTCTACGGAGACAAAGTGCCGTTGCGGTGGGGAATGGCCGCCAGCGTCAACTCGGCGGCAGCTCCTGCAACTCGGTCCACAACTCGTGATACGTGGCCCGCACGGACGGATGCAGTTGATCGGCAAACGCGGCGGACAGCTTTAACCGGCGGATCAACTCCTGCACGTCCCCCAAGTCCTTGCGCCGCCCGGGGCAGGTGCCGGAAGCCAGCTTCAACTCGACGAGCTTGGCCAATCCCAGGAAGCGCAGGCCCTCGACCTCCACGGCCGCCGCCACCGGATCAGGGAAGGTCACGGGTTTGGGTTTGCCATCGCCCGGATAATCGCCGCTTACCCGGAACTCGATCCGCACTCCGTACTCGGCGTCGCGCAGGCCGCGGCTGCCGGGAAACAGCGGCACATAGCCCAGCCCCTCCAGGTGCCGGTGGAGTTGCTCCAAGCCCGCCGCCGTCACCACAATATCCACGTCCTCGGTGAACCGCCGGTAACCGTGAAAGAACAGCGCCATGCCGCCGGCGATCACGTACGGAATCCGTAACTCCGTCAACCGACGCGTGATCTTGAGCAGCGCCCGGTGGACGGCGCTGCCCCCACCGAAATGGTCGCTCCCTTCACGCAGCGCCCACGCCGGCTCATCGTTCAGCCTTTGTTCGTAAGTGCCCACGGATGCAAGTGCTTGGATACCGCGCTCCGTAGTACTCGGCAATCTCATAACGCCTCCCCGCTCAGGTTGGTCGGTGCAGGGCGGTGCTGGTCAGCCAGTGCCAGGGAAGCCCTCGGCACCTGGACCGCCGTCAGATTGACAATGGGGGAGAAGTGTCACATGCTTGTGCAACATGAAAACGGCCACCGTCCGACAACTCCGACACCAGTTCGGCACGGTTCTCAACTGGGTGGAGGCAGGCGAGCCGGTCGAAATCAGCAAGCGTGGCAAAATCATTGCTCTGCTGACTCCCCCGCCGGCCCGCGTGCCGCCACCTCCCAGGAAACGGCCTGATTTCGCCGCTCGTCTCAAGCGCATCTACGGAGACCAAGTGCTGCCGGGCGACGTCATCGTCGAGGAACGCGAGTCGCGCCCGTATTAGCGAACATGCCGACGTCTCGACCTGCTGCCTACGCCGACACCAGTTTTCTGGTGCGCATCTACACGCCGCACGCGGATTCGGGCAAGGCGCTGACCTGGATGCAACGGGCAAGCGCCCCGCTACCTTTCACACCGTTTCATCGTCATGAGTTGCGGAACGGCATTCGGCTGCGAGTTTATCGTGGTGAAATCACCGTCGAGCAGTGTAAAGCCGCTTTCCGGGAAATGGATTCGGATTTGGAGGACAATGTGTTGGTCCACACCTCCATTCCGTGGACGGACACGTTTCGTGAAGCCGAGAATCTCGCGGCGGCCCACACTGAGGCCCTTGGTATCCGCAGCTTCGACCTGGTTCATGTTGGTCTCGCCCTCACGCTCGGAGCCACCGAGTTTCTTACGTTCGACCTGCGCCAGGCCAAACTCGCCAAAGCGGTCGGCCTGAGGGTTAAACCGTGAGAGGTGTGGCATTAGGATGGCCGCAACCTGCCAGCGATATTGGAATGGCCGGAAGTCCGCGAGCGCGTTTCAACGCTGACGGTCGATGAACAATTACGGACAGGATCGTGGCGAGGACGGCGGCGTGACCCTCGACATTTCCTGCGAAGCCGATAGGATGTCGCACTCATGAAACACTCTGCATCCCTGCTCGCAGCCCTCTGGGTTTTGGTGGCCACGATCACGGCCGCGCCGCTCGATCTCAAGCTGGACAACAACAGGACCAACGCGCCCATCAGCCCGTTCATCTACGGCCAGTTCATCGAGCACCTGGGCCGCTGCATTTACGGCGGCATCTGGGCCGAGATGCTCGAAGACCGCAAATTCTATTTCCCCATCACCGCCGAATACTCGCCTTACCGGGCGCTGACGGACTCGGCTTACCCCGTGGTGGGCGCGGCGCCCTGGGAGATCGTCGGCGACGCCGGTTCCGTCACGATGCAGAAGCAGGACGCATTTGTGGGCGATCATTCGCCACGCGTGAACTCCGGCGCGGGCCTCCGTCAACGCGACCTCGGCCTTGTCGCCGACAAAGAGTACGTCGGCTATCTCTGGGCCAAACCGCTCGGCAAACGCGCCGACATCGAGGTCACCCTCGCCTGGGGCAATGGCGCGAACGACCGCGCAACGAAACGACTCACTTTTAAGAGCCGCCAATACTCGAAGCGGGAATTTGCCTTCACCGCCGCCAAGGGCGGCGAAACCAACGGGGTCCTCGAACTTCGCGTCTTGAGCGGTGACGTATTGCTCGGCCCGCCGTCGTTGATGCCGGCCGACCACGTTGACGGCATGCGCGCCGACACGCTGGCACTGCTCAAGCAACTCGACGGTACGGTCTATCGCTGGCCGGGCGGTAATTTCGTCAGCGGCTACGACTGGCGCGACGGCATCGGCGACCGCGACCGCCGTCCGCCGCGCAAGAATCCCGCTTGGACGGGAGTCGAGCACAACGATTTTGGCACGGACGAATTCATCGCTTTCTGCCGCGAGATTGGGACCGAGCCGATGATCGCGGTGAACACCGGTTTTGGCGACGCCTACTCTGCCGCACAATGGGTCGAGTATTGCAACAGCGGCGTGAAAACCATCGCCGGCGGCTGGCGCGCGAAGAATGGCAACCGGCAGCCTTACGGCGTGAAGTATTGGTGCGTGGGCAACGAGATGTTCGGGCCGTGGCAGCTCGGGTTCATGCAGATGCAGCATTACACGCTCAAGAACAACCTGGTGGTGGATGCGATGCGCAGGGCGGACCCAACCGTCGTCCTCACCGCCGTCGGCGACCTCACCACGATCAACAAGGACCATGACCCGGACCAGGCGAAGTCCGGCAAGACCTGTTCCCACATCATGCTCGAGCAGTGCGCCGATCACATGGACCTGCTTTCGGAGCACTTTTACGAAGGCCGCCTGCCCTGGACCCAGAACCGGCGCGTCGCGCTCAACGACCACGTCGCCCTGATGAAGAATGCCATCCGGGCCAAGGCCGAGGGGCATCGGAAACTCCAGGCCAGCCTGCCGAATCTCAACGGCCGCATCATTCCCATCGCGATGGACGAATGGAATTACTGGCATCGCGAATACGCCTATGGCGAGCTCGGCTGCGTTTATGAGCTTTCCGACGGCCTCGGCGTGGCGGCGGGCCTGCACGAGTTCTTCCGGCACAGCGATCTCATCCAGATGGCGCACTACGCCCAAACGGTGAATGTCATTGGCGCCATCAAGACCTCTCGCACGGCCGCGGAGATGGAAACCACCGGTCTGGTTCTGCAAATGTATCGCGCCCACTACGGGCAGATCCCGCTACGGCTCGAGCAGGACTTCGGTCCGTGCGATGTCGCGGCCGCCCTTACCGAAGACGGGAAGACGTTGACCATCGGCGTGATGAATCCGACCCACGAGGAAATCGAGATCAGGCCGATGTTCACCGGCAAAATGCTTTCCGGAAGCGCCACCCGCTGGCACATCACCGGTCCGACACACACCGCCCATAACACTCCAGGGCAGCCACGCGTGGTGGACATTCAACTTGCCGAAGGAATCGAGGTTTCCGCCGGCCTGCGCGTCCCGGCCCTAAGCGCCGCGCTCTTCCGCCTGCCGCTCGAGTAATCGCGGATTGGTCGGCCGAACGCCGGGGGGTCAGATCTGCTTATTGTATAATGCCGCCCGCCGGCAAAGTCACAGGCAATGCGTGGATCAGCCGCCAGATGGAATGGAGTCCCTTGTCACAGGCGCAGTGGCAGCCTTCGGCTTCCAGGTGGCCCAGCGGCTCACGCCGTTTCATCCAACCTGCACGGTGGTTCTTTCGGCGTCCGGCGAGCTGTGAGCAAAAGCCTGCTCGCGGCGGTAGTCCAGCACGCTTTGGATTGAGGCAGCGAGGTCACGCAAGGCCGCCGAGTCAGCGCACGGTCGTGTTCACGATCTTGGGGGGCCACTCAAACCGTCGCTTACGAATGCCAGCGCAAGTTGAATGGCACGAACTCGCGGGACGGCATATTCCGGGCTCGACGGTGTTCGGGTTTGGCATTAGGTTGACGGCCACATGCCAGCGATCTTGGAATTGCCGGAAGTTCGCGAACGCGTTTCGATGCTGACCGTCGATGAGTATCATCGGCTCGACGCGTTCAACGAGCACGGCAGGCGGACGGAACATGACAACGTCGTTCTTGCGTCGCCACCTCGTGGAAACAACATGAAGACCTTAGCCACGTTTGCCGGACTGTTCACCGTCGCCGTTTGCATGTTCGTCCTCGGACCCGCCGCCCGGGCCGCGGAGCCGAAGATCCGGGTCATGCTGCTCACCGGCCAGTGCAGCCAGTACCACAACTGGGCGTTGAGCAGTGTCATCCTCAAGCGCGTCCTCGAGCAGCCTGGCGTTTTCGCCGTGACCTCGGTGGTCACGCCACCCAAAGGCGGAGACATGTCCGGCTTCAAGCCGGACTTCACGCAATGCGACGTGGTGGTGATGGATTACGAAGGCGACGATTGGCCGGAAGCGACGCGGGAAGCCTTCGCCGAGTTTATTCGTAATGGGGGCGGGCTCGTTTCGTTTCATGCCGCTGACAACGCGTTCCCGAAGTGGAGCGAGTTCAACGAAATGATTGGCGTGGGCGGCTGGGGAGGCCGCACCGCCGACGTGGGGCCCAAGGTGCGCTGGCGCGACGGAAAGATGGTTCTGGATGATTCGCCCGGCACCGCGGGCCATCCGCCGGCACACGATTTTCAGATCATCGTCCGGGCGCCCGAACACCCGGTCATGCGCGGGTTGCCGGAGAAATGGATGCACGCGCACGACGAGTTGTACAGCCAACTCCGCGGCCCGGCGAACAATCTCGAAGTGCTGGCCACGGCTTTGGCGGACAAATCCAGGTTTCCCAATGCCTCCGGGGAACACGAACCGGTCCTCATGGCGATCCGGTTCGGGAAGGGCCGCATCTTTCACACCACGCTCGGGCACGTCGGCCCGCGGGACGTGGAACCGATCGCGGCCATGAATTCCGTCGGTTTCATCCTCACGCTCCAGCGCGGCTCCGAATGGGCCGCCACCGGCAACGTGACGCTCCCGGTTCCGGCGGACTTTCCGACGGCCG
>JAHDYP010000162.1:0-3945 GCA_023383055.1 Verrucomicrobiota bacterium | reverse complement strand
AAGATCTCCCTTCGCGCTCCGTAGCAGGCCGCGCACGCAAGCAGGCGCGCGACAACAGTCTCGGAAAGGGCAAGCCATTGGTACGCGCCGGCCTGACATTCCCGCTCGAACTGCCGGAGGAGCGTGGTCAGGTCTTTGGAGCCAATCGCACCCTCGCGGAACTTGCGATGAAAAGCGGCGATGGTCTCCGCCCGACCGAGAATGCAGGAGACCAGGTGATCCGTCGCCGCGAGTAGTCGGACCTTTTCCCAACCCGGATCATTGAGATAGAGCCGCGCCACGTAACTCGTGTCGAAGCAGATCACGCGCCCGGCCGATTCGGCTTGATGCCGACCGCCAAGGGCCTAGAGTTGATTCGTGGCGACGATCGTCACTCTCCTTTTGGTCGGTGCCGCGCTGCTTCTGCTCGAGACAGTGCTGCCCGGCATGATTGCCGGGCTGGTGGGCTTGGGATGTCTCATCGCCGGGGTGGTGCTGGCCTACACTGATTTCGGGTTGCGCACGGGCAATCTGGTGCTGGTCGTGGTGCTGGTTGGAGTCGTCATCGGCACCCTTTGTTGGATGCGCTATCTGCCGGACAGCCCGATGGCGCGGTTGTTCATTTCGCGGGGCACCATTGGCACCATTGGAGCCGAGCAGCCGGAGTTGTTGCACCGCGCCGGGGTGGCCCTGACCCAGTTGCGGCCTTCGGGCACCGCGCTGATCGACGGTCGGCGGGTGGACGTGGTTAGCGAGGGGCAACTGATCGAAAAAGGCAGCCGGCTCAAAGTTGTGGCGACGGAAGGTCTGCGCGTCGTCGTGCGCGCCTTGGACTGAAGTGTACGGAAACGAATTGAAACCATCATGAACATCAAACTGAACCTCCTCCTGGGACAGGCCATCGGCGGTTGGAATTACATCATCTACGGCGTCGGTGCCCTGATCCTGCTGGTCCTGGCGATTGTTGTTCTCAACTTCGGCATGATCTGGATCCGGGCCTTTGTGTCCGGCGCGAAGGCCACCTTCACGGATCTGATTGCCTTGCGCCTCCGGAACATCCCGGTGGGCGCGGTGGTGGATACCCGCATCACCGCGGTCAAATCCGGGATCGAGCTCACCATCGATGATCTTTCCACCCATTACCTGGCCGGGGGCAGCATCGAAATGGTCGTGCAGGCCCTGATCGCCGCACAGAAGGCCGGCATCCGCCTCGACTTCGACCGTGCCTGCGCCATCGATCTGGCCACCAAGGGCACGGGCAAAACCGTGATCGAGGCGGTCAAGACCTCGGTCAATCCCAAGGTCATCGATTGCCCCAACCCCGCGTCCGGCAAAGCCACCATCGATGCCGTGGCCAAAGACGGGATCGTCATCAAGGCCAAGGCGCGCGTCACGGTTCGCACCAACCTCGACCGGTTCGTAGGCGGCGCCACCGAGGAGACCATTATCGCGCGCGTGGGTGAAGGAATCGTTTCGACCATCGGTTCCGCCGACAGCTACAAAGACGTGCTCGAGAATCCGGACCGGATTTCGAAGACCGTGCTCGACAAGGCCCTCGACAGCAATACGGCATTCGAAATCCTCTCGATTGACATCGCCGATGTCGACGTCGGGGATAATATCGGCGCCAAACTCCAAGCCGAACAGGCCGACGCCAACAAACTCATCGCCCAGGCCCAGGCTGAAGTCCGTCGCGCCGCCGCCGTCGCCCTCGAGCAGGAAATGACCGCGCGCGTCGCTGAAATGCGCGCCCGTGTGGTTGAAGCCGAAGCCCAAGTGCCGCTGGCCATGGCCGAGGCCTTCCGTCAGGGGAATCTTGGTGTCATGGATTACTATCGCATGCGGAATATTCAGGCGGACTCGAGCATGCGCGAGAGCATTGGGGGCGCCGGGTCCGGTGGCGCCAAGCCACCAACCAGCTAACCCGATCGACCCGGAACCGCTCGTGGAAACACTGCTGACCATTCTCGTTCTGGTTCTGCTCTCGGCCGCCTCCGGCTGGCTCAAGAAACGCACCGAGGGCCAGGAAACCGAGACCTGGACGCCGCCGCAGACCCCCGAACGCACGGCGCCGCCGCCCCGCCGGTCCCCTCCCGGGGGGCAGACTGCCGAACCGCGGCCCGCCACCCGTTCCTGGGAGGAGGAACTGCGTCGATTACTGGAGGGCGAACCCGCGCCGCCGCCGCCGCCGCCGCCGCCCCGACCCATAGCGCCGCCCGCGGCTCCCGCCCGGCCCCAGCCGGCGCCGCCAGTCCTGCGGGCCCCACGGACGTCGCCGCCCGCCTATTCGACACCTTCCGCTGGACCGGAAATCCTCGAGGTGCCGGTGCTTCAAATGGCCGAGCTCAGAGAGAGTTCCACGGCCCGGCAACAGGCGCAACGGCTCAAGGAACGCGCCGCGGGTGAACTCAGACGCGCCGAGACCGAGCTTGCGCGCAACCTGGCGCGCACCCACGTTGCTCATCGAGCCGCGCTGACCGAGGAAATTGCCGCCGCTCGAACCTGGCTGCGTAATCCCCAGGCCGCCCGCCAGGCTGTGATCGCTTCGGTCATCCTCGGTCCGCCTGTGGGCTCGTAGGTCCGCTCGCGGATCGCTTTGATCGAAAGCCGCATCCATGGTTTGCCGAATTCATTTGCCGGCGGTTGTTCGCCGGTGTCGAGGTCAACTCGCCGCCGGCGCGGTCGGATTGATCCTCATGGTCACCGGCTGCGCGAAAGGGCCTGTCGTCTCTCCCGAGACCTCGAGAAGCGGAGAGCCGCGGCTGGTTCAGACGGCGAAGGCCACCCGGCAGGCGGTGACCCGCACGGTCGTTGCCATCGGCGAGTTGGTGGCGAGAGAAGATGCCACTCTCAGCGTCAAGGTGTCAGGCCGTCTTCACCGGATTGAGGTCGACCTCGGCGACAGCGTTGCCCTGGGGCAATTGCTGGCGCAAGTCGAACCCCGGGACTACGAACTCGAGTTGCGCCAGGCCGAAGCGTTTCTGGCCCAGGCCCGGGCCCGGTTGGGGCTGCCCTTGCACGGGCAGCAAGACGACGTGGATCCCGCCGAAACCAGCACGGTCCAACAGGCCCGGGCGCGGCTGGTCGAAGCCCAGCTGAACCGGGAACGTTTCGGCAAACTTGCCGAGCAAGGAATCCTGGCGCAGTCGGAGCTCGAAGCCGCTGAGGCTGCCTACGAGGTGGCGGCGAATGTGCATCGCAACGCACTTGAGGAAGCCAACAACCGCCTCGCCCAGCTGCTGCAACGCAAGGTGGAGGTCGAGATCGCCCAGAAGCGGCTGGTCGACAGCTCCGTGCTCGCGCCGTTTGCCGGCACCGTTTTGGAGCGCCGGGCCAGCGTTGGCGAGTATCTGCCGGTTGGCACCCCGATTCTCACCCTGGTCGCCACCGATCCCCTCCGACTCCGGCTGGAGGTGTCCGAGCGCGAAGCTGGGGCCGTCCGGGCGGGACAGCCGGTTCGCATCCTGACCGACGGCCAGCCGACCGATTACACGGGAGCCATACGCCGGGTCAGTCCGTCCATCGATTCCACGACCCGGATGCTCAAAGTCGAAGCCGATGTGCCCAACGACGGTTCGCTGCGTCCGGGAGCGTTCGTCCAGGCTCAAATCACCGTGGCTCAAGCCGAGAACACCATCACCGTGCCTTCCCGGGCACTGGTCACTTTCGCCGGAATCGAGAAGGTTTTTGTGATCGAAGCCGGCAAGGCGGTGGAACGTAATGTCACCACTGGCCGGCGCCACGCGGACTGGGTTGAGCTGGTCCACGGTTTGGGTGACGGCGAGCTGGTGATCCTCAATCCGGGCAACCTTCAGACCGGGCAATCGGTGCGGATCGAGTCCGCGCCCGCTGCGGCCGATCCCAGCACCTAGGCCCGCGTTGCCATGCAGAAACTCGCCGAGGTCTCCATCCGCCGTCCCGTGTTTGCCACGATGCTGGTTCTCGCCCTGGTGGTGGTGGGGATCA
>JAHDYP010000161.1 GCA_023383055.1 Verrucomicrobiota bacterium | reverse complement strand
AGCCGTGGTCCGGAGCGGTCCCGGAACGCGACTGTGCCCGGAGGGTCAGTCGCAGAGAGCTCGCGCGCTCGGGAGGCTCCCGAAAACTCTGAACCGCTCGGAACGTGCGGACGTGGCTGCGGCTGGTCTGCGACACAGCCGCGGTCCGGAGCGATCCCGGAACGCGACTGTGCCCGGAGGGTCAGTCGCAGGAAGCTCGCGCGCTCGGGAGGCATCCGAAAAACCTGAATCGCTCGGAACGGGCGGGTGTTGCTGCGGCTGGTCTGCGACACAGCCGCGGTCCGGGGCGATCCGGCTTCACCGGGTGGCGCTCTTGGAGACCGTTTCGCGGTCGACGACCCAGTGCCAGTCGTTGGCGACGCTTTCGGTGACCATGAGGGGCCAGCTGCCGATGCCGCCCTGGCGGTTGGGGCGGATCGTACTGCTGTCCACCCATTTTTTGATTTCCGAATGGCCGTCGGCAAAGGAGAACCCGGCGGCGCCGTTGTGGTAGGAGGCGGGCAGATCGCTCCAACGCGGTTGGCTGGCCCAGGTGGGATCGTTGATGAACCACCCGTCATTGATGCTGTCGGGATGTTCATCGAGGAAGACGAAAATCTGCGTGGGGGTGTGGATCTCGCCAAGCTTCAGGTAGCGCCAATGGGTGGAGATGCTCTCCTGGAGGGTGCCGGCATGACCGACGAACCCGTTCATCGACAGGCTTCGCGTGCGGGGGCCGTTGGCGGCCTTGGCTTTGTCGGCCGGGCATTTGTAGATTTCGACCGCGCGATTCGAGTACGGGGCCAGTTTGGCTTCGGTGATGAACGTGAGGTTGGTGTTGTCGTCGGTGGCGCCCCAGGACATGACGTTATTGACCCAGCTTTGGCGGCTGCTGATGGTTTCATCGATGCCGTGGTTGGGGACGAGCCGATCATCGTGATCGCCCGCGTAGAGGATCCAGGCGAGGGTGAGCTGCTTCGTGTTGTTCATGCAGAGGATGCCCTGGGCTTTGGCCTTGGCCTTCGAGAGCGCCGGCAACAGCATGCCGGCGAGAATCGCGATGATCGCGATCACCACCAGCAACTCGATCAGGGTGAAACCGGCCGCGGGCGACCGCCGCTTCCGAAACGATGGAACGGAGAAGAACAGTTTCATAACATGCACAATCCAAACCGCTGAAGCTCATGCCCAGCGCGTAGTGATTGGTACCTTATCCAATGGCGCGGAGGGTTCCAATGAAATCGAGAGCGGACGACGCCATGTCCCAGGGATCAACAGACCATTAAGTGGGGTGGCTGGCGGCCTCAGGAAGGCGTAAGCGCACTTAAACGAATCGGGGTGGGTCGCGCGCGCCTTCCTTGACATTCTACAGGAGAGCCATAATGTGCCTCCTGTAGAATATCCAGGAAAGCCCGATGCCCAAAGAAAAGACGGACCTGCTCCAAGGGACTCTGGACCTGCTCATCCTCCGGGCGCTGCAACTCGGCCCCAGGCACGGTTTTGGCGTTTCGGTGCTGATCCGACAAACGTCGAAGGAGGTTCTTCAGGTTGAGCAGGGTTCATTGTATCCAGCGCTCTACCGCCTTGAGGAGCAAGGTTGGATCACCTCGGACTGGGGTGTTTCCGACAACAATCGCAAGGCGAAGTTCTACCGCCTCACCCCGGCGGGACGAAAACAGCTCGCGGAGGAGAGGGCCAGCTGGGAGCGGCTTTCAACGGCAATCAACCTGGTGCTCAAGACGACCTGACGCGGCGGCTTATGAATCTGCGAGAAAAGATGCGGAGGCGGTTCCAAGGGTTGTTCCGCAAACAGGAGCTGGACGACCAGATGGATACCGAGATGCGCTCGCACGTCGAGATGCAGACGCAGGAGAACATCGAAGCCGGCATGAAGCCTGAGGAGGCGCGACGTAAGGCGCTTCTGGACTTCGGCGCGGTGGAATCGATCAAGGAACAATGCCGCGACGAACGCGGAGTCCGCTGGATCGAACCGTTCGCGCAGGATGTCCGCTATGGCGCCCGGAAGCTTGGCAAGAACCCCGGCTTCGCCGCCGTGGCCGTGCTCACGCTCGCGCTCGGCATCGGTGCGAACACCGCCATCTTCAGCGTTGTCAACGCCGTCTTGCTCAAGCCACTGCCCTATCCCGAACCCGGCCAACTGGTGCAGTTGCGCGCAGACTGGTCGGGCAGCCCCAGCAGCGACATTGGCAGCACCACGTTCATTGAAGTCAAAGCCCAGAGCCAGTCGCTGGCGCGCATCGCCGCCTACAGTGGCGGCGCGATGACCCTCACAGGGATCGGATCGGCGGAACGAGTCGTGGCTGGCGCAGTGACGGCGGATTTCTTTCCAATGCTCGGCGTCCAGCCGGCGCAGGGACGCAACTTCACCCGGGAAGAGGACACGCCCAACGGACCGAAGTCGGTCATTCTCGGACACGGCCTCTGGCAGAGCCGATGGGGCGGCGATCCGGACGTGCTGGGCCGGACGATCACGGTGAACCAACAAAGTTACACCGTCGTGGGCATTCTGCCCGCGCGCTTTCAATATCCCGAACCGTTTCAACTTTGGACTCCGCTGGCGCTTGGCGAAACGGGGGGCACTTTTGTGAAGTATGGTGAGGGCATGGTGCTTCTGAAAGCCATTGCTCGATTGAAACCCGGCGTGACGCTTGAGCAGGCGCAAACCGAGTTGCAGACGATTGCTCAGCGGGTTCAGCCGGCCCAATCCGGCGAAGCGCAACCCGCCGGCGGACCGCGTGCGATGGGAACCGGCGGCGGCGGCGAGGGTGGTTTGACGCTGATCGGTTTGCACGAGCAGGTCGTCGGCGATGTGAAGGGAGCGTTGCTCGTGTTGCTGGGCGCGGTCGCGTTTCTCCTGCTCATCGCCTGCGCGAACGTCGCCAACCTCCTGCTCGCGCGCGCGGCCGCACGGCAACGGGAGATGGCCGTCCGCGCCGCGCTCGGGGCCGGACGGCTGCGGGTTGCCCGCCAGTTGCTCACGGAAAGCGTGCTGCTTGCCCTGGCCGGTGGCGGTTTGGGTTTGTTGGTGGCGTTCTGGGGCGTCCAGGCGCTTGGGCAATGGAGCGACGCCAGCCTGCCGGCGATGCACGGGATTGGCATCGATGCCCGGGTGCTGGCGTTTACGCTCGGCGTGTCGGTGATCACCGGCTTGCTGTTCGGACTCGCGCCGGCAGTTCAAGCCTGGCGCACGGACGTCAACGCCGCGCTCCAAGAGGCGGGGCGTGGCGAAATGGGCTGGCATCGCAACCGGTTCCGGCACCTGCTGGTGGTGTCGGAAGTGGCGCTGGCGCTGGTGCTGCTCATCGGCGCCGGGTTGTTGATCAAGAGCTTTTCGCGGCTGATGGATGTCAATCCCGGCTTCCGGACCGATGGCGTGTTGACGTTCCAAGTGACTCTGACGGGGGGAAAGTCCTCGCCTCAGAAAATCAATTTCATTGAACAAATCGTCGAGCGGTTGAAAGCGCTGCCCGGTGTGCAGGTGGCCGCGGCCACGGATTCCCTGCCGCTCACTCAATTTGAGCGCATCACCCCGGCGGAGATCGAGGGCCGGCCACCGATCGACTTCAGCCAGGTGAAGCCGGGCGAGGTGAGGCCGGTTTCGAGGCCGACAGTCACCGTCGATTACTTCAACGCGATGGGGATTCCAGTGAAAAGCGGACGGGCGTTCACTTCTCAGGACGCGCACCCCGGCGCGGGAGTGGTGATCGTCAACGAGGCGTTCGAGAAACATCACTTCCCCGGCCAAAGCGCGGTCGGCAAACGAATCCACCTCTTGGGGTCGAGTGCGGAGGCGCCGTGGGCGACGGTGGTGGGGGTCGTTGGCGAGGTGCGGCAGAGCGGATTGGCGGGAGACGTCATGCCGGAGGTGTATAGCCCGGAGCTGAAGGACGTGGGAGACGCGCTGAGCTTCGTCATCCGCGTCAGCGGCGAGTCGGCCGGTCTGATCTCTGCCGTGCGGGGCGTGGTGGCGGAGGTGGAACCGAACCAGCCGCTCCACAACGTGATGACGATGGAACAACGGCTGGCGAACACCACGACCTCGCGGCGACTGAACACGGCCTTGCTGGGCAGCTTCGCGGCGGTCGCCCTGCTGCTCGCCGTCGTGGGCATCTATGGCGTGATGTCGCATGCGGTGACGCAACGCCGGCGCGAGATCGGCGTGCGAATGGCGTTGGGCGCTCAGAAGAGTGATGTGTTGGGTCTCATCATCAACGGCGGCCTGCGGCTGACGCTGCTGGGCGTCGCGGTCGGGCTCGCCGTGGCGTTTGCCCTGACGCGATATCTGTCGAGCCTGCTTTACTCCGTGAATTCGACCGACCCGCTGACGTTCTTGAGTGTCGCCGTAGCCCTGACGGGAGTGGCCCTGCTCGCCTGCTGGCTCCCCGCGCGCCGAGCGGCAAACGTCAATCCGATGGTGGCGCTGCGGACGGAGTGACGCGAGGGAGCTGAACACCCGCCCTTCAGCCTCCGCCTGGACGGTCAATGCTCTGCCCCTCAAGAACCCCGGGGTTACCGCCAAATCATTTGGCAATTGTTTGGAGGTGCGCCCCCTTGAACCTGTCCTTCGCCGCCGACTTGGTCGTCACCATTATCGTGGTGCTTTATGGCGACATTCACGGGTTCAGGCGGGGAGCCGATAAAGGTGGCGATGAAGTTTGCGATGGAACAGGCCGGGGGGTCAGATCCGCTTAATGTTTAGTGCCGCCCACCGGCTATGTCGCATGCAATGCGTCGATCAGTCGTTGGGCCGCAGCTAACAACAAGCGGATCTGACCCTTGAAAGAATCTCCAACTGATGTTGGGGCCAAATCGCAGCACGGCGCCTTGGGAAAGAGTTGATCCGCCCCGGACCACCATGACACCACGTCATGATGGCCCGGGACAGCAGCCATGAACTATGGAACCAAAACGCGATAAAACCTGGTCGGCGAGTCGACGGCGTGGGCGTCCGTCAACTCCACCGTGCCGCCCGAGATCGTCCCCACCTTGACCTTGCTCCACCGCTCGAGGTCGGAGGAGGATTCCAGCACGCAAACCGCGCCGTCGACCGGGCAGTTCATCGTGGCGTGGAATACGCCTGTGGCGTCCAGTTCGAAGGTCTGGATCGACAGCGGTTCAGGCAGATCCAGGCCCTGGGACTCGACCAGTTGAAGGATCTGATCCACCGCCACGTCCTTCAACTCCTGCACAATCCCCGACGGCCATTCGATCCGGAGCGTGTCGACTTTCGTGGCGTCGCCCAAGCCGAAGTGGGCTTCCAACTCCTGGCTGACCGAACCTGCCGTGATCTGTCGCATCTGGCGAGCATCGAGGCCTTCGGTCGTCAGGGCGAAAACCTTTGCCCCGACGCCGTGGCTGTTGGAAGCCGTCCCCTTGAGGCGTACCTTCAACCAGTTGTTGGCATTTCCGTTGTTCTGGTAGAGGTAGTTGCGACTGGAGTGGCAGGCGACAAACAAGTCCAGATCGCCGTCGTTGTCATAGTCAGCCCAAGCAGCCGATTGGGCGTAGGAAGGATCAGAGACCGGACTGCCGACCATGACTTCGACCAGGTTGCCATCGGTCGTGTTCCGGAATATTCGGCAGTGGCCTGGCCCGGTGATCAACAAATCAAGGAAACCGTCGTTGTCATAGTCGCCCCACACCGGCAAGCCGTTGCCCACTAGAAGCAAGCTATTGGGTTCACCACTCCATTCGGCAAAGGTGCCGTCCCCGTTATTCAGCAGGAACCGCTCCGGACCATCCTCATAACCCATAAAATACAAGTCCACGTCGCCGTCGTTGTCGTAATCAGCCCACGCGCCGTTCAAGCCACGCCCAAGGCGACCTTGCAGTACCGTTTGCGTGACATCGGTGAATTGCCATTGTCCTGCATTCCGGTATAGCCGGGAGTTCATAACCTCCTCGGGCATGAACAAATCGAGGTCCCCGTCACCGTCGTAGTCGATCAAGTGGTAACAGTGGGGGGAGCCTGTTTGCTGGTAGATCACACTGTCGGTCATCACCGTGAACGTGCCGTCTCCATTGTTGCGCATGGGATACGTTTGCTGAGCCCCCACGACAGCGTCCAGCAGCCCGTCATTGTCGAGGTCCCCCCACGCGGTGGCCCACCCGCGGACCTGAATCTGGTTGGAGGTCCAATCCATTCCCACTGTCAGGCGCGTGAAAATCCCACCACCCCCGTTCTCCATGAAAATGGGTTGATCACCTTCGTACCCGACCAGGAGCAAGTCCAGATCACCGTCGTTGTCCGGATCGGCCCACGGGCTATACAATATCCGACCCGTAAGGCTGTTCCACGGGCTATCGGTAACCGCCCGGAACTGGCCATGCCCTTCATTGTGATAGAGCCGCGTGTTCGCCCCGGCATTCCAGTAGTCACCCAAGACCACGAGATCCAGGAGTCCGTCGCCGTCGTAGTCACCGAACATCCCGCTCCAGGAACTCACCGCGTCATTGACGACGGGTCCTTCGGTGATCTTCGTGAACGTCGGATCGACGGTCACCGCGAAGACCTGGCTGGTGACAGACTCGCCGGTGCTGCTGGAAACCACGAACCTATACTCACCACTCAGATCTACCGTCGCGGAGCTCCATTCGAGCACCTGCCCGGTTGCACCCGGAATGTCCGTGAACTCACCTTCACCCACCCGCTTTTGCCACTGCATGCGCGCGCCTTTGGCCGTTACCTGGATCCTGACCGCGGCCCCGAGGCTCACCGATTGGGTCGCCGGCGTCGGTTCCGCGTAGATCACCGGAGTTGAATTCTGGATGATCACACTGGTCAGGGAAGGGTTGCCCACCCCGCCGCTCGAGGCATTGCTCAACTGCACCTGAAAACTTTTGTCTGGGTTGTTCACTCCATCGTTCACGATGACCACCGGGATTTCCTTGAAGGTTTCATTCCCTTGGAAGCTTAGGGTGCCTTGAGCCGCCGTGTAATCCGTCCCCGCCAGCGCCGTCCCGTCCGCCGTCACATAGTCGACGGTCACGGGTTGATCTCCGTCATCCCCCCGGTGGACTCCAAGAAGGACCGAACCGACGTCTTCAACGGTGAGATTAACAGCGGAGGCGAAGTACGGTCCGGTGTCGTTGTCGACCAGCCGAATGTTGACGGCGATCCGCGAGCCGAGCAGCGCGCCCTCGCCGGGATTGCTCAGGGTGATCTGCACAACCTCGGATCCTTCCACCCGACCGTCGTTGAGGATTGGGACCACGATGGTCTGGTTGGTCTGACCGGCCGCGAAGGTCACAGTGCCAGCCGTGGCCACGTAATCCTCGCCCGCGGTGGCGGTGGCGTCGACGGTCGAATAATCGACCGTGACAATCCTATGGAGGTCATTGGCGCGCCGGACGGTGGCCACCGCCTGACCGGCGTTCTCGCCCACCAACATCGAGGTGTTTGAGAACTGCACTGTGCTCTGCCCCAGGAGCGAGAGGCTGAGCAGTAGCCAGATGAACCCGGCGACGGGCACCGGCCCGCGCCAGGTCGTGGATTGGAAGTGTCTTACGGACAACCGTTTGGGTTTATTTGGATCGTTCATGGTGCTTTCTGTTCGCCGGGGTTGGTTTCTCGACACTCCGGCCTTTCACCATGGGTACACGGGCTTTTTCGACGAATGTTACAGACACAACGAAGAGAATTGCTCCAAGAGATCTTCGCCGCCGACCTGGTCGTCGCCTTTATTGCTTGAACGACTGGCGGAACTGAGGGCGCAGGCCCCCGGGTTGGCCGATATCGGCGACGCACACAACATTCAACCAAGATCTTGATGCCCAATGAGAAACCCCAAAGCAACCTTGAACCTGTCACCCTGTCTTTTCCCTGAATTGGGGCAAACCTGGATTGAATAACCATGAACCTGTCCCTCTATTTGCGAGCAACCGTGAATAACCATGAACCTGTCACCATGTCTTTCGCGCCCCTCCAGATATGCGCTAGCACCGCTGGAGGGCCGAGTTACACGAGGCCGATGTGAAGTGAGTGCTTGAGGGGGGGCGGGCTCGCGGCTCGCCGCGCCGAAGCTCCGAGCGAAGGCGGGCGGCTCGCCCCTCCAGATCCGCAACCGATGGGGGGAAAACGTCCTGTATTGCGGGCCCTTTGTCACGGCCCCTTCATCGTCACCTTTATCGTGGTGCCTCGTGGCGACATCCAAGGTTCAGGCGGGGAGCCGATAAAGGTGGCGATGAAGTTTGCGATGAAGGCTTTGCTGGCGATGCAGATGCGTTCAGGAATGACGCCGTGCCGGAGGCCGGCGCTCCGATGGCGCGTCCGGTCCTTTGTCAGTCGATCGAGTGTTTGGGGCCGGCTGTGCCTTTCGGGTTGGGCGTGATAGAGGGACAGGTTCACCGTTGGCGACTCGCATTGAACTGGTCCCTCTTTCCGTATGTATCCGTATCCGCAGGATCTTACGAGGGCGGGCAGGCCTCAGAAGTGCCGGAACGCGCGCACGGGCGAGGCGACTTCGGAGCGCCGGCCTCCGGCACGGCGACGCTTTTGACCCAACTCAAAGTCCCATCGGTGTGCGCACCGCAATTGATCAACCTGAAAGCGGCGGAGGACCACCGCAATCCAAGACCTGCCGGAGACACAACGCGCCTCGATCTTCGCGAAGCGTCTCGGAGTGCGCGCCACTGCGCTGCTTTGATTGATTTGGCGGGTGCTCCTGCTCCCGAACCGAAGGCCTATTCCGAGGTGATGGCGATGAGAAATGGCCTGCTGAACGATGTGCCCGACACGAAATCCAACTTGACGACCTCGGTAGCCCCGGTGGGAAGGTCGCCGATCGTGTGAAACACCCGCACACGCGTCGAACCGGGACAGCGCCCTTGCCACCCGACCCGTGTCCGGGTTGGCTCGCGTGTGGTTTCGTCCACCCAGTCGACAACGTCCGCACCATAGACGATGGGGACGGTCAAGACCTGTCCGCCCGCGAGATGAATCTCGTACCGGGCCACGGTTGTCCCATCGGGTGCCGCTCCCTCGATCGAATGGAGCAAGTGAATGCGGCGGCAGACGCGGTGAATGGGGATCGCGTCAACGCGCTTGGGCAGTTTTGCGGTGGAGGAATTCGATCCCATCTCGGGCACCAATAGCACTCGGCCACGGATGTCAAACTCGACGCCATCCAGGACCTGTCGGCCTTTCGGAATCCCCGAGAGGTTCCGCCAGAAGCTCCCGGAGTAGTCGGTGGTTTCCTCCAGTGAAGCGTTGTAGAAGGGTGCCAAATCCACGGCCGCTTCCGCGGTTGCGGGGTCGCGGGGGGGAACCCCCAGGCTTTCGAGGTGAGCGGCGCGCGCCTCGATGTGGCGGCCTTGCCGATCAAGGAACTCCGCCCGCAGACGAATCAGTCCACGGCGATTGACGGGGGAATACATTTCATGGGTCATGCCGGCGGCGATCATCTGTCGAAAGACGCGGTCAGCGGCAGCGATCTCGCCCTTTGCCTCCCAGGTGGCGGCAACGCTCTGAAGAATGAACGGCAACTTTGCGCCGACATACTCGACCTGTTCGAGCCCCCGGGCGGCATTGGTCCAATCGCCACGGCGCAGCAACAGCCGGCTGTGCTCGAGCAGAGCTCTGGGGTCGCGCGGGTCCATTTGTAGCGCCTTTTCTGTGCACCACTCCGCCTCGCGAATCACTCTCGGGTCTGATGCGTCGGCGGAGTTGAGCAAGGCGCGACCGTACCAGGCAAGCAAACCAGCGTGGTAAGGCACCCGGCACAGGCCATATCGGAGTCGCGCCAGGGATCTGCGGCTGTCAATGGCGATGCGGCTGAGGTTGGAAGCCCATTCTTCGAGAGTGAATGCTCCATCCGGGTTGGCGGGTCGCTTGGTTTTGTCCGCCACCACCCACTGCGCCCAGGCATGGGTGGCATCACCCGAGGGCAGTTGGTTGATGCGGCGCCGCAGATCGAGGAATGCTTGCGCGGGCACGAAAGTCGGGTCCGATTCGGAAGTGAGCGACCGGCCCACCATCGCCTCCGCCAAGTCTGGCAGCCAATCCGGCAATTCGCTGCCCAGGCACGGGAATCGGACGATCCACTCGCGGTGGTCGGGGCCGATGGCGATGGCGGAGAGGCTGTCAGGGCTGAACACCCCGCGAGTCAGACTCAGGCTGATGGGCAGAGAACTGCCGAAGGGATGTCGCCGATAGTCGTGCCACAGGACGAGCGACCCGCTTTGCGTGGTGGCCAACAGCCCCACGCCATCCCCACGTAGATCCAGGGAGCTGACCACCCCGTCATGAGACAACGGTTCGCCCACCAAACCACCCACAACGGGATTCCAGATCCGGATCTTCCAGTCGTGCGACGCCGTAATGACCTCCTCCGAACCGGGTGCGAACACAGCCTGACTGATGTGGCCTTTGTGTTGGAGCGGTGGCCCAACGGGTTGTCCCGATTCCGAATCCCATATCCGCACGGTCATATCTGCCGAAACCGTCAGTACCCGATGGCCGTCCCGACTGAATCGGATATCCCGCAACTCGGCGAGGTGCCCCACCAGTGCAGACCGTAAAGCCCCGGTCGTCGAGTCCCAGACTCGCCCCTGTCCATCCTCGCAGGCTGTTGCCAATCTGGTCCCGCCGGGTGCGAATGTCGCGCGCCGCACTGGGGCGGGATGCTGGAGCGGTTCAAGCAGGCGGGTGCCCGAGCGCGCGTCCCAAACACATGCGGTTCCATCTTCAGACGCAGTGAGCAACCTGGATTCATCAGGACTGAACTCAACGCTGGTAACGGCCTCGCGATGTCGCATGGGCGGCGTCACGGCCCAACAGCTGTGACCGTCGCGGACACGGACAGTACCGTTGCCCGTGCCAACGGCGAGGAGTTGGCCGCTCGGACTGAACTGGCCATCGCGCGTGTCCGTTTCGGGAACCCCGGTGACTGGGGCTATTCCCGTTGCTGCATCCCAAACCCGCGCCGTCCGTCCCACCGTGAGGAGTCGCGCGCCATCAGGGCTCCAGGAGGCGGTGAGACCACGGCTGTAAACCATAATCTCGACACCTGGTGCCGATCCGCAGATGGCGTCCCAGACTTGGGCGATGCCATCAGCGGAGGCCGTCACCAATCGCTTTCCTTCAGGGCTGAACCGGGCCGACCAGACGGTGCTGCGGTGCTGGATCGGTTCCAACAGCCTTTCACCGGTGGCGATGGACCACACCTGGGCCGTTCGGTCTTCCGATGCGGTAAGGAGGCGTTGACCCTCCGGACTAAACTCGATCCACCGCACGGCACCGCGATGACGCAGCGCATCGCTGACCGGTGTGCCGGTCGAGGCATCCCAGATCCGCGCCGTACCGTCAGCCGATGCGGTCGCCACCCACCGTCCATCCTTGCTGAAATGCGCGAGCTGAACCCGCGCCTGATGCACCATGGCCGCGCCCACGGGGCTGCCATCGGCCACATTCCACATCCTGGCAGTGCCATCACCCGAAGCGGTCAAGACCTTCTGACTATCCGCCGAGAACTCCGCCATCTTCACCAGGTCCGAATGTCGTAGCGGCTTGCCCACCGCGGCTCCGGTGTTCACTTCCCAAACGCGGGCGGTCCTGGCGTCGTCGGCGACGACCATCCACTTTCCGTTGGGACTGAACTCGACGGTGTTTGCGCAGGTCCCATGGTGGAACGTGGGGCCAACGGCTTCGCCATTGACAGGATTCCAGAGCCGCACGACACCGTCTCGACAGGCTGTAGCTAACAGATGTCCATCGGGGGTGAATCGAGCCCAGTTCACCCAATCAGGGTGCGGCAAAGGATCGGTCCGGGGTGCGCCGGTTCGCGCATCCCAAATCCGCGCTGTCTTATCCACCGACGCTGTCGCCACGAGGGTTCCGTCTGTGCTGAAGCAGGCCTCGAGTGGCTTGCTGCTTGTCGAGGTAAGGTCGCCCCGCACCACGGACGGATCGTGGCGCATCGGGGCGGATGCCAATTCCCCCGTCTCCGCAAACCACACTCGAGCGGCGTTGTCGCGCGCAACCGTCAGGACCAGCCGGCCATCGGGGCTGAATTCCGCATAGGTGCACTCACGTTGATGTTTGAGACCGGATATCAGCGGGAGCGGGAAACTCCGAGTCGTTAACTCGGTTGCCAGCCATGCCGCCAGCATCCGTTCACGTGGCGCGGCGCGCAATCGTGCCGCCAGCACTGCGATACCCTCGGCCGCCCGACCGGTCGCCAGAAACTCCGCTGCCTGGCTCAGTTGCAGTTTGTGAAGCGCCCCTTCGGCGCGCGCGCGCTGACTTGCTTCCTTGCTCCGCATGACCTCCGTCCGCTGCCATTGAATGAGTACCGCCGACAACCCAGTCGCACCGAGTATCAGCACGGCTGCCGAAAGGGCGGCCGTTTGCGGTCGGCGACGGCACCAACGCCACGTCCGGCCTACCGGTCCCACCGGCCGGGCCAGGATCGGTTCGCCTCGTCGGAACCGGTCCAGTTCGTCGGCCAGTTCATTGGCGGTCTGATACCGTTTCGACGGTTCCTTTTGCAGGCATTTCAGGCAGATGGTCTCGAGATCTCTCGGCACCCCGGGGTTCAACATCCGGGGCGAGACCGGTTCCTGGTCCTGGACCTGACGCACCGCTGCGGTCAGGTTGTCTGCCACGAACGGGGGTCGGCTCGTGACCAGGTAATAGAGGATCGCCCCCAGTCCGTACACATCACTGGCGGGGCCGATCAGCTTGTGTCTCCCGGCCGCCTGTTCGGGCGGCATGAAGTTCGGCGAGCCCAAGGCTTCGCCAGAGAGCGTCAGACTCGTAGTCGAACCGGTCAACCGCTTGGCCAGGCCGAAGTCCGTAATCCGCGGTTGATCCGAGCCGTCGATGAGGATGTTCGACGGTTTCAGGTCCCGATGCAGGACGCCGTGCTCGTGGGCATAAGCGATCGCCCGGGCGATGGTCACCATGTACCCGGCTGCCGCCGCCGGGGTCAGGGGTTTGTGGCGGGCCAACTCGCCCAGGCTTTGACCCTCGACGTAATCCATCGTGAAGAACGGCAGGTGATCGTGTTCGCCCACTTCGTGGATGGCGACGATGTTCGGGTGCTGGAGTTGGGCGGCGATCTCGGCCTCGGAGCGGAACCGGGCGCGGGCCGAGGGTTCGGCGAACTGCCCGCCGAGAAGCATCTTGAGAGCGACGATTCGGCCGAGGCTCTTTTGGCGGGCCTGGTAAACCACGCCCATCCCGCCGTGGCCGACTTCGGCGAGGAGTTCATAGTCGGAAAACTCGCCCAGGGTGAGGGGCGATTGCGAATCGAGGCCGGCGGCGTCGGGGTCAGAGAAGTCCTTGGCCAACTGGAGGAGGCAACGGGGACATAATCCGTCCGGTGCGGCCGGGTCGAGGGGGGCGTGGCAATGGGGACATTGCGGACCGGCGTTGGGAGGATCGGGTTGAGCGTTCATTGACCCAGCACGCGCAGCAAGTGATTGAGTTCATCCTCGATCTCCGCGGGATCGTCGACGGTGTGGGCGACTTCCTGGCCGCAGAGCTGGGCGAATCGCCGACGCAACCGCAGCACCGTGACCCGGACCGATCCCGGGCTCATGCCTAGTCGTTGGGCGAGTTCGGCGTAGGTTTGGCCGTCTTTGTCACCCAGAATGTAGCCCTCGAGCTCAGAGAACAGGTGGCCGTGCCTGGTCGCCGTGGTTTCGGTTTTGAGCCGCGCCAGGGCGGCGTCAATCAAGGCCAACGCCCAGCGGCGTTCGAACAACTGTTCGGGAGTCCAACGTTCGACCGGGTCACACTGGTAACGGTGACGGGCGGACAAGGCGTCCAGCGAGAGGGGCCGAATATTCCCGGCTCTTTTTTGGCGATGCTGATGGTCGTGGACGTCGACCAGGTAATTCCGGAGCGCGATCCAGAGAAACGACCGGAGCCGGGTCTTCGCCGGTTCGAGCTGCTGGAAGGCCTGGCGGGAGAGGATGCGCTCGAAGAAACCCTGGGTAATGTCTTCCGCCTCGGCGTGGTCTCGGCCGAATCGCCGAACGCAGGCATAGACCGGATACCAGTAGGTGGCGCAGAGCCGTTCGAGCGCCTGCCGCGCCCGATCCGGCTCGCGGTCCCGCGTGGCCAGAACAACGCTCCAGTGAGTGGTGGCAAAAGACCGGCGTTTGAGCCGGGTGCCTGGTGAAGCAGGCTCATCGCGGCCGGGGAGCATGGAGAAAACCTATGGTAGAACGCGGCAATTAGGAAGCCTGAAAAGCGCCTCGAGACGAGGTCCAAAGCACTGAGCTTCTCCCGGGGAACGAGACGGCGAGCGAGATCATGGCGATCTCTTCTCGAATTCCGCGGCCGGCCCGAGTAGTCTGCGCCCGTGAACAGTGCCAGCTTCAACTTCCGCCGGGTGCTTGCCCGGCTGGTGATCGTTTTGCCGCTCATGACCTTCGTCGACTCTGCCGTGGCCGCGCCGTTTCAGGAACGGGCGGATCATTTCCTGCGTTTGATGAATGCCGGGTACCAGGCGCTGTACCGGGTCGAAAGCGAAGCGCAATGGCGCGCGGCGACCGATGTCCGGCCGGAGCATGATGCCGGCGCCGAGGTGGCCGGCCAGGCGCGCGCGGCCTTCAACGGCAACCCGGCGGTGATCGCCGAAGCGCGGGCGTTGCTCGAGCGGCGCGGCGAGCTGGAGCCGGTCACCGTGCGCCAACTCGAACGCCTGCTGCTCAACGCCGCGGAGGGGCCGATGACGAACCCGGAGCTGGTCAAGGCGCGGATCGCGGCCGAGACCCGGCAGGCGTCGATCCTGAACAGTTTCGAGTTCAAGCTGGCGGGGGAGCCGATCACCGTGAACGAGATCGACAACCTGCTCCAGGAGAGTCGCGACCTGGCGCGGCGTCGGGCGGTCTGGGAGGCTTCCAAGCTATCGGGGCCGGCGCTCAAGCCGGGGTTGATCGAGCTGCAGCGGTTGCGGAACGGGGTGGCGCGCGAGCTGGGCTATGAGGATTACTTCGCGTTGCAGGCGGCCGCCCACGGTATGACCACCGCGGACGTCCTGCGGTTGCAGGGCGAATTCATGCGCGATCTGCGCCCGCTTTATCTCCAGCTTCATACGTGGGTCAAACACGAGCTCGCCCGGCGCTACCAGCAACCAGTGCCGGAGCGGATTCCGGCGCACTGGATCGACAATCGCTGGGCCCAGGAATGGGTCGGACTCGTCGACGCCGTCGATTTCGATCCGCACCTCAAGGAACGATCCGCGGAATGGATTGTCCAAACGGCCGAAGCCTACTGGACCGGGCTCGGGTTTCCGCGATTGCCCGACACGTTTTGGGCGAAATCGGATCTTTACCCGGTGAAGCCGGGCGACCCGCGCAAGAAGAACACCCACGCCTCGTGCTGGCACATCGATCTTGAAACCGATATCCGCTCGTTGATGAGCGTCGAGCCGAACTGGCAATGGTTCGGCACGGCGCATCACGGGCTCGGGCACGCCTATTACGACATCAGTTACACCCGGCCCGAGGTGCCGCCGCTGTTGCGGACCGGCGCCAGCCCGGCCTTTCACGAGGGGATGGCGGAGGTGGCGAACATGGCGTGCGGCATGGTGCCCTATCTGCAAACCACCGGGGTGCTCCCGCGGGATTACCGGGCCGATGCCGTTGCCGTGCTGCTCAACGACGCGCTGTCGGGCGCGGTGCCGTTCGTCTTTTGGGCCTCGGGCACGATGACGCATTGGGAGGCTGACCTTTACGCGGGCGGCCTCAAGCCGGAGGAGTGGAACGCGCGGTGGTGGCGTTATGTCCGCGATTTCCAGGGGGTGGAACCGCCATCGGCGCGCGGTGAGGACTTCTGCGACGCCGCCACGAAGACGCACATCAACGACACCCCGTGCTATTACTATTCGTATGCGATTGCGACGGTGTTGCGATTCCAGCTCAACGATCACATCGCCCGCAACATCCTCAA
>JAHDYP010000160.1 GCA_023383055.1 Verrucomicrobiota bacterium | reverse complement strand
CGGCCGGCGGCGACGCCCTCGGGCAGCGCGACGATGCGCAGCTGGCGCGACTCGTCCAGCACGGGGGTGGTGAGATCCATCTCCCAAAGCAATTGCATTTCCACCCGGGCCTGATCCGCCTCAAGATTCCGGATGGTATGATGGAGATGCCGGATCCGATCGCGGAAGGGTGACGCCGGATCGTTCGTGTTCACCCGCGTGTATAGCGCATCGTAGAAAGAGACCCGGCGGCCGCCCCCGAGCTTGACTGCGTCCGCAAACCAGACGGAACGGTGATGCGGGTAGGGCTCGATCTGCTGGACGGTCAGCCATTTGCCCGAGGGGCTGTGGACGGGAAAGAAATGGGGAAGATCGACCGCGGGTCCGTGGCGGTAGGAGAGCGCGGGTTGGCCGTCGATCACGAAGGTGAGCAGGCCGGAAGCGGTCTCGGACCGCAGGAGGATGGGGTTGGCGGATTCGGCCCGGCTGAATCCCGAGGAAAACGCAAGCCAGAGGCAACAGAAACCAACCGGGACTTTCGATCGCATGGCTAGATCTCCGGGAGCTCGTAGCCTTTGCGTCGGGGGCGGTCCAGCCACTCGTTGGCCTTCGGATCGTCGGGAAACTTCTCCTGGACAGGATCCCAGCGCAAGCGCCGGCCCAGGTAACGGGCGATGTTGCCAAGGTGACAGACGGTTGCGGAGCGATGGCCGATCTCGACGTCGGCGATGGGCCGCTGGCGGGATTTGATGGCGTCGAGCCAGTTTTGCAGGTGATTGCGGCTCTTCGGGAGCGGGATCGGCGGGTTTTCCAGCGGTTCTTCGGCGAGTTCAACCGGGTCTGACTGGCAGACTGCGCGATCGATCTTCAGCGTGCCTTTATCGCCCACAAAGATGGCGCCACCGGCCGGGCCGTTGGCCAGTTCCATGACGATGTCATTGGGGTATTTGAAAAAAACCTGCGGTTGGCGGCAGAGTTGATCGCCTCGAGCCTGGGGTTCCGGGGCGGTGTAGGTCGGTGGACGCAGCGGTTCGCCCTCGACCCAGACTTCGACAGGACCCGCTTCGTCCATCCCGAGTGCCCACTGGACCTGGTCGAAGCCGTGGCTGCCCCAGCCGGTCATTTCGCCGCCGGAGAAATGGCGGAAGGAGAGCCAGCCGGGGTTGGCCCTGGGCACGTAGAGATCCGGGTGGTAAGGCGTCAATGGCGCGGGGCCACACCACAGATCCCAGTCGATTCCTTCGGGGAGAGGCTGGGCGGGGAGATCGCAGAGCCACGGGCTGGGGTAGTTGTAGGCGATGACGCGCTGGATTTTGCCCAGGCGTCCATTGCGGACAAGCTCGCAGCCGCGGCGGTTAGGTTCCATCGAGCGCTGCTGGCTGCCGGTTTGAAAGACCCGGCCGTAGTGTCGCACGGCGGCGGCGATCTGGCGGCCCTCGTGGATGGTCAGGCTCATCGGCTTCTCCACGTAGAGATCCTTCCCTGCCTGGCAGGCATGGATACAAATGCGCCCGCGCCATTGTTCCGGGGTGGCGGTGACGATGGCGTCGACATCGGACCGTTCCAGCAGGCGCCGGTAATCCTGGTAGGGAACCACGCCTTCGATCTTCTGGGCGACCTGGACCGCCCGCGGCCAGTTGGCATCCGCCACCGCCACGATGCGTGCACCAGGCATCCGACCGAGGAAATCGTATACTGTTCCACCTTGTCGGCCCACCCCGATGAAGCCGACGCCAATGCGTTCGTTGGGTCCGGGATTTCCAGCTGCGCCCAATAAGCCGGATCGCAGCAGGCTGGGGGCGCCGGCAACGGCCGCCGCTCCAAAGCCGAGGAAACGACGACGGCTCAGCTGAGGTCGCTTCGGTTCGTGCCGGGGTGGGGCGGCCATGGCGACGAGCTGCCGCGAACGGGCGGATGACGGACTGTTGGGAACGCTCATGATGGAGTTAATTGTGTCAGAAACAAGCGACCGCGTCGAACCATTTCCGGATCCACTTTGCGGCCGGAGCGCCTTTTTTATGGCGACGGAGTTCAGAGACTCTGTTCGAATTCGGTCAACGAGATCACAGTCGAGGCGCGAACGGCGTCGAAGGAATGGGCAACCTCATTGGCCAGCCTGGTGAGCCAGTAAGCGGGCCGAGCGCGGGCTTGGTCGGGGCTGGTCAAGTCGGTCAGGGCGGCCACTCGCGCGAAGTGCCGGCGGAGTTGGGGAGCGTCGATCGTGAGGCCGCCCATCGCGAGGCAGGGGATACGGCGGCGGCGGCACCGGGTGGCGAGCTGCCCGACTCCCTTGCCCATGAGGCTTGAGGGGTCGACCGCGCCTTCGCCGGTAATCACGAGGCGGGCCTGGTCGAGATGCTGATCCAAGCGCGCATAGTCCGCGAAAACCTCGAACCCAGGCTTGGGTCGGGCAGCCAGGAAGGCCATCAAACCGAAGCCGAGGCCGCCGGCGGCGCCTGCGCCGGGGCGGATTGCGTGATCGGTTCCGAGATGATCCCTGGTTACCTTTGCGAGTTGGCGGAGAGCGGCTTCGGCGGCAGGCTGGTCCTGGGGGCGCAGTCCTTTTTGAGGGCCATAGATTCTAGAAGCGCCTTGTGGACCGAGAAGCGGGTTGAGCACATCGGTTGCCACGATCAAATCGAGGGTGGGACGCTCGACGGGGGGGAGCACACTGCGCAGTTTGACCAGATCAGGCCAGGACTCGATGGGTCGGCGGTTGCGGTCGAGGAACTGCCAGCCCAGGGCGCGAGCCATGCCGAAACCACCGTCGTTGGTGGCGCTTCCGCCAATGCCGATCAGGCAGGTTGAAATGTCGTGGCGCCAGATCGAGTTCAGCAGGCGGCCGAGTCCGGTGGTGTCGAGTTGGAAAGGGTGAAATTGGCCGGGAGGTAGCATGGCGAGGCCGATGGCATGGGCGGACTCGACGATCGCGATGGGGGGGTGGCGATGTTGCCACCAGGGCACGCGACAGGGGCGGCCGGCGGCGTCCATGCCGCGAGTGGTGCTCACCGAAGCGCCGAGCGCAGCGCCAAGAATGGAGCCGAAGCCATCGCCGCCGTCGCTCATTGGCAGCAACTTGAGCCGATCCTGGGGCCGGGCCTGAGACCAACCGCGGGCGATCGCGCGTGCCGCTTGTTGAGCGGTGAGCGTTCCTTTGAATTTATCGGGGACGATGAGGACGGTTTGTGGCCCGGTATTGCGTGCCACTGGCGCGGGTCTTGGAGCTGGATTCATCAGTTGCTGGCTCCCAACTCGGCGCAGGAGGCGAAAGCCTGGTTCGGGTTGTCGCCGGAGGCGGGTTTGCCAAGGATACGCAGGCCGAAGACCGGCTCGGCTTTGGGCAGATGCTGGGTGAGCAACTGGCCGGGTTTGAGCGTGGCCGCATCCCGGGCGGTGGTGGCGGGGTAGGATTCGAGCCGGGCGACGGTGATCCAGGGGCCGTCCTTGGCGCGTTGGATTTGGATTTCCGGTTTACCGGCTTGGGTATCGAACCAACCGCCGTCGTGGAATGTGTGGCCATGGGCGAAACTGACACTGCGAACGACGGTGGGCTGATCGGTGTGGACAGCGAACCAGGCTTCGGTTTGGGGCTGACCATCGAACGTGACCACGAACGAGTCGGGTTCACCATCGGTGATGGAACCCGAGACATTGCCGCGCCGGGATCGAGTCTCGGGTCCAAAGCCGAATACGGAGGGGTTCCGGGGCAGGGGAGAGTCGGGCGCGGGAAGCCAGACGCGGTAGCGGCTCGAGGCGCTGCCGGCATCGGCGAAGAGGACGAAATTGGCGCGGTGAATTCCGGGAACCCGCGCGGAGCGCACGGCGACTTTGAAGATGGCGGAGCCGTCGGGATCCGAGGCGAACAGGACAGTGGGCTCGTTGGGCGGATTGGCGAAGCCGATGGCGGAGATGGGGCCGAGGTCCTGGTTATAGGCCTCGTCGTAGGCGAGAACGGCGGGACCCCAAAGGGCGGCGGCATGGCCCTGGTTGCCATGGGTGCCCTGGAGGATCCGGCCTTGGAGGGTGAGTTGAATGTGCAATTGATCGCCGTCTTTCCAGCGCTGGGCGGGGAGAATGGTCCAGCCGTCACGGAGAACGGTTCGCGGTTGCGACTTGCCGAAGCGGACATAAAGCGGGCGGGCCCAGTCCGGAGTTCGGATTTTGAAGCCGAGCCGGATTGGTTTCGGTGTGCGGACGGTCAGGGTGTAATGGCCGGGCTTGGTGACGTCGGCGAAATGATCCAGTCGGACGGAGGTTCCCTCGATCTGCAGGTTGGCGGTCCACATTTCGAAGAGGGCCAGGGCCAGGATGGGCGGCTGGCGATCCGGCGTATTGACGATGAGACAGGCATGCTGCGGGACGAGCGCCATGCCGCGGGGGCCGCTGGAGACGCAGCAATTGATGCCCGGGCCGTAGGGTTTGGTGCCTTCGAGCGCGGTGAAGTAGCACCAATGGGCGCCATCGGGCCGCTGGGCGGCGGCGAGATGGTTGATGAAGGTCTGTTCGAGGGCGTCGGCGAAGCGGGCCTCGCCGGTGAGCCGCAGGAGTTGGGAGTTGAGTTGGATCCAGGTGGTGGCGACGCAGGTTTCGCCGATGTTGGCCGACGGGTGGTTGGGCAGTTCAAAGTCGTCATGGAAGTGTTCGCCCTGGGTGGCGCTGCCGGTCAGGTAGAGCCGGCGCGTCTTGATATCTTCCCAGGCAAGGAGGACCGGCGTGAGCCACTGGCGTTCGCCGGTGGCGCGGGCCAGTTCGCAGAGGCCGACGAGATTCGAGAGCAGCTCATAGCCCTTGGCGTTAGCCGTCCTGGCCACGGACTTCTCCCGGATAAGCGAACTGATGATTTTGGGACCGTTGGGATCGTCATACGCGGAGACCAGGTAACGCGCGAACTCAAGATAGCGAGGGTCGCCGGTGGCACGGTACAGGAGGACGACCGGTTCGAGCACGCTGGTGGCGGCCATGCCGACGTGGGTGCCCGCGCTGACGATGCTCTTTTTGTCAGGGCCAAAGGTCTGGATGAGGAGGTTGCCGACCCGGCGGCAGGCTTCCAGGGAGGGCTCGTCGCCGGTGTATTGATGGTAAGTGAGAAGGCCGATGAGGTTGTATTTGTGTACCCAAACATCCCAATCCGCGCCGGGGTACAGCCCGAAGCGCTGTCCCGGGACGTACGTGCCGAGGTAACCATCGGGTTCCTGCGTGGCGACAAGTTCGCGGGCGACGCGGTCGATTTTGGCGCGCAGGTTGGGGTCACCCGTGTAGCTCCAGGCGAGCGTGGCGGCGTGCAGCCATTTGCCGACGTGTTCGCCGATCCAGGGATGGCTGCCCGGTTTGTTCCGGAAACCAGCCAGCAACGGTTCTTCATTGACCAGCAGCAGCCGGTTCATGGCGTTGTTTTGCACCCGAAAACCGAGAAACCCTTCCAACAGCATCGCCGAGGGAGAGGGCAATTCGACGGCGTCGGCGAGTCTGGCGGGAGTGCGCCAGGGAATCGGCTCTCTATCGGCCATCGTTACGGAAAGCGAGAGTGCCGCGACGATCAGGGCGAGGGTGGTCTTCATGCGTTGCATCGGTTTGGCCGCCGTCGGCGGTGGTATCCCGGATAAACCGGGCTGCGGTCGGCGAGGGCCGACTGTAATGCCGGTGCGCGGGGGGTTCAAGGGCATGTTGGCCACGGCGCGTTGAACCGGTTGTCGACCGTTCTCACGTTGCGTCCGCGAAATAGAATAGAGGTGACGACGAGGGGTGATTTGGACTAACGATGGTGGCGATGAAACGAGCAAATGGGCAGGGCATCGGCACGGGCAGATGTCAATGGCGGGGTGGGGGACGGTTCCGAGCCGTGATGGTGGCGCTGAGTGGCGCGCTGTTGGCAGGGGTGATCTCGGCGCGTGCGGCGGATCGGACGCTGGCGGAGCGGCTGGGCTATGGAGCTGAAGACCGCTTGTTGATCGTGAACGGGGATGATGCGGGGATGTGCCATGCCGCGAATGTGGCGACGATCGACAGCCTGGAAAACGGGTTGATGACCAGCGCAACCGTCATGGTGCCGTGTCCGTGGTTTCCGGAGTTGGCGGCTTATGCCGCGAACCATCCGCAACGGGGATTTGGGGTTCACCTGACGCACACCAGCGAGTGGAAGAAGTATCGGTGGGGGCCGGTGGCGTCGCGCGACAGCGTGCCGGGGTTGCTGGATCCCCAGGGATATTTTTGGCCGTCGATTGAGGGTGTGTACGCCCATGCGACACCGGAGGAGGCGGAGCGGGAGGGCAGGGCGCAGATCCAGAAGGCGCTGAAGGCGGGGATCGACGTCACCCACCTGGACTCGCACATGGGCACGCTGCAGTACGATCTGAGGTATCACGCCGTGTATGTGAAGCTGGCGCTCGAATTCGATCTGCCTCTCCGGACGGCCTCGCAGGAGACCCTCGAGGCCCTGGGCGCCGGGCAGTTGCGGTCGGAGTTGGCCCGGGCAGGCATTCTCGGTCCCGACTACCTGATCCATGGCGGGCGGGAACGGGGGGAAGCGGTGGGGGATTACTGGCGTCGGATGCTGCGGGGATTGCGTCCCGGGGTGACGGAATTGTATATCCACGCCGCGGCGGAGGGCGAGGAGCTTCGGCAGATCACCGGATCGTGGCGCGATCGGGTGGGGGAGTATGAGTTGTTCACTCGCGACCCGGAGATCCGGGCGCTGCTGGAGTCGCAAGGCGTGAGGCGGATTGGATACCGGCCCATTCGAGAGTTGCAGCGGCAGGAGCGACAACAGCAGTGACGGCGGCGGAGCTGGACGGCGGCGGCGGGCCGGGTTGTGGTCGAGCTCGCCGCGGCATCGTGGGCGCCTCTCCGGGGCGTGTCCTGCTCGTGGGGAGTGTTGCTTTTTGACCCCGGAAAGGTATTACTCCGGCCATGACAACTGACGATAAGCGGTCGCTGGTAGCGATCATTCTGGGGAGCAAATCGGACTGGGAAGTGATGCGGCATACAGCGTTGCAATTGGAGCAGTTGGGAGTGACCTGGGAAGGCCGGGCGCTCTCGGCGCACCGGGCCACGGACGCCTTGCTGCAGTACCTGGAGGGGCTGCCGGGCCGGGGCGTGGAAGTGATCATTGCGGCGGCCGGCGGAGCGGCCCATCTGCCGGGCGTGTGCGCCGCCAAGAGCCATCTGCCGGTGTTGGGCGTGCCGATGGAGTCGGCTTCGTTGAAGGGAATGGATTCGCTTTTATCGATCGTGCAGATGCCGGCCGGGGTGCCGGTGGGGACGCTGGCGATCGGGAAGGCCGGGGCGGTGAATGCCGCGCTGCTGGCGGTGGCGATTCTCGGGGGGAAACACCCGGAGCATCGCCGGGTTTATCAGGACTTTCGGGCAAAGCAGACGGCGAAAGTCACGGCAGATTCGGTATTGAGCCTGTAAGGGTGAAAAAGGCCTTGCTTGGTCGAGGCCGGTTGTTACAGTCCGGTCACAAATTCGGAATGAGGACCCCAGAATAGCGGGGTTTTTTCTTTTGGACCAACTCAGACAGAAGCAGCAAGTGTGAAAGTCTTCAGCGGCACGTCGAACCGACCCCTGGCCCAGTCGATCTGCGAGTATGTCGGGATCGAACTCGGCAAGTCCACGGTCAGCTCCTTTCCGGACGGGGAGACGTTCGTGAAGGTGGAGGAGAATGTTCGGGGCGAGGACGTCTTTGTGGTGCAGTCGACGTCGCCGCCGACGAACCATCATTTGATGGAGATGTTCATCATGATGGACGCGCTGCGGCGGGCGAGCGCGTTGCGGATCACGGCGGTGCTGCCGTTTTACGGGTATGCGCGTCAGGATCGGAAGGACCAGCCCCGCGTGCCGATCACGGCGAAGCTGGTGGCGAACCTGTTGGTGGCGGCGGGTGCGGACCGGGTGCTGACCATGGATCTGCACGCGCAGCAGATCCAGGGATTCTTCGATATCCCGGTGGATCATCTGTATGCGGCGCCGGTGATGTACGACTATCTGAAGCAGAAGAAGGTGGACAAGCTGGTGGTGGTGAGCCCGGACGTGGGGGGATTGAAGATGGCGCATGCCTATTCGCAGGTGCTTGAGGCAGGGCTGGCCATCGTGGCCAAGCGCCGGAAGAGCGCGACGGAAATCGAGTCGATGGCGGTGATTGGCGAGATCCGGGGCAAGTCGATTTTAATGGTGGATGATCTGACCGAGACGGCGGGGACGCTGACGGCGGCGGCGGCGCTGCTCAAGAAGAAGGGGGCGCGCCAGATTCGCGCCTGTGTATCGCACGCGATCCTGAACGATTTGGGGATCGAGCGCCTGCGAAAATCAAATATTGACGAACTGATCACGACTGATACGGTTTTCCGCCCTCCGATCGACGGGGTGAAAATCACGACGTTGTCGGTGGCTGGGTTGCTGGGTGAAGCCATCAGGCGCATTCATAACAATGCGTCGGTGAACTCGCTCTTCGAATTTAAGGGCGGCCGCACGAGTTGACCCGGCGATGGGGCCATAACATTTGACGCAAGCATGAAATCAGTAGCCTTGAACGCTTTTCCGAGGTCGTTGACCCGGCGCCCCGGCGCCAAGCGATTGCGGTCCGCCGCCCGTATTCCCGCCGTGATTTACGGTCGCCAGACGCAGCCCTTGAACCTCGAACTGAAGGTCAAGGACTTCGAAGATCTCCTCCATCATTCGGTGTCCGAGGCGATCCTGGTGGATTTGTCCATCGACGGGGAGGCCGCGGCCAAGCGCCTGGCCCTGGTGCAGGAAATTCAGCATCATCCGCTGACCGGGCAGGTGTTGCACGTGGACTTCCATCAGGTGGCGGAGGACGAGAAGGTGACGGTGACGTTGCCGGTGGAATCCGTGGGTGAAGCGGCCGGGGTGAAAACCGGCGGCGGCATTCTGGAACATGTTCTCTTCAAAATCAAATTGCGGGGTCTGCCCAAGGATCTGCCCGAGGTTATCGAAGTGGATGTCAGCCACCTCGAGTTGGGACAGGCCATTCATCTCGGCGAGATCAAGCTGCCGCTAGGGGTTGAGGCCATTGGCGACAAGGGCATTCCCGTCATCGCGGTGGCCGCGCCGTTGACTGAGGCACAGGAGGCGGCAGCCCTCGAGTCGGCTACGGCGCCGCTGGCCGAACCGGAAGTCATCGGCGAGAAGAAGGAAGGGGCCGAGGAAACCGCGCCGGCTGGCGACAAGAAGACTGCCGCAGCCGCCGAGAAGAAGCCCGGGGCTCCGGCGGAGAAAGCGGCCGAGAAGAAGCCTGCGGCCGGGAAGAAATAGGCCCGAGTCGATCCGGCCGGATGGGCGCGGATCGAGCCCTGCCCGCGGATGGAGAATCTGTATCTCATTGTGGGTCTGGGCAATCCCGGCAAGCGCTACGAACGGACGCGGCACAATGCCGGTTTTCTGGCCGTCGACCGACTGGTGCGGCGCTGGTCGTTGGCTTGGGCGACGGAAGCGCGGTTCGACGCCCGCAGTGCGCGGGTCGATCGGGAAGGGCGCCGGGTTTTGTTGGTGCAGCCGCAGACCTTCATGAACCGGAGCGGGGACGCGGTAGGGCGGTATGTGACCTATTACCGGGTCGCGCTCGATCGGATGCTGGTGGTGGTGGACGACGCGGACCTGGAGTTGGGTACGCTGCGATTGAAGCCCCGGGGCAGTAGTGGCGGGCATCACGGCCTGGAATCGATCGAATCGCAGTTGGGCACGCGCGAGTACGCGCGGTTGCGGATTGGGATTGGCCGGCGCCGCGAGGGGCCGCGCGAGATTACGGATTATGTGTTGGGTCGGTTTGAACCCTCCGAGTGGCGCGGGTTCGAGCGGGTGCTGGAGCGGTCCGCCGACCAGATGGAATGTTGGATGGCAGAAGGCATGAGTGTGGCCATGAACCGCTACAACGGGGTGTTGGCACCCATGGAACAGGAAAGCACGGAATGAAAAAATACGAAGGTTTGTTCATCTTGAACCTCGCAGGTCGGGAAGACAGTCTGAAGGACGTCATTGATCGGGTTACCGCCGAGCTCACCAGCGCCGGATGCCAGGTCGAGAATGTCCAGAAGATGGATCGCCGCACCTTTGCGCGGGCGGCCAGCAAGAAGGTGACGGGCGGGTATTACGTCAATTTCATTTTTAACGCCGAGACCTCGGTGGTGCCGCAATTGCGGAACCGGTTCCTGTTGGATCAGGATGTCTACCGGCTGCTGGTGACGACCGCCTCGGCGACTTCGGCCGCCCTCCCGGCGGCGGCGGCGGCCAACTAGCTTATCGAAAGGAGAGCGCACATGGCCAGTTTCAACAAGGTCATCCTGATGGGGAACCTCACGCGGGACCCTGAGTTGCGCTACACTCCGAAGGGCACCGCCATTGCCAAGATCGGACTGGCGGTGAACCGGGTCTGGCGGACGGAGACAGGCGAGCAAAAGGAAGAAGTGACGTTTGTGGACGTGGATGCCTTTGGTCGTCAGGCCGAAACGATTGGGCAGTATCTCAAGAAGGGCCGGCCGGTCCTGATCGAGGGCCGTCTCAAGCTGGATACCTGGGACGACAAGCAGAGCGGCCAGAAGAAAAGCAAACTGGGGGTGGTGCTCGAGACCTTCCAGTTTGTCGGTTCAGCGCAAGGGCAAGGGCAAGGGCAGGGACAAGGGCGCGAAGGCGCGCCGCCGGAGACTGCGCGACCGCGGGTGACGGAGAATCCCGCCCCGGCGCCGGCGGAGGAGATGCCTCCCGAGGATGACGTGCCGTTTTGATTTGAGGGGGTCCCGGGGTGCGGGACGTCCAAGTGCAACCGCAACAATTCGGTTTTTATGTCGAAGATTGAAGTTATTCTGACGCACAACGTCGTGGGTCTCGGGGCGGAATCCGACCATGTGAAGGTGGCGGCTGGCTATGCCCGGAATTATCTCTATCCGCAAGGGCTGGCGATACCCCTGACGGCGGCAAACAAGCGGCAGCTTGAGGTGCTTCGTCAACGTCGCGCCGAACGTGAGGCGCACGAGTACAACAGCATGGCCGAGCTGGCCAAGAGCGTGGGCAAGTTGTTGCTCGTGCTCAAGGTGAAAACCGGCGAGGACGGGAAGATGTTCGGATCGATCACCTCCGGGTCGATTGCCGACGAGTTGAAGCAGCAATTCGAGATCGTCCTCGACAAGAAGAAGATCCATCTCGAACAGCCGCTCCGCGGCATGGGCAACCATGAAATCGAGCTCCGGCTCCATCCCGAGGTGAACGCCACCCTCAACGTTCGCATCGAGAGCACTAACCCGGCCGCCCAGCAACCCGAGGCCCCGGCACCCGACCCGAAGGCCGCGGCCGCGGCCGCCGAGGATCGTCACCGGAAGGGCCGCCCGGTGCGCCGGTCGCGTCCGGAAAAGTAGGCTGGACAGTAAACTCGCCGCTCAGCCCGGAGGGATCGCGGCTGGCCAGGTGCATCTCGGGCGAGAGGGAGGATGCTTGCGTGGCGGGCGCATCGCCACGAGGGCTCGTCGGCTCACGAGGTAGCGGCGCCAGAGCCGAACTCGTCGAGGGCGTCGAACATGGCTATGATGTTCTGCGGTGGGACTTCGGGCAGAATATTGTGGATGGTGTTGAAGACAAAGCCGCCGCCCGGCAGGAAGATCTCAAGCCGGCGCCTGACGTGATCCTTCACTTCATCAGGGGTGGCTTTCGGAAGCACTGACTTCGTATCGCAGCCGCCACCCCAGAAGCAGATATCCCGGCCGAAATCGGCTTTCAATTCTTCGGGCTCCATTCCGCGGCAGGAGGTCTGGACCGGGTTGATCACGTCGAATCCGGCTTCGATGAGGTCGGGCAACAGGGCGCGGATCGATCCGCACGAGTGCAGGAAGGTTTTCATCGCGGTATGGCGATGGACGTAATCGCACAGGATGCGGTGTCGCGGCTTGAAGAACGTTCGGTAGAGGGCGGGCGACATAAAGGGGCCGCCGTTTGTGCCGAGATCGTCGCCGAAGCGGATGATGTCGGCGACGTCGCCCACGGCGCGGCACGCCAGCGCCAAGGTGGCGAGGTGACGTTCCATGAGCGCGTCGAGCAGGGCCTCGACCTGGGCAGGTTCGGCGATGAGGTCCATCAGAAAGTTGTCGATGCGTCGAAGGAACGTGCCCCACTCGAACAGATTGCAGCCGATGACAATCATCAGTGCGCGATCGCTCGAACGCCGGAGCTCGAGGGCCTTGGATCGCAGCGTGTCCCAAAAACCGGGATCGCCGGCGTGGTCCCACGGACTGTGCACCAGCGCCGCCCAGAGAATCCGGCCCATTTCGAGGGACAAGTCGCGGAAGTCCGCGGGGTAGCCGTCGAGGTAAGGGAAATAGGTTTGGTCGAAGAACGTTCCGCCTTCGGGCATGTGGGCAATGTCGAGGCCGTCCCGGGTCCGGGCGATGAACGAGCCATCCGGCTGGCGCTCCGGGTGGAACCAGGCGGGGTACAGGGCGGGCTGGCCGTCGGCGAGCGTGGTGGGCTGCCACGCGGAATCGTCGGTGTTGAAGGCGCGTCCGATGTCCAGCACGTCCACGCGGAATCGGTTGAGCAGGTGTTCCTCGGGTTGGGCCAGTTGTTGCACGACGTCATAGACGCGGGTGCCGCCTGGGTTAAGGCCGAGATGTCGTTTGAGGTTGCCATAGGCGATCGCCGAGATGCCGCTGCTGGGGGTGGCCCCCAGATCGACGGGCACGCGATCGGGCTGACGATGTTCGATGGCGGCGAGGATCCGTGCGCGCGAGGTCATGGCAGGTAATAGACTTCCTTCAGGTCGGTCCAGATCTTGCCCTGGGCGGCGGCCGGGGGCAGGGGTGACTGACAGGGATCGGTTTCCTTCCACCAACGCTGCGTTTCCGGATCGGCGGCCATCCGCCGCATGTCGGCGTCGAAATCTTTCCCCGTGTATTCGAGGTAGGCGAAGAGGTAAAGCCTGCCGTCGATCTCGCACTCGTGGATCGAGAAATTCCGGATGTGACAGTCTTTGATCGTTTTGCTGACGGCAGGCCAGGGATTGGCGTGCAGCTGGCGGTAGTAGTCAGCCTTGTCGGGCTTGAGCCCGGTGATCCAGGCGTGGCGCTGGGGCGGTGGCGACGTCGCGCAACCGGTGAGCCAGGCGAGGCAGAGCAGGCAAAACAGGGTTTTCATGAGCTTTGGATCCACCATTTCAACGGAAGACGACGTAGAGCACGACAAAGGTGACGAGCACCGCGCCCGCCGCCAGCCGGTAATTCCCGAGGCCGTGACCATGGGCTTCGCCGCGCAGCGGTTCACGCCAGTCCTCCCAGATGAGCGGCTTCGCCTCGGGTTTGAGTGCTTCGGGGAACAGGAAGGTGGTGAGCACCATGATGGCGAGACATGCGACGAACAGCAGGAACGCAATCAGCATGAAGTCGCCCCGGTAGATGCCGTTCCAGTCGACGTAGAACGCCACCAGGCCGAGTGCCATGCCGGCAACCAACGTGATCAAGGCGGACCGACCCGAGGCCCGCTTCCAGAACACCCCGACCAGGAAGACCGTGGTGATCGGCGGCGCAACGTAGGAGATGAGCTTGTTGATCCCTTCGAAGATCGTGGTGTAGTGGCCGAACAACGGCGAGGCCACGATGGCCAGGATGGTGCCGGCCACGGTGGTGACTTTGCCGATAACGACCAACTGGTGATCGCCCAGGTTCGGCCGATGCCGCTTGAACAGGTCGTAAGCCACGAGCGTCGCGGTGGAGTTCAGGGCGGCGGAGCAGGTCTGCATGGCGGCGGCCAGCATCGCGGCGGCGACGAGCCCCTTCAGTCCGACCGGCAGCAGATGTGTGATCAGAAACGTGTAAGTGTCGGCGGCGGTTTGCGGCGCGGCGCCCCCAAAGGCGTTCCGCTGCACGAGCGCCACGCAGATCACCCCGGGCAACACGAAGAAGAACACCGGCCAGATCTTCAGAAAGGCGCAGAATAACGGGCCGAGCCGGGCCTGTTTCTCATCCTTCGCCGCGAGCACGCGTTGGACGATGGTTTGGTCGCAGCACCAATACCAGATTCCGAGCACCGGATAGCCGAGCAGGATGGAATACCACGCCAGCCCGGAAGGATCGCCCGCGGTGCGCGCCATGCTCAGGAAATTGCCGGTGCCCCAAGTGACCTTGCTGTCGGCGACAGCGGCGAGCGGATGCGGATTTGAGGCGAGGGTGTGCGCCAGTTCGGTCCAGCCCCCGATTTTGACGTAGCCGACCACGGTGATCACCACCGCGCCGACGAGCAGCAGGATGGTTTGAAAACTCTCGGTCCACACCACCGCCAGCAGCCCGCCGACCATGGTGTAGATGCCCGTCAGCAGACCGAGCGCGACGATGAAGAGCATCAGGGCGTCGACGCCCATGATGGTGGCTCCCGGTGGGAGGCCCAGAATGCCGCGGAGGACCCAGGCGGCGGTGTAGAGCGCCACCCCCATGTGGATGACGATCGCCGAGAAGAGTGAGACCACGGAGAGCACGTCGCGGCACGGACGGTTGAAGCGGCGTTCGAGGAAATCGGGGAGCGTGGCCACGCGCGAGCGGAGGTAAAGCGGCGCGAAAAACAGTGACAGCAGGATCAAGGTAAACCCCGCCATCCATTCGAAGTTGCCGAAGACCAGGCCAAACTTGTAGGCGGTCTCCGCCAGGCTGACGAGGTGAACGGTCGAAATGTTGGCCGCGAACATGGCCAGCCCAATCACCGGCCAGGTCAGCGTGTTGCCGGCGAGGAAGTAGTTTCGGCCTTCGCCGCCGCGGACGCCTTTACGGCGCCGGACGCCCGCCGCCATGCCGAGGCCGACCACCGCGATCAAGTAGATGACAATGATCGTCCAGTCGAGACTGCTGACGGTAGAGTTCATGCGTTCCTGGCCGGCATCAAGGGCGATGAGCAAGCCTCTCAGCCGCGCCTCCGCCTGTCAATCCGGCCGCGCAGGTCCAGTGCCGTGGATAGGGTGACAGGCTCAACGGATGGGGTCCTCGAACCGCGAACCTGTCCCTCTATCCTTGATCCCGGTCAAGCATTCCGCACTTCAAGATTGGCAACCGGCGGGTTGCCCGGGCACTTTGGGCGGCGAACTGGTTAATGGTCTGACGCGGATGGGTCGGTGCCTGTCACGCGGTCGTGCGGCTGACCATCGGCCGGTTCAACCATCGATGCAAAACGACACCCAAATTCACGGGCACGAGGTCATGCAAATGATGCTCGAGTCCGAGACCGGCTACAGCCGCGATTCCTTGCGCGTCGCCATCCTGGAACGGTTCGGGCCGGACGCCCGTTTTTTCACCTGTTCCGCCGCGGGCATGACCGCGGATGGCTTGATCGAATTCCTGGCGGATCGCGGCAAGTTCGTTCCCGGACCGGCCGGGTTTACGACCGATCCCACGAAGATGTGTCGGCACGACGAATAGCCCGTCCGGTTGGGGTCCAGGCGGAGTCGACCATCACCTGATCTCGAGGGTCACCGGGCCCATCAGGCCGGAAGTGGGTTCCCCGCGGTAATGGGTCGGTATGGTGCGGTAGTGATTGGCCAGCGTGTTGAACACCCGCACCTCGAGCCGATTCTCACCCGGTTTCAAGTGATTTGTCAGAGCCACGCGCCAGGGCGGGGCAACCCGGATCCCGGCAAGCTGCCCATTGATTCGGACTTCGGCTGTGGCCACCACTTTTCCGAGTTCAAGGTGGACGCTGCCCTGCGCTTGTTCGGCGGTGAGCGTCACGTTCCGGCGATACCACGCCCCACCCGAATAGCACTCCAAGGCACCCATTTGTGACCAGTCACCCAACGCAATGACGCCGGGTCCGCACGTCAAATGGATCGGCTCGGGAAAGACGGCGCCGCCGCTGGCACCGGTTTGAGGCAACACCCGCAGCGCCACGACGGCTGGATGGGCCAGGGACTCCACCGGCTCGAAAACCCCGGTACCGGAGGCGCGCATGGGTTGGCCGTTGACCCAGGCTTCGGCCTGGCCTCTGGCAGTAA
>JAHDYP010000159.1 GCA_023383055.1 Verrucomicrobiota bacterium | reverse complement strand
GGTGGTCATTGGCCTCAAGGCCTTTCATCCCATCCTCCTCTCGCTACTCTCCTGGGGACTTGGAATTCGTCCTTCAATGGTTTCACGCTCATCGAACTCCTGGTCGTGATCGCGATCATCGCGGTGTTGGCGGGCCTGCTGTTGCCCGCGCTGGCTTCGGCCAGAAGCACAGGCCGCTCGGCGGTGTGCCAGGGCAATCTGCGCCAACTGCAGCTCGCCTGGTCGTCCTACGCCGGCGATCACGGCGGAACCATGGTTCCCAACGAGGAAGGGCGGCCGTTCGGGTTCTGGGAAGGGGTCCGTTACTCGTGGGTCCTGGGCAACGCGCAACGCGACGCCACACCCGAGAATATCCAGCGCGGCCGGCTTTATGCCCACGTCGGGGCCCCCGGCGTCTATCGCTGTCCGAGCGACCACTCGACCGTCACGGATCAACCGGCGCTCAGACGATTCCGCAGCTACAGCCTGAACGGCGAATTGAACTACTGGATCATCGCCGACGCCGAATACGGCCTGCCCATCCTCCAGGCCTTTCGCCACGAGTCGCAGTTGCGCCGGCCCGCGGCCACCTATGGTTTCCTGGACGTCAAGGCGGAGACGATCGACTCGGGCATCTTTGGCCTGCCGGGACCGGCGGCCAGCACCGAGGAAGAACTGCGGCGGAACCTGCTGGAATTGGACCGAAACCGTTGGCTGCACTTACCAGGCGAACGGCACGCAGGCGGTGCGAACCTGAGTTTTCTCGACGGCCACATCGAGGCGCACCGCTGGAAGTTCATCCCCAAAGTGCCGATCTCGCCCTCCGGTCATCGGCCGGTCAACAACCTCGATCTTGAAGACCTGCGCTGGCTGGTGCAGCACGGCGCCGCCTGGCAACGGATGTTCGAGTGAGGACTCGAAAGTTTCGTGGGCAGCGAGGGCGCGCGGTGGACTCCGGTCGTCGGAATCTCCTCCAGGATCTGGTCCAGGGACGCCAGGATGTCTTGCTTGCCCGAGTCGAGGCGTCGGAGCTCGAACGTTTTGCTTCGTTGCCTTCGGTAGCGGTCTGGGGTCGGTGTCAGCTCCTACGCCGACGCACGCGTCATCATGGTCGCCTCTCATTCCGCCAGCCCAAGCCATCCCCTGAGGGCTCTTTCGACTTGTTCCATTTGAGGCGCTGTCAGAACACCGAGACGCCGGAGGAATTTGGCGGCGGGGACAGCCAGGCATGCCCTGAGCGTTGAACGCACCGGGTTCCAGACAACGAACAGGGATGTCGATTTCGAATCGTGCCCCACGCGCTTGCGTCGTGTGTGGGACGACTTGAATCAACGCGTAATCGCGAGCCTCGTACGGAACGCTCACCACCAAGACCGGACGCGTCTTGGCGCTGAAGCCCAGATCCGCCAGCCAGACCACACCGCAAACGCGCAGGAAAACCCGCGATCGCTTTGGCGTCGGTCCTCAGGAATCGGATCACTGCCTTCGTGAAGGATCTGTGTTCGTGGGACTGAAGGCAATGCTTTTGCCTCCGCTGGGCGCGGCCGACAACACCAACCACTCAACCGTGTGCCACGGGGATCTGCGTCAACTCCGACTCGCCCAAACTTCGCAGCTCCACCCGCGCGGCCTTCAGCACGGTATCAACGATTTCAGGCAAGGCCTTGGCCAAGGGTGCGGTCAACTGCGTGCCCAACGTCTGCATGTCCCCCACTTCAATCCCGAAGACCCGCACCCGCGCCGGCATCGGCAGCTCGAGCATCCGCCCCAGGGCAAGCGTCTCGCCAATCCCCAGGAAATGTGGCGTGACCGACGGAAGCACATGCAGGTCATCGACGACCAGCTCGTGAACGTGTCCGGCCGGGGCCCGACCGGTTTGGACGGCATCCACCAACACCAAAGCGGAATAGCCCGTGACCTCGTCGAGGAGCGAAAGGCCCATTTCGGTGGTCGACCTGGCCTCGATGCCTTCATCGTCCGCCAGGCGACTGCCCACCTCGCGCGCCACCATCAACCCGACCGCGTCATCGGTCAGGATATCGTTGCCCAACCCAAGGACGAGGACCTGGCGCGCGCTCATCATTCCTGGACCAACTGACGCACCAGTTGTCGGGCGGGATTGTAGATGTTCACCATGAGCGGCATGTGACCCGGCAAAGCGTGCGTGGCGCAGCCGAGACAGGGATCGTAGGCGCGGAAGGCCATCTCGATCTTGTTCAGCAAACCCTCGCTGACTTCGCCCTTCTTGATAAGACCCTTGGCCGCCAGGTCCACACTCATGGCGATCCGCGCCGCGTTGTTGCCGGTCGCCACAATCATGTTCGCCATCGTCACCAACCCGCGCTCGTCGGTCTTGTAATGATGGAACAGCGTACCACGTGGAGCTTCGACCACGCCCATGCCTTCGTTCGGCACGTTGGTCGGCACCTGGCGGACGTCGGGACTCACGATCTCGGGATCGTTGATCAGTTGTTCCATCCGTTCGGCGGCCTGGATCATTTCGATCACGCGCGCCCAATGCGTCGCCAACGTGTGATGCACCGGTTTGCCACCCAGGATTTTGTAGAACTCGTCGAACGCCGCCTGCGCCTTCGGCGTGGCCATGCCTTCGGAAGCATTCAACCGCGCCAATGGACCCACCCCGTAAATGCTGGTGTCGGCCCCCTCGGCGAACCCTTTCCAGCCCCGCTGCTTGAGGAAGGTGAACTTCATGTAGCTCCAGGGCTCGACGTGCTCGGCCACATGCTCGCGGTACTGCTGGGCGGTGAACTTGCAGACTTCCTTGCCGTTGCAGTCGACCACCCGCAGTTTGCCGTCGTAGAAACTCACCTTGTTCTGTTCGTCCACCATCCCCATGTAACAGGTCTGGTGGGTGAACGCGTCGGATTTGATCATCGCCACGTAATCCGGGTTGCCCAGCAACACCCCCTTGAGCACCTCGAGCGACCACGTCGAGAACTCGACGGCGTCCCGGCACAATTCCTTGAACTTCGGCAGGTCCTCGGGCTTCATCGCCTTGGCCACCCCCCCGGGCAGACCCAAAACCGGATGCACTGCTTTGCCGCCCAGATAGGCCGTGAGTTCGCGCAACCGCCGGCGGGTGCTGATCACCTTCTTGCCCGCTTCCAACCCCACTTTCTGGATGACCCCAACAATGTTGCGCTGCTCCGGCGGCGCCTCCGGTCCCACGATGAAATCGGGGCCACCCAGCACGAACACATGCAGTGCGTGATCTTCCAGGATGAAGTTGTTGTAAACCAACTCGCGCAGTTTCCGGCCCGCTGAAGTCGGGGGAGTCTGATAAATGTCATCCAGGCACTTCGTCGCCGCCATGTGATGCGCGGTCGGGCAGACGCCGCAAATGCGGCTGGTGATCTGGGGCATATCCTCGGCCGGCCGGCCGAGACTGAACACCTCGAACCCGCGCAGTTCCGGCACCTGCATATAAGCGCGTTCGACGTCGCCCTGGTCGTTCAAATAGATGTCGATCTTGCCATGACCCTCGAGGCGGGTAATGGGATCGATGGTGATGTTGCGCTTGCGGGCCTGGTACGACGCGTTCGCCCGCGCATTGCCCTGGTTGAACAAATCTTTGGCTGCTGGTTCCATAACTCAAACCTTCAATGGCCGTTGCCCGAGGTCGGCAGGTTGACTTTGCGGCGGAGGAGGCTCTTCGCCAGCCCATACCGGTAAAACGTGCCCACGGGATCCGGAATCCCCTCGAGCACCTTGTTGATGCCTTCCTCGTCCCGCGGCCCGATATTGGCGCACAACGACGACAGGATTTTCGCCCCCTGGTCCCGCACGCGCGAGGTCGGGCCGAAACATCCCGTGCACGGCATGTTACCGCTCGTGCAGACGGCACCGCAACCGCTCCGTGTGGCCGGCCCCATGCAAACGACACCCTGCGCCAGGAAACATTTCTCCGGATCGAACAACGCCTGGTGCGGCCGTTTGAACTCGAGAAACGCGATATCGCTCGGCTTCGTCTTCTTGCGGTCGCACTCGTCACAGAGCGCGGAATCCGGCGCCAGCACCGAACCCTTGGGCGGCAGTTTGCCGCTCAACAACGCGTCGAACGCCGCTTTGGTCAGGTTCGGTGTCGGCGGGCAACCCGGGATGTAAAAGTCCACGTCCACCACCTGGTCAAGCGTCCGCACCACGTTTCGGAACTCGGGGAGATGGGGAGAGCAGCCGTTTTCCTCGAAATGCAGTTGAGGCCGGGTTTTGCGTTCATTGACCATGCCGGGGCAATCCTCGTAGTTGAACTTGAGGATTTGCTCGCGGGAGAACTGGTTGGCCAGGGCCGGGATGCCACCGAGGTGCGCGCAAGCCCCGTAGGCGATCAGATACTGGCTCTTGCGGCGCAGCAACACCGCCATCTCCTCTTGCTCCGAGGTCCGGATTGCCCCGTTCAACAGCGTCGCCACGATCGACCGGTCCGGCATCGACTCGATGTCCTTGTACTTGAAATCCATCGCCACCGGCCAGAGCACGATATCTACTTTTTCGACCACGCCCAAGATATCCTCCGCCAGATCGACCACGGTTTCCTCGCACCCACCGCACGAGGCGCACCAGTAAAAAGCCACTTTCGGTTTAGACATGAGCCACCTCTGCTTTCGAATCCTTCGGCGCGGCCGCCGACCCGCAGCAACAGGCCGCCGCCCCGGATTTCTCAACGTGATGCGCCAGTTCGATCACTTCCTGATCCCAATCCCGGAACTTCTCCGGCATGCCCAGCGGACCGAGCGCTTTGATCTGGGTGGTCATCTCGTTGACGACCCGTTTGACTTTTTCGCCCTCGGCGGCCGAGATCCACTCCAACCGCAGGCGCTGCTCCTCGATGCCGAGATCGGCGAGCATCCGCTTCAACAATTGAAACCGGCGCAGCATCTTGTAGTTCCCTTCGACGTAATGACAGTCATTCGGGTGGCAACCCCCGATCAACACCCCGTCGGCCCCGCGGGAGAAGGCGTCCAGGATGAACTGGGGATCGACCCGGCCGGAGCACATCAACCGGATGACGCGGATGTTCGAGGAATATTTGAGCCGCGACACCCCGGCCAGATCGGCGGCGGTGTAGGTGCACCAGTTGCAGAAAAAGGCCACGATCCGCGGCGTCCAGCCGCCATTGGGGGATTTTGATGGGTCAGTCATATGTGTAGCAGGTTGGAGAATCCGAAATCCGAATTCGGATTACGGTTTTTCTATTTAAACGCCAACACCCCTTCAATCTCACTAAAGATTTCGTCGTCTTCGAACAGGTTCTGCACGATCGAACCGGACGGACACGACCCCACACAGGTGCCGCAACCTTTGCAGAGCGCCTCGTTGATGACCGCCTTCAAGGTGGTTTCATCGTAGGTGATCGCGGTGTACGGACAGAGCGGGATGCAGGATTTGCAGCCGCAGCAATCCGCCAGAATGTAAGCCGTGTTCGGCTCCTGCTCGACGTAGCCGGTGTCGATCAACGCCAGCGCTTCCGCCGCCGCCGCGCCCGCCTGCGCCACCGTGTCCGGAATGTCGCGCGGCCCCTGGCAACAGCCCGCGATGTAGACTCCGTCGTTGAACGTGTTGACCGGCGCGAGTTTCGGGTGGCGTTCGAGGAAGAACCCCTCGCTGCCGCAACTCATGTTGAACAACCGCCGGACATCCTGCGCGTCTTTCTGCGGCTCGAGCCCGGTCGCCAGCACCACCATGTCCACCGGAATGCGGCGGACCACCCCGGCCAGCGTATCCTCCACCCGGATGACCAGCTTGCCTTCCTCTTCCTTGGTGACGGCCCAATCGGTGACTTCGCCCACGCGGCCGCGGATGAAATGGTTCCCCTCGTCGAGCAACTGGTTGTAGAACTCTTCGTAGCCTTTGCCCGGCGTCCGCATGTCGATGTAAAAATTGTAGATCTCGGCGCCGGTATGTTCCTTGAGCAGGTGGGCGAGCTTCAACGAATACATGCAGCAAACCCGGGAACACCAGACGTGGGTCTTCTTGTCGCGCGACCCGACGCAATGGATGATCCCGATGCTCTTCGGTTCCTTGCCATCGCGCAGAATCACGTCGCCGCCGGTCGGCCCCGAGGCGTTGACCAGCCGCTCGACCTCGAGCGCGGTGTAAACGTTCGGATAGATGCCGTACCCATACTGGGGCAGGCGCTCCGCCTCGAAGGTCTTGAACCCGGTGGCCACGATGATCGTGCCCACCTTGATCTCTTCGAGCTCGTCTTTCTGGGTGAAATCGATCGCGTTCTTCTCGCCGCAGGCTTCGACACAGGTTTTCTTGCACTTGTCGCTTACGACCGGTTCCTGGCCGGGTTTGATTCCGCGCTTGAAATTCAGGCAGACTTCGGGATCGATCAATACGATCTGGGGCGTCGCCTGCGGGAACGGAATGTAAACCGGCTTGCGCTTGCCCAGGCCTTCGTTGAAAAGATCCTCGAATTTCGGCTCCTTGAACACGCATTGGGTGATGCAATCCTGGCAGCCGGTGCAGAGATCCTCATCGATATACCGCGCCTTGCGCTTCACCTGAACCGTGTAGTTGCCCACGTAGCCATCCACCTTCGTCACTTCCGAATAGCTCCACAGCGTGATGTTCGGATGCGACCCCACCTCGGACATCTTGGGTGTCAGGATGCACGCCGCGCAGTCCAGCGTCGGAAACGTCTTGTCGAACTTCGCCATGTGCCCGCCGATCGAGGGCTCCCGCTCGACCAGGTAAACCTTCTTGCCCGCCTTCGCCAGGGCCATGGCCGCCGTGATCCCGGCGATGCCGCCCCCAACCACCAGCGCCTCCGGATTCACCGGCACGCGTTTCACGTCGAGCGACTTGTGTTTCGCCACCCGCATCACCGCCGCTTGCGACAAACCCTTCGCCTTTTCCGTCGCCTCCTTCCGGTCCGTGTGCACCCAGGAATTGTGTTCCCGGATGTTGACCATGTGGAAGAAGAACGGGTTGAGGCCGCCGGCTTCGGTGGCGCTCCGGAACGTATGCTCGTGCAACAGCGGCGAACAGGAAGCCACCACCACCCGGTTCAGCTTGTGCTCGCGGATGTCCATCTGGATCAGCTCCTGTCCCGGGTCGGAACACATGTACTTGTAATCGCGCGAGAGCACGACGTTCGGCAGCGTCGCCACGTACTTGGCCACCTCGGGACAATCGACCATCGCGGCGATGTTATGTCCGCAGTGGCAGACGTAGAAACCGATCCGGATATCTTCTTTGAAGTTGACCATGGGATGCAGGGGTTATCGCAAATGATTGACGCACACTTATGCCACCGCCACCGACGCGCCCGCCTTCGCCACCGGCGCCGCCGGCCGCCAACGGAATGGAATCGCCGCGCGCTTGAGCCCCAACTCCTCCTCGGGCAACCCAAACGCCAGCCCCATCAGCTGCGAAAAATACAACGTCGGGATCAGCACCGCGTCGCCATACTGCGACCGGAGCTGCGCGTGGTACCCGTCCAGGTTGAACTGGCAGAGCGGACAAACCGTCGCCAGGCAATCCGCGCCGCGCTTGCGCGCCTCGTTCAGAAGGATGTAGACCATCCGGATGCCCGCGTCGGGCAGCGTGCCGGTGAGGCTGCCGCCGCAGCACTTGGTTTTGAGCGGGTACCGCACCACTTCCGCCCCGAGCGCCTGCAGCAACTTATCCATGGTCACCGGGTTGAACTGGTCGTCGAATGTCGCATACGGCCGCACGATCTGGCAGCCGTAATACGGGGCGATCTTCAGTCCCTTGAGCGGCCGCACCACCTTCTGGCGGATCGCCTCCAGACCCACATCGTTGATCAGCACATCGAGCGGATGCCGGACGGTGGAATGGCCGCTGTACTTGAGATTCACGGACGCCAGCGCCCGATCCACCGTCTCCTTCATCTGCGGATAGTCCTGGCAGTAGTGCTGCGTCTTGTTGAGCACCATGTAACAGGCGCTGCACGGCGCCAGCAATTGATGCCCGCCGTTCTGCTCCGCCAGCGCCAGGTTCCGCGCCGCCAGCACACAGGCCTTCCCCTCGTCCACCGCCATGTAAGCCGTCGCCCCGCAACAGTTCCAATCGTTCAACTCCTGGAGTTCCACCCCGAGGTGCTTCATCACCGGCAACAGGGACTCCTCGTACGCGCGCCCGAGGCCTTTGAGTGAACATCCGGGAAAGTAGGAATATTTCATGGCTCAGTTTTCTTTCTTGGCGTCCACCGTATCCAGCATCCGTGCGATGTCCCCGCGCGCTTTGATCTTCTCCGTGACGAGCGAGAGACGCCCGGTCTTCATCAGGTCCAGGCCCATCCGCCAATTCTTCATCCCGGCCAGCCAACTGGTCTTCAGGAACAGCTTCATCACCAGCACCATTTCCGTGATGCGCCCGTTCTTCTTCACCATGTCGGTGAACTCGCGCGCCAGAACCGGGATCGGAAACCGCGGCGGATAAACCCGCTCCTTGATCGCCCGCTGCTTCAGCTCATACATGATGTCCGTAATGCGGATCTCGCGCGGACACTCCACCGTGCAGGCATAGCACGAAGCGCAAAGCCAGATGGTGTGACTCCGCAGTACCTCGTTCTTGAAATCCGACCGCGTCAACTCCATCACCTGCCGCGGCGAGTAATCCATATACACACTCAGCGGACATACCCCCGAGCAGGTCCCGCATTGGATGCAGCTCTTCAGTTGCTCGCACCCGGGCACACTCATCACCTCTTTGCCGAACCCGGGGACGCGATCGGATTCGTATTTGATCGTGCGCACCATCTTCATCATAACTTGCCTTTGCTCAGACTGTTGCAGAAACGCGACGCCGGCGACACCGCCCACCCCGCTCCGTTAACACCCGCCGCTACACCGGCTCCGCCCGCCTCAAGTTCAGTGTTCGCAATGTACCTAGGGCCTCTGGGTTAGAACCACTAACCTAGGCTTGTTCATGTTTAACCGTTTTTTGGCACCACCAACACGGGCATGAATAACGAGCGGGCGGGGACGAATCCTACCTCAGACAATTGGACAGGCCCCTGGCTCTGGAGAATGGGTCCCGACTCCCCCGGTCAATCGACCGGATGCGACAACCGGACCGCGCTCAACCGACGCGGCAGGCTATTGCCACTCCCACTCGCGCACGACCCATTTCCCCTCCTGCTCTTCGAACTTGATACGGAGCAAACGTCGGCCACCTTCTCCCGGCCAGTAATACTCCCACCAATACTCCCCGGCCAGGGTGGCCTGGGGGACTTTCAGCAGTTTGTAGACTTCATCGATGGTCATCTGCGGCGCGAGCTTGGCGGAGCGGGCTTGGGCTTTCTCGAGGGACATGGACTTGCAGCCGGACGCAAGCAAGGGCAGGACGACCGCAAGTCCGACGGCCAGGAAACGCGCGAAGGATTTCATTGTAATAGTGTTGTTGGCCAGGTCGCGCTGGGGATCGTTGGGCGCAACGAAGCGAAATGCTGCCGCCCGGCAGTTTTACGGTCAAGGAATTAGCGGTTCCGGCTATGTCCGGGCGGGGCAACGGACGGTCCGACGATCGCAACCTGGAGGGAACGTGCCATTTTTCTCTCGCGCTCGGATTTGGACCGCCCTACAACCTCAGCGGATGACTGGCAGGCGAATCGCCGAAACCTGGACTTCCCGCCTTGGGGTGATCATGGCCGTGGCTGGGAGCGCGGTCGGGCTCGGCAATTTCCTGCGGTTCCCCGGGTTGGCGGCGCAGTATGGGAGCGGCGCCTTCATGATCGCCTACTTCATTTCACTGATCCTCCTGGGCATTCCCGTCTGCTGGGCGGAATGGACTCTGGGACGTTACGCCGGCCAGCGGGGGTTCAATTCGAGTCCCGGGATTTTCTACGCCTTGATCCGCCACCCGGCCGGCAAGTACATCGGCGTGCTCGGCGCGGTGATCCCGGTGGTGATTTACATGTATTACGTTTACATCGAGTCCTGGTGCCTCGGTTACGCGTATTACTACCTGACCGGCCAGATGAACCTCGGCAGCGAGGTCAGCGCCTACGGCGATTTTTTTGCCCGATTCGTCGGCGCGGTCGAGGATGGCCTGACCCTGGGCCGGGGTCACAACCAGGTGATCATCTTCCTGGCCATCGCCTTCACGTTCAATTTCGTCATCATTTACCGCGGCATCGCCAAGGGCATCGAGTTGTTCTGCCGCTTCGCCATGCCCGCCCTGATCGTCCTCGCCCTGATCATTGTCGCGCGCGTGTTGACCCTCGGGACCCCCGATCCGGCCCGGCCCGATCAAAACCTGCTCAACGGCCTCGGGTTCATGTGGAATCCGGGCGACGTCGGACATCAGCTCAGGAACCCGGAACTCTGGCTGGCGGCCGCGGGACAGATCTTCTTCTCGTTGTCGGTCGGATTCGGCGTGATCGTCACTTACGCCAGCTACCTGAGCGAGAAAGACGACGTGGTCCTGAGCGGATTGACCGCCTCAAGCGCCAATGAATTCTGCGAAGTGGCCCTCGGCGGCATGATCACCGTTCCGGCGGCGTTTGTGTTCCTGGGCACCGCCGGCATCATGGGCCAGGGAACGTTCGCCCTCGGGTTCAATGTGCTGCCGCTGGTGTTTTCGAAGATGCCGTTGCCCTGGTTGTTCGGCGGGATGTTCTTCACCCTGCTCTTCCTGGCGGCGGTGACCAGTTCACTCTCGATGCTGCAACCGGGCATCGCCTATCTCGAGGAAGGGCTGGGACTCAACCGCAAGCAGTCCATCACGCTCCTGGGAATGCTGACGGCTCTCGGCTGTCTCTTCATGGTTTACTTCAGCAAAGACCTCAAGGCGCTCGACACGGTCGACTTCTGGGTCGGCACCTTCCTCATCTTCGTCATGGCCACGATCATCCTCATCTGTTTCGGGTGGGTCATGGGCGTCGATCAGGGCTGGGTCGAAGCTCACAAGGGCGCCGAACTGCGCCTCCCCAAATTCTTCAAGCCGATCTTCAAATACGTGTCGCCGCTCTATCTCCTGACCATCTTCGCCTTTTGGGTCCTCTTCAAGGTCTTCGGCTGGGATCGCGCCACCGGCACGTTCACCCCCACCGAGTATGTCACGGATCTCGTCGGCGCCGAACCCAACAACGTCGCGCGCCTGGGGGTCCTCCTGATCCTGGTGGTCACCGGTTTCTTCATGGTGCTCGCCGCCGCGGCCGGCCGCCGCTGGGATCGCGCCCGACAAGCCACCCCAACCAGAAAGGGCACTCCGCAATGACCCTCGGCGGCTGGATTACCCTCATCCTCTCGGTCGGCTTCGTCACCACGCTCTTTACCTGGTGCATTGTCCGCGTCTTGTGGGGCCGACGACCGCTCGACCACCTCCACGGACTCGAGGACATCGACACCCGCGACCGGGAGTAGCAGCCTGGAATCACCCAACCCCGGGGCACCGGTCACCATTCTCCCGCCCATTGGCAGGGGCACGCGAAACACCGCCTGAATATCCCGCGGCGCACGCTCGGCCGGGCCAACCTCGCTTTCCGCGGCGGCATCAACCGTGGATGCTTCGACGCCGGGATCGATTGACTCCGAGGCATCTCTAAACCGCGCCACTTCCGCCCGGAGGGATCGAACAGGGTGACAGGTTCATTGCGCCTCACAACTCGATCGGCGGGGTGGCTTGGTCCGCCTTGGTCCGGGTTTTTCGAGCCAGATCGAGCACCTCGATCAGGGCATCGGCCGGCACGATGCGCGGGGGTGTGGCCTGTTGGGAGAAGGGATTGGGGGTTCGATCCACATCGTCACCCTGGGGATCGGGGGCGGTGATGCCAAGCAGCGCGCCGTCGGCGGTCAAGACCGGGAGCCCGAAATACGACAGGGCCGGGGGCGCCGCATAGAGTTGGTAGAACACGCGCGGCTGGGTGGCGCGCGCCACGACATGCCCGACGGCGGCGGACAGGCTGTAGCGGTTCTCGCTGCCGAGCCGGCCGAGCACGATGACGTCGTCGAGGATTTCGGCCCGGGTTTCCGGCCGGGCGGTCAAGGCGTGAAAATCGGGCTTGGGATCGGCTTCGGGACCGGCGGCGGGCGCCAGCACGGTGAGCAACAAGTCGTCATCGTGGAGGAGAATCTGAACCGGCACCTGCCGGCCGTCGGCGAGCACGCAGCGCAATCGCTGCTCGAGGTAACGGTTGTCGGCGGAATAACCGTCGCCGGCCATGACGATCAGCCCGGTGGGGTCGAGGATCGTGCCGATCTCCGCGATTTCGTCCTCGTGGTCCTCGGCGCAACGGCCGCATTTGTATTTCACGGAACCTTCGATCGCCACGACGGCGTTGCCGGACGCCGCCAGGACGGCTTCGGCTCGTTCGGGTGAGAGCTCCGGAAATCGATCGCGGGACGCCTGGCGAGTGGGCATCGACTTCTGCTGATCCCCGGACGAATCGTCGGGATCGAGGGCGCGCCGCACCAATTCCCGGAGATCAGCCGCCGGGGCGATCACAGGAATGGGGGCGCTGTCCCATGCTCCCGCGCCTGGGTTTTCGGGCAACCGGACCTCCATCATGCCCAGACCGAGAAGCCGGCCCTCGACGTCGAAAAAGGGCGCGCCAACGAACATCCATGAGCGCCCGAGATCCTGCAGAAACCGGGTCCGGGGCTTGGTCAACACTCCGCTGAGGTTGCCGCTTTCGAGGATCCATTCGTTGCGAAAGGTCCCGGCGCCGCGGTCGACCACGAGATACTGCGTGGAGGCCACCGGAACCGCCGCGTCTTCGAGCGGTACCGCCTGAAACTTGGGCAGACTGGCGCCATCCCGGGAGTCGGGCCCCAGCAGGGTCAGGCCGAGGTCGCGGTCCTGGATCACGATCCGAGCCGGGACTTCCGATCGATCGCGCAATCGCAAGCGCAGGTTCTCGATCCGGGTGCGGGTTTCGATCTCGAAGGTTTTTCCGCCCCTTTCCATGCGCATCGGTTTGTCGCCCAGGATCCCCATCGGGTTCAGATGAAAGGTGCTGACCGCGACCAGGCCGGAGGCATCGACGATGAAACCGGAAATATCGATGCGGCTCTCGCGTGGTTCGCCGGCGCGGGTGCCATTCACCAGCATTTCGGCTTTCAAGACCCCCTCGATCAACACCACCGCATCCTGATGCGCGGTCAGCACTTTGCGGGCAGCCTCGGGCGAAACCGCGGCCTGGGCCAGGCCGCATGCCAGTAACAGTCCGGTAACCAATGCGAGAGGTTGCGGCAAGTCGCTATCCCGGCGAGATGAGGAATTCATGGCGGTGGCGAGCTATTTGGGGGCGGGGGTTTGGGCTTGGGTGACCAGGTCGGCCAGTTCGTCAGTGCTCACCGCGCTTTGGTCGCCCATGGCCAGGGCAACCAGACGTCCAGTCGCATCGAAACAAGGAAACAAAGCCTGGCCGGAGCCGAGCCCGGTGGAGAAGTAAATCCGTCGTGGTTTGGTTTCGAGAGCCTGGACGCGTACGCAGGCCGTGCTCAGGGCGTAGCCCGTGGCCTGATCGTGTCGGCGCAACACCAGCAGCGGCTCCAGCAGGCGGACCCGGACGGGCGCGTCGAGCGCCAGCGGCCGAAAGCCATGGCGTTGGGCGTCCTCGGTTTTCTCCGGCGCCAGGACCATGACGCCCAGGTCTTCGTCCGTGAGCGCGACGCGCATCGGCACTTCGATGCCGTCGGGCATGCGGACCTGCAGGTTCATTCCGCGCACTTCGAGGTCGGGATCGGCGAGCGGGCCCGAGGCCCCGGTGAGCATCCAGCCTCGGGCATCGGCCACCACCGCCGTGCTCATGAGTCGAAACTCGTGTTCCTGGGTGCACTCCCCGCACAGGTACCGGACCGTCCCACTCAGGAACAGGACCGAGTCCTCGTGCTGCTTGACCACCGCATCGACGGTTTCGGGCGCGATCTGACCCTGCGCCAGGCTGAGCGTCAGCCCGAGCGCCAGCGCGGTTTTCCAGCAACTGATAAGAGCATTCATGGGAGGTCGGGTGGTGTCGGGGACCGGTTTGGGGAGGTCGAAACCGCCGTGGCCGGCACTGCCGGTGGCCAGGAGGGCTCGAGTTCGATGAACATCGTGCGGATGCCGCGCCGCACGAAAAGCACCACGCGCCGGGTCTGGGTGGCCGCGGCTTGTTTCAACAACGCCTCCGCCTCGCTCACTTCGCCGGTGCGCTGGTCGTCGATCGACAGGATTAAGTCGCCGCCCTGCAGGCCCGCCAACTGCGCCCAGCCGCCGGTTTCGACCTGGGCCACGTTCACCGCGGCCAGATCCGGCGCGAGGTTGCGATGGATGCGGTTCAGCTCGGTAAGCCGTTCGAGCGTCAAATCAAAGGCTTCGTCCCGATAACGCTGGCGATCCTCGGCGGTCTGCAAGTCCTCCTCGAGCTCGATCGTCAGGGTCGCCGGATTTCCATCGCGCAGCACCTCGCACTCGATCTGCCTGCCGACCCGATAACGCCGCACCTGACTGTAGAGATCCTCGACGTCCTCGGGCCTTTCGCAACGGACCGGGTCACCGTCCAACTTCACCAGCAGATCGCCCTGGCGCAGTCCCGCCCGGTCCGAGGCACGTCCGGGGTAAACCAGCGTGACCAGCGCGCCGCCGCGGCCTTTCAAGCCCAGGGCCTCGGCAAGGTCCGGGCTCAACGCCTGCAACTCAGCGGCCAACCCCGGGCGTCGGGACCGCGCGATCTCGGGTCGCTCGGGTTCGTTGCCGATCCGGACCACGGTCATATAGCGCACCCGGCCGCGGTCGAACTTGACCAGCACCGGATGCCGTTCCGGGCTTTGTTCGATCAGTTCCGCGGTGAGCGCCTGCAATTGGGCCACGCCGCGGAGTGAGCGGCCTGCCACTTCCACGAGGATGTCACCCTGGGCAATCGGCGGCTTGGCATTCGCCACCGCGCTTGCCAGACCAACGGACGCAACGAGCACCCCGTTCGTATCGGGCCGCTCCCGTTCGAGGGCGCTCAGTTGCGTCAGACCACGGCCGACCATCCCCCACTCGGGCAATTCGACTTCATCGCCCTGGGCCTTGCCCCGTGCTTCGGTGGTCAGTTCGACGGCCAGGTTCTCGCCCTGGCGAACCGCGCGAATCGCCACCGTGCGACCGACCGGGGTCGAGAGCAGCCGGCGGTTGAACGCCGGCAAATCTTCCGGAATCCGAACATCCACCGGTTGACCGTCATACTCGAGAAGGATGTCGCCGGGCCGAAGCCCCGCGATGGCGGCCGGCGATAGGGGCCATACGCCCCCCACCAATACCCCTCGCTCACCCTCGGTATTCCTGGGCCGAGGCTGGCCTTCGATCCCGGTCCAGCTCCGCTCGACCTGGCCGTGCCGGATGAGTTGGGCCGCGACTTCGCGGGCGAGATTCGACGGAATGGCCCCGCCAAGACTGCCAAACACGATCTCGTTGATGCCGACCACCTCGCCCGCAAGATTCACCAAAGGCCCCCCACTGTTCCCAGGAAAGATCACCGCGTCGTGGCCGATCCAGCGCACAACCGACCCCACCGCCTCGCCTTCCTCCCACAGCTCCGCGCGGCTCAGGGACGGCAGCATGAGCTGCAGGTTGCTGACGATGCCCTTGGTCACGGACTGCGAGACGCCGGCCGGCGATCCCATGGCCAGCACCACGTCGCCCACCCGCAGTTTCTCCGAATCCCCCAGCCGCGCGGGTTCGAGCCGCTCCGGATTCCGGCGGTGTGCCAGGTCCAACTGCAGGATCGCCAGATCCGTCAGCGCGTCACTTGCCACGAGCCACGCGTCCACCTCCTCGCCGTCGTGCAGGCGACAACGCATCCGCGTGCCCCGTCCCGCCACGTGATGATTCGTGATCAGGTGTCCCTCCTCCGAAATGATCACTCCGCTGCCCGACCCCAGCCGCTTCTCGAGCCGCCCGCTGCCGGGCACCTCCGAAACCGCGGTGATCCGGACCAGCGACCGGTAGGTCCGTTCGACTGCCCGCGACTCGGCGGAACTGAACTGCGCCAGGTCGGCGGAACCCTCGCCGGTGGAAGCGAGTTCGAAAACGGGGAGAAGCAGGACGGCAAGCTGGATGCTCCGGGCGATGGCGTTCATCAGCGATGGCCTCGGGCCACGGTTTCTCACGGCGGAAACGCACTCGGCGGCCTCAAAGCTCTCTGGAACGGAGCGTGGCCATTCCGCCCACCGCGAGTCAAGTTCCATTCCGGTCTAGCCATTCCGGCTGTGACCGCGCACTTCAGAACGGCGCCGACATTCGTTTCATCCAGCAATTGCTCGGGCACGAGAAACTCGACACCACCGCCCTCTA
>JAHDYP010000158.1 GCA_023383055.1 Verrucomicrobiota bacterium | reverse complement strand
TTGAAGGGTGCGGCGGCGGCTTTTGTCCTCGTTCAGAGGGGGGCCATGCGCCGCTGCCAGTCGCGGAGATAATGCTCGCGCCAACGGTTCACCGTGCGGGCGCCGGCAAACGCGTCCTCGCGCCAGGCGGGGTCAGGGTTGTCAGTCCAGTAATTGCGATGGGGATCGGGACGAACGAACGACCCGCCCCAGCTTTCTCCGGTTGGTTCTTCCGGATTGCCGCGCAGGAGGTAGAGCACGGACGGGGTATCGCCCATTTTGATATCGGGCTTTTTCCGGACCAGCAGATCGCCCAGGGCGCCGTGGGCTTTCACGTGGCGGGCCAGGAACTCGCGATTGCCGAGGTCGCCCTCCTGCGGACCGCCGACATACATCCCGCGGAAGGTGGTGTCGGCTTCGATGAGCCAAAGGTCGGGATGTTGTTCGACGACGTAATCGCGCGCGGCCGGGTCCGAGCGCCGGTTCCAGGAACTGATGAAATAGACGCGCAACCTGGGTTTAATGCAGGGATCGTCGTGGAGTGCCTGGGCGACGTCGGTAATCGAGCCCCAAACCAGGATCCAGAGCGGACGCGGATCGTCGGCGCGGGCGCGTTCGATGATCCATCGTGAGCCCTCGGTGGGGGTGCTGTATCCGAGGGTCGGGGCTGGATCGATAGCACCTTGCCGGGTGATGGTTCGAAGTGCGTCGGGACTGGGATAGGCCGCCGAGTGCGCCACGAGCTTCGGGTAATCCTGTGCGTAGGCGTCGATCGTTTCAAGAATGTGTTCCTTGCGCCCGGCGTGCGGTGGGGAGGCGATGAGACCCTCGGTATCGAACAAGTCCGCGTAGATCAGGTAGTGAACCATGGATTGAAAGTCGTCCGGGTCGGACCCGCCGAGGTCAGTGGAGACGATCACCCGGTAACGTTCGCCGGTGAGGGCTCCGCCGGCCGGTTGGGGGATGGCAGCGGCCATTGCCGAAGCCAAGAGGAGGATGAGCGAGAAGAGAAAGCGCAGTGGGTTCATGACGTGGTTGATGGTTCGGCGGATCAAACCGTGACGATGCCGCGGAGGTCGATGAGGTGCATCTGCCGTCCCTTGCCGCCATGGGGTGAATCGATGCAGACCCAGCGTTGGTCGGGGCTGAACCGCGGATGAGTATCGCAACGCCATTCACCGGTATATTCGGGAGGCGAATGAAACTTGCCCAAGGAGACGCGGCGTCCCTCCCCGACGTGGTAGAGATAGACTTCCTGAAGCCGGTCGGAGCCTTGGGGATAAGTGTCGCTGAGAATCCAATCGGCGCCCGGGAGGTAAAGACAGTGACCATCGCGTTCCAACACATCGGCGCCGATGGGTGCGATGTTGCCGCCTTCGCGGTCTTCGAGCAGGTAAAAGGCGTCGCCGGCTGAGGGATGAGTGGTCCAGGCGAGGATGTGGTTCGGGTCGCGCCAAATGAAATGCGAGACCATGCCCGCGCCGGGGTTGATCTCGCGCAGGCCGCTGCCGTCCAACCCGACGGTGAACATGCGAGTGGACCACCGATTCGGCTGGGTGCGCCAGCGATGCAGGAAAATCGTGCGCCGGCCGTCGGACGACACCAGGAGATGGTTGAACCAGTGTTTGCCGGGGCCAAACCCACCGCCCCGGAACGGAATTTCCACGATGTCGTCCAGGGACACGAGCAGCTTGGTTGCGCCGGTTTCCAGATCGATGCGTTGAATGCCAATTTCGGCGGGGGCTGCACGGTCGGTCCAGGGATCGGGCAGACCAGCGTAGCCGTAACCGGGACGCAGGTCGTTGATGCGCCGAAAATCGGTGGATACCGCGAATCGGCCCGTGGGGCTGAGCGAGTAAATGGCGTGGGGGAGAACGGTCGATTCGCCGGTTACGGTGTCCACCACGCGGGCGACGAAATGGTCTTCTTGCCGGTCGTTGTAGATCACTTTCCGATTCGATCCTGGGATCCACTGCAACATGCAGCCCTGCTGCCAGCCCCAGGCGCCGGAGGAACCGAGCGGAATCCAGCGGTCGTGGTCCGCGAGATCGACCATGCCCACTCCGATGCGATCCGCGGCGGTGGGGGAGCGGTGTTCGAAGTCGACCTGGTTGCCGAGGCAGAAGCGGGAGGAGGGATCGAATTGCAGCTTGTCGTAGTAAGCGAACCAGTAGTGCTTCGGGCCGCGGGTGATGGTGCGGACGGTCGGCACCGGCGCGACCTCGCCGAGCAGAACCTCCCGGCGAGCGGCGAGGACGGAGGCGGGCAGAACCAGTTTGAGCAGTTGGCGTCGGGACAGGGTCATGCTGGGCTCAAGCTCGGATGTTCGACGGATGGAGGCAAGTGCTTTCCCTGGTTGGCCGGGAAGACAGTCCTGTCCGCTGGTCACCCTCCAGCGGACCAACGCCTCAACCGACGCCCTGGTTTACACGGACTCGGACGCAGCCACCACGAGCCAACGGTTCTACCGCACCGCCACCAACCACCTGATCACGCCCGTCCGAAACACCACCGGACCGTTCGCGGTGGGCGCGAAGTCGAGGCTCCTGACGGATCCGACGCGCAACGTTCAATGTTCAGAAGCCCTCCACCAGCAAGCCCGGCACGCTTCTGAACTCGCCCAGGTCGCTGGTCACGAGCCCGAAGCCGTGGGCGAGCGCTGTGGCGGCGATCCACATGTCATTGGCACCGATCAGTTGGCCTTTGAGGGCGAGAGCGCGGTAGATCTCGCCGTAGCGCCATGCGATCTCGGAGGTCCAGGGGAGAACGGGGTAAGGCCGGAACAATCGCTCCCAGTCGCCACGAACGTTGGCGGACTGGCCGCAGGCCAGCTCTCCAGCGACGGTAAACGTGATGAAGAAAGTGTCGCTCGGCCGCTGTGCCAGAGAGGCGTCGGCACGTCCGGGCACGCCTCGTCGGGCCTCGCGCTCGGCGAAAACCAGGAAGCTGGTGTCGAGGATCAGCCCCATGGATTGTCCGGTGCGGGGTCGTGTTTGGCAGCTTCCTCCACTGAATCGAGGTAGCCCTCGCTTACGCCACTGCCGCCGGAGCGGTAGTAGTCACGGAGGCTGGCGCCCGTGAGCTTTTCATCCGCAAATGCCGCACGTCGTACAACTTCCGAAAACGACTCACCTGCTCTTTTCGCGGACCGGAGTTTTTCGTAGGCATCCAACTCCAGCGTGATGGTCTTGGTTGCCATGCACGAAAAACACACGAAGCCCGCGATGGATCAAGCGCATCCCACGGCGGGCTCGCAGTAGCTCGCCCCTCCACGCAGCCGCCCTATCCGCGGCATCCGAGATCCGCAGTCTATCCCCCATTCGCGCCTGCCAGCGCCGCGTTCGGGGACCCAAGGACTTCGGTTCCGGCCGGGGGATTACCCTTGAGTCACCCTTGCGATCTTTCTCTTCTCCGGTCATCCTTGGACCCGAAAATCGATCATGAAACCAGCTCGTGTCACCATCCCGCTGCTTGCCGCGTTGTTCACGTTTTCGATGCTGGTCCGCGCAGGCGACGCACCAGAGAAACTCCAACCGCTAAGGTACAACCATCCCGATCTCGTGGTTGATCTCGGCGTGGGCCTTTGGGCCTGGCCGATGCCGGTGGACTACAACCGTGACGGCAAGGTCGATTTGCTGGTCGCCTGCCCTGACAAACCTTCCAACGGCGTCTGGTTCTTCGAAAACACGGGTGAACCCACGGAGAAGTTCCCGATCTTCAAGCCTGGCGTCTGGGTCGGCCCCGCCACGCACAACCTGCAGGTTTCCTACGTCCAGGGTGAACCGCGCATTCTCGCGGCTGGCAGCGAGCATGAGAACTTCCGCGAATCGAAGTTTGCCGCGCTACGGACGATTTATCCGCGGGCCAACGTCCACGAGAACCAGGTCCGGGCGAATATGTGGCGGTATGTCGACTACGACGGGAACGGCGCGCACGATCTGATCGTGGGGGTGGGCGACGGGAGCGACTTCGGCTGGGACCACGCCTACGACGCCCAGGGCCGCTGGCGCAACGGTCCCTTGCACGGCTACATTTATCTGATCGAGAATCGCGGCACAGACGAGGCACCCGACTACGCCGATACGCCGGTCAAGCTCACCACCATTGATGGCAGCCTCATCAATGTCTACAGTTCGCCCTCGCCCAATTTCGCGGATTTCGACGGGGACGGTGACCTTGATTTGCTCTGCGGCGAGTTTCTGGACGGCTTTACCTATTTCGAGAACATCGGTTCGCGTCAGGCCCCGCGTTACGCCGTCGGACGCAGGTTAACCGGCTCCGATGGCAGGCCCTTGCGGATGCACGTGCAGATGATCACTCCCACCGCCTTCGATTGGACCGGTGACGGCCGCCCGGACCTCATTGTCGGTGACGAGGACGGCCGGGTCGCCCTCGTCGAGCACAGCGGCGAGCTGCGCGAGGGCATGCCGCTTTTCCATCAGCCGGTCTATTTTCAACAGGAAGCGGACACGCTGAAGTTCGGGGCGTTGGCCACACCGTTCGTCGTCGATTGGGACGGCGACGGTCTGGACGACATCCTCTGCGGCAACACCGCCGGGAACATTGGCTTCTTTAAGAACCTTGGTCCCGGCGAGAACGACCTGCCCAAGTGGGCCGCCCCAGTGCTCATCGAAGAAGCCGCCGGTGTTCCCTTTCGAGTGCAAGCCGGTCCAAGTGGCTCGATCCAGGGACCGTGTGAGGCCAAGTGGGGTTACACTACGCTCTCGGTGGCCGACTGGGACGGCGACGGTCAGCTCGACCTCATCTACAACTCGATCCTCGGGCGCATCGGCCTGCTGCGGGGCACGGCCAATCCGCTCCGCGTCATACCCGCGCCCTTCGACACCGGCCAGCGGGAGTTGCCGCCCCGATGGCAATGGTGGCAGGCGCCGTCGAGCGACACTCTCACCCAGTGGCGGACCACGCCGCTCGCGGTCGATTTCGATGGTGATAGCCGCCTCGACCTGGTGGCGCTCGATCAAGAGGGTTATCTCACCTTACGCCCGGGGGGTGGCCCGGCCCAGCGCGTCTTCGTCGATGAAGACAACCAACCTCTGCGGCTCAATCCCCGCTCGTGCGGGGGCAGCGGACGGGTGAAGCTCGCCATGATCGATTGGGACGGCGACGGGCGCCTCGATCTCATGGTTAATTCCGAGAATGCCCTCTGGTACCGCAACTGCCAGGATCGGGATGGGCGCGTGGTCTTGAAACGAATTGGCAACGTGTCCAAAAGGAACATCGCCGGCCACACGACGAGCCCCGCCGCGGCCGACTTTGACCGCGACGGTGTCCCGGAGTTGTTGATCGGGGCCGAGGACGGTCGTCTTTACCACCTGCGCAAACCGGACGCCCTCGAGTATTCCGGCGATCGGCTGCAGGCGCGCGCGCCGCTGGAAAAGCCGGAACCCAGATTTCCTGGCTGGGTCAGCGACGAGTTCATTTACACCGAGGCGCCCTTTCCGCAATGTCACGCCAGCACCCTCGTCGAAACCAGCCGCGGCCTCGTCGCGGCCTGGTTCGGCGGAACCCACGAGAAGAATCCCGACGTCGGCATTTGGTCTAGCTACCACGACGGCTCGAGTTGGTCGGCGCCGCGGGAATGGGCCAACGGGGTCCAGTCCGAGGGCAGACGTCATCCCACGTGGAACCCGGTGTTGTTTCAGCCGCCTGGTGACGCGCCCACCTTACTGTTCTTCAAGGTCGGCCCTGATCCGCGCACGTGGTGGGGCGAAATGATGATCAGCTACGATCGCGGACGAAGCTTCCGCGAACGGCGCCGCCTGCCCGAAGGCATCGACGGTCCAGTGCGCTGCAAACCGATCTTGCTGCCGGACGGCACTTTGTTGGCTGGGTCCTCGACCGAATACGACGGTTGGACGGTGCATTTCGAGAAGGTGCAACTCACTCGTGGCTTGCCAACCGGCACGTGGCAACGCATCGGTCCCATCAACACCCGCGAGGAATTCAACGCCATCCAGCCCACGTTCCTCGAGCATCCGGAAGGGAAACTGCAGGTGCTTTGCCGGACCCGGGAAGGAGTGGTCGCCACCAGTTTCTCGGCCGACGGCGGCGAGACCTGGTCCGGGTTGGAAGCCGTTGATCTGCCGAACAACAACTCCGGCATCGAGGCGGTCACGTTGGCGGACGGGCGGCATCTGTTGGTCTACAACCATCTCGGCAGTGGGGACACGGGCTGGGGTCGCCGCGGGATGCTCAACCTCGCGGTCTCGAGCGACGGTCGTCAGTGGCATAAGGTCGGCATCCTCGAGCAGGAAGAAGGCGCCGAGTTCAGTTACCCCGCGATCATTCAGACCTCGGACGGCCTGGTTCACCTGACCTGGACCTGGAAACGGCAACGCATCAAACACGCGGTGGTCGATCCCGCCAGGATCCAAGCTGGGGAACGATTGAGCGTTGCGGCGTGGTAAAGGCCACCGCCGATGCGCGAGTTTCCGCGAATTCCACTGCGACAAGTGGCTTTGAAAGAGCCGGCCCGGGCGGCTGGACCGCGGATGGGGAAAGACCGGCCACCGCCGCAATGCCGGTGATCCGCGGATCCGATGGTGGCGCTGAGAACCGAGTGACGACCGCGGCCAGCAGAACATCCACCCACATTTAGTTGGCCTCTCTTGTTCTGGGCGTGACCGATAACCCCGCAACTCCAGCTCTGGAAAGTAACGCACGATGAAACACAGTAATAAGCGTCCGGAAGTCACCTTGGCTTGCAGGCTCCTGCTTCTCTGGATGAGTTCTCTACAGGCCGCGCCCTTTGCGGCCATGGCTGGCGCCAGCAATACGGACGCCGATCTCGAGATCGTCCGAGGCAGGGTCATCGAGTATGTGCTGAGATCCTCCGTGGATGAGGCGGGCGTTGAGCGTATGCTGACTACGATCGCGCCGGACGGATCGTGGCCATCCATCGACTACGAGGACCTGTCCCGGACCGGATTTCAGCATGCCGAACACTTGGGGAACATGCTCAGTATGGCCAGGGCTTACCGGAAACCGGGCCACCGCTTCACGGGTAACCAGGACCTGAAACGAGCGATACATTCCGCCCTCGATTTTTGGATCGAACACGATTTCCGTTGCGAAAACTGGTGGTGGAACGACATGGGAACCCCCTGTACATCATCAACCTGTTGCTGATGATGGACACCGACCTGACCGACGCACAAAGGGAAGCGGGGCTGCGCATTGCCGGTCGCGCCCACATGCAATCCGCCGGGGAGAAAGGGAATCGAGCCTGCGTTACACCAGTTTCTTCTGGCATTCGGAGTATTTCATTCACCAACGGCCCCGCTGGTTCGCCTCGGTCCGCATGTTCTCGGCCCGGAACCACAACATGGAATACCCCCACAACGAAGAGGGGCTCCTGAATCATCAGGCCTGGGCTTCCGCCGAAGAACTGCGCGCCGATGTCTTTGCACTTTGGATTGACCACGGCGTGAAACCACGAGCCGGGCGGTATCAGTATATCGTGGTACCGGGATTGGAACGTTCGGCGGTCGAAAGCTATCGCCGGGCCCTGCCGGTCACCATCCTCGCAAACAGCGACTCGCTGCAAGCCGTCCGCCACGATGGCCTCGACCTGGTTCAGTTGGTGTTTTACGAGGCCGGCGAGATCGAGCTGGAAAACGACCTGACCTTGTCAGTGGACAAACCGTGTGCCGTCATGGTCAAACTGCCCCGTGTCGAAAGAATCACCGTTGCCGATCCATCCCGGGCGCACGACATCCTCGAGCTCGCCCTCAACCGGCCGATCGATGGCGCAGGTCCCCATTGGCGAGCCGCCTGGGAGCCCGCGCAACGAATCAGCCGGATCACCGTGAATCTCCCCGGCAAGGAATGGGCCGGGCAAAGCGTGGTGCTGGAGGGTCTCCCGCTGGAATAGAATTCTTGATTCACCATTTCATGTTGCGATCCCACTCAACCCGTTCAAAAAGGCGTGACACGGGGAGGGGAGAAGCGGACCGTTCCTGACGCCATGGGCTTGAGCATTTCCTACACGTTGTCGCATCGCGGCGAATTGGGCGAAGAGTTACTGTATCGTCTCGTCGAACACACCGGCACTCTGGCAACCCGGATCGGTTGCGCTAAAGTGTTTGGGCCGATATTGGGTGGACCCGCCCACTGGAACCTGTCCGAGTTGCCCGACGGTTCCACCACAGGCGACCCGATTGGAGCCATCGAGGGGTTTAGCGTCTCCGTTCTCCCGGGCGAAGGCTGCGAGACGGCCGATTTTGGACTGTGCCGCTACGAGGGGGTCGAGGGCTGGAAGCTGAGTTCGTGGTGCAAGACCCAGTACGCGGTGCGGCATGGCGTCGATCATTTCCTGAGGTGCCACTTGCGCATGGTGAGCCTGCTCGACCTGTGGCGGAGTTTCGGGGTCACGCTCGACGTATGCGACGAGGGCGAGTATTGGGAACACCGCTCGATCAGCCGGCTTCGTGAGCGCATAACCCGGTATGAACGGTTGATTGCGGCCGTTGCCGGCACACTCAAAGATGACTTCGAAGAACAGGGCATATCCGTGCAAGCGGAGATCTTCGATCATGCCCAGTTCGAACGCATCGAGGCCGAGGGCCAGGCCGAGTTCGCCGCACAGATTGCTGAACTGCGACGGCTCATTCGGGGCCAGCTCTGAAGCGATAGACAACCCTGGCCAAGGAGGTCCACTCCTGAAAAGTGCCGGTGGCATGATGCACGGAATAGGAGGCGTGGCGCCAACTGCCGTGACTGTAAGAAAGATAGTACCTGCCATTGGCGTGGTGCATGTAGCCGCCTTCCGTGAAGTGACGAGGAATCTTGACCTCGATCTCACGGGCAAAGCTTACCCCGCAATTATCCAGACCGCGGACCGCCTGGTTCACCTGACCTGGACCTGGATACGGCCACGCATCAAGCACGCCGTGGTCGATCCGCCATTCGGTTCGGAGCCGTTCCTGCGTCTCCGGAGTATCCAACCGCGGGTCGCGATGGTACACTTGCCGCCATGGCCGAGCTGACCTGCTTTCGAAACCGGTATGTCTGGCAGCGCGATTCGGGGCGCGAAACGCGGTCCCCTGGTTTCGACTGGAAACCAAGGCGCCGCGCGGCCGGACTGGTATTTTGGCTACTCCTCTGCGTGGCAGGTTGCCTGACGTCGCGCGCACTGGACGGGGCACCGGGTGATTCCGGGATCGTCAGTGTTACGGGCGAACCGGCGGCCCACTCCAACGCCCACCTGGACCGTGCCACCGACCGGTTGTTCGCCCGCAGCAACCTCGTTGCCTGGTGCGTTGTGCCGTTCGACGCGGCGAAGCGCGGCCCCGAAGCCCGCGCCAGCATGCTCAAACACCTTGGACTTCGACGGCTCGCGTACGATTATCGCGCCGAGCATATCCCCACTTTCGACGCTGAACTTGAAGCCCTGAAACGCCACGGGGTTCGCCTCTTTGCCTGGTGGTTTCCCGGCGCCCTGAATGACGAGGCGAAACTGATTCTCGAAGTGCTCCGTCGCCACGACCAACGTGGCGTGCAACTCTGGATCACGGGCGGGGGCGAACCCACCCAATCCCCGGAGGATCAAGGGGCGCGCGTCGCCGCCGAAGCGGACCGGCTGAAGCCGATCGCCCTCGAGGCGGCCAAGCTGGGCGGCTCGATCGCGCTCTATAACCACGGCGGCTGGTTTGGCGAACCGGAAAACCAAATCGCCATCATCGAACGGCTCCGCGCTTCAGGTGTCACCAACGCGGGTATTGTCTACAACCTGCATCATGGGCATCACCATATCGACCGCTTCGCCGAACTGCTGCAATTGATGAAACCCCACCTGGTGGCGCTCAACCTGAACGGGATGACCCGCGACGGGGACCAGCTCGGGAAGAAGATTTTGCCGCTCGGCGAGGGCGAATTGGATCTGCAACTGTTGAAGCAGATCTGCGACAGCGGCTGGCAGGGCCCCATCGGGATCCTCAATCACACCGATGAAGACGCTGAAGCGCGACTCCGCGACAACCTCGACGGGCTCGAGTGGCTGGTTAAACAGCTCGATGGCGCCCCCGCTGGACCGCGCCCCGCCCTGCGCACCGCCGGCGTCGGCGCCTGGCCCGACCCGTTGCGCCATCCGCTGGATTTCGAGCAGGTTGCCGCCCGGGCCGCTCACACCAACGGCTACTGGCAGGTCGAAGACCCTGCCCAACGCGAGCAACTGCCGCTTTACGTGATCATCCCGGCGGCAAAACCCGAGGAACTGACACCGGCAAACGGCTTTCCCAAGCTCGAGACCTTTCACACCTGGCATCGATCCCACGGCGACAATGCCGGGACCCGTTACGTCGCGTTCGACCAGATCAACCGTGCGAACGTGACCAACCTCCAGGTCGCCTGGACCTACCACTCGCGTGATGGCCACCACAACATCCAATGCAATCCCATCATCGTCCGCGGCGTGATGTTCGCCCCCACTCCGGGGCACCACGTCGTGGCGGTGAATGCCGAGACCGGCGTCGAACTGTGGCGCTTCCGGCCCGAAGGCCGGCCGGCGTTTCGCGGATTGATCTATTGGCCGGGGCGTGACGGCGCCACCGAGCGGGTGATGTTCTGCGCCGGCCAGCATCTCTATGCCCTTGATCCCTCGTCAGGCAAACCGCTCTCGACTTTCGGCGAAGGCGGGCGTACCCGGTTGCCCGGTGTGGCGCAAGGCGATTTCGGCGCGGCCACCGCCGGCCCCGCCATCTTCGAACGCATCGTGGTCATGCCCGGGTTCGAGAAGGATGTCTGGGGGTTCGACTGCGTGACCGGCCAACATCTCTGGACCTTTCACACCGTGCCGCACGAAGGCGAGTTCGGTTACGAAACCTGGGATCGGCCCGAGAGCTACGGCGCAAACTGCTGGGGCGGGATGGCGCTGGATGAGGTGCGGGGCATCGCTTACTTCACCACCGGCGGCCCGAAGCCGAATTTCATCGGCGTGGGACACCGCGGTCAGAACCTCTTCGCCAATTGCCTGGTGGCGCTGGACGCCCGCACCGGCAAACGCCTCTGGCATTTCCAGGAAATCCGCCACGACCTCTGGGATCTCGACGTCCCCGCCCCGGCCAACCTCGCCACCATCAACCGCGACGGCCGACGCGTCGATGTCGTCGCCGCCTGCACCAAAATCGGCAACACCCTCCTGCTCGACCGCGTGACCGGACAACCGGTCTTCCCGTTCCGCCTCCGACGCGCTCCCACCAGCACCGTGCTCGGCGAACAAAGCTGGCCGTATCAACCGGACGTGGAATTGCCCGAGCCCTTTGCCCAACTGGAATTCACCGCGAACGACCTGACCGACCGCACCGATGAGGCCCAGGCCTGGGCCGAAACCTGGTTCAAGAGTGCCACCACCGGCTGGTTTCTGCCCTGCAGTGAAGGCCGAGCGAACCTTTTCTTCAACATCGACGGCGGTGCCGAATGGACCGGCGCCTGCCTCGATCCTGCCACCGGCCGACTCTACGTCACGGCCAACCACGTCGGCTGGCTCATCTCACTCTTCCGCGACGGTGATCCGCCCGACGATCCGCGTGCCCCCAAAACTGCCGGGCAACTGGTCTACGAAACGAACTGCGCCCAATGCCACGCCACCAACCGGCTGGGCATCGCCACCGCCCCGCCCTTGCGAGGCTTGCGCTTCCGCGCCGATGACGCCTTCATCGTCAACCAGGTGCGCCAGGGCAAAAACGCCATGCCGGCCCACCCGGACATGCCCGAAGCGGATCTCAAGGTCCTGGTGGATTTCCTGATGTGGCGCGACCGCCCCTTGCCGCCCGCTCCCGAAAGGCCCGAACGCCCGAACTACAATTTCACCGGTTACCCGAAATTCTACGATTATGAAGGTTACCCGGCCAACCGGCCGCCTTGGGGAACGCTCAACTGCATCGATCTCAACACCGGCCGGTTGCTCTGGAAAGTACCGCACGGGGAATACCCCGAACTCACCGCGCAAGGTCACCCCAAAACCGGCACCGAAAACTATGGCGGCCCGATCGTCACTGCGGGAGGCCTCGTCTTCTGCGCCGGGACGCGCGACAGTAAAATCCGCGCCTACGACAAGGACACCGGCGTGGAACTCTGGTCACATCCGCTCCCCTGGACCGGCTCCGCACCCCCGGCCAGCTACGCCATCGGCGGCCGGCAGTTCGTCGTCATCGCCGCCACGGGCGGCAACAAAATCGGAACGCCCTACGGAGACGCTTACGTGGCCTTTGCTCTGCCCCGTTTGTGAAGGGATCTGACCCCTCGGCACACTACAGAATCACCGCCCGCTCACCCAGTTCTTCAAGGTGGCATTTCCGCGGGGAACCGGGATCAGGGGTCGGCGTCGTTCGCGATGCGCAAGCGGTAATACGCCGGTGCCTCCCGGGATTCCACTTCTTCAAACTGGGCCAGAGCCCCCGTCCGCCTGACGATCCCGGGTATGGCAGTCCATTCTCCCCAGACAAGATCAAGCGTGCTTTCGACGACATAGCTCCGCCCCGGGACGACGGTCCAGTAAAGCTGGATCTCATTCGATTCACCGGCTGCAATCTCAATACGCAGATGTGAGCCGGCATTGCGTGGATCGGTGCCGGCGATGTATTCGGCAAGGTTGGGAAAGCCGTCAAGGTCAGGATCCTGTTCTGGAAACGCTTCCAGGTCACTGAAGTAATGGATTTCCCAGTCATCGGCCATGCCGTCGTTGTCGGTATCGGTGGTCAGAGTTGGATGGACCGTGGTGAGGAAGACGTCATTCCTGGCATTGCGATCGCCACCCACCAGACTGGTCGCGAGGCTGGTAAAGGCGAGGCGGTAGCCGTGCGGACTCAGGTGAGGATTGCCCGAATGCGCATCGCCGACGCTACCGTCGGGCTTTACACTGGCCGCGGACAGGGTGCCGGTATATCGATCGAACACAAAGATATCAGCCGTCCCATTGGTGTCATTCGGAACCAGGTCTTCCGCCTCGCTCGCGAATGCCACCAGCCTGCCATCGCCGCTGAGCGACGGAGCCCGTGAACCGCCCCCGCCGGCGGCCGTTCCCAGTGAGTTGAGGCTGATCAACGTCAGCGCCGAGGACTCGAAATCCAAGAGGTAAACATCCGAACGTTCATTGGTATCGGCGGGAACAAGACCCAGGGTGGTGGAGAACGCGACGAAACGGCCGACATCATCCAGCGTGAGATTTGCGAGGGACAGGCCGCGGTTCGGGCCTAGCAACAGTTGCTCGTCTGTGTCTGTATTCAGATTACGCCGGATCACGAAAGCCTCGATTGTGCCCTCAGAGTTGTTGTTTGATCCCCAAGTGACGAGGTAACGTCCGTCGCGGCTGAAATAATCCCCGCCCAACGCGGCAACCGCGGTGCCGGGAAGGAGTTCCTCGCGCTGCCCGTCATCCCGATCGTAAAGCCAGGTGTCCGAGGGCCAATGCCGGTTAACATACGCGAGATAACGACCATCGGGCGACATCTTCGGAGTGGCGGCTTCCACCGAGGTTGCCAACTGATGGGAGACGCGAATGGTGGTCTGGCTTTGGCGGTCGTGCAGATAGGCCTGCAAAAGATCCGATACCACCTCGGGTTCCACCAGGTCGGAGGCATCACTCAAGAATGCGATCCAATTCCCATCATGGCTCAAGGCGGGATAATCGGACTGGTCATTGCCGCTGAACCCCGACTGTGGAACCCGACTGATGAGGGTGGTGGCGCGCAATGCAAGATCGTGCACGAAGACATCCAGCCGGCCATTGGTATCTCCCTGCGTCAGGTTGTCCGCAACCGTGGCAAAAGCCACGGACCGGCCGTCGCCGCTGATGACCTGGTCGTGGCACCGGGCGTTGGCGGAGGCATCGTCTGAATTTACGCTCACCGGCGTATTCGCGGCGGTCGCGACATCATGGGCATAGATTTGGCCCGCGACCGCTGGCCGACCCGGCGTCAGATCGCTTGAACCGCTGCGGAACAAGAGGCGCGATCCGTCATTGCTGAACGGTGAAGGGCCGAGGCTGCTGTGTCCGTTGCCGGAGGTGCGTTGTGCGGCCGGAGCCACTCGGGAGACCAGGTCGATTGCGCCCGTCTCTCGTTCATGCATGAAAATGTCGGATGCGAAGTTCTTGTCGTCCGGCACAAAACCACTCTGGAACGAATCGAAGATCACCCACTTTCCGTCGTGGCTGATCGTTGGATAGGCGAGGTCAGCGCCGCCAATCCCGGTTCCGGTTGCGTCCGAGCTGATCAATGCAGTTTTACCCTTCTCCAGGTCGCGCACGAAGACATTGAAATCGTGGGTGAGCGTGTTGGTGACGAGATTGTCGGCAAGGCTCGTGAAAACAAGGAACCGGCCGTCGGCGCTCACCTCGGGCCGGTCGCAAATGCCATTGGCGCCGGTGCTGCCGTCCATGGCGCATGTGGCCAGAACGGTGTGGCCCGTGGCGCCGTCCCACAGCTCAATGTTGTTGCTGTTCGTCTGCGACTCGGTGACAAAGGCGACCCAACGGCCATCCGGAGAAGCCGTGTACATCGTTGCTTCCACGAATGTGCTCAGGGTGAGGTTCGTCGTGATCAGGGTGGCTTGCCCGGATCCGATTTCGAACCGCCACAACGATCGGAGATCCCTCATGCTAAACGGTGGCCTCAGCTCGAGCTCGCCGGCGAAAATCAGGTAGCGGCCATCTTCACTCAAGGCGAGATTGAACGCCCGGCGCTGGCGCACCCTTGCTCCCTCCGGGAATGTCCATTGGCCAAATGCCATATCACTGGGACAAATCGTCGTCCCCTGCAGCCGATCGCGCAGATAAACCTCCCCATGGAGATTCGTCACTCCCGGCACCAGATTCGTGGCCGTGCTGCTGAACGCCACCCACCGTCCATCGGCCGAAAGCCGTGCTCCGCTCGAACCATCCAAAGAACCCGGGGCGATGATTGACCTGACCGATCCGACGCTTATCAACTCGGTCGATTGATCGAACAGATCGCGCACAAACACGTCGGCCAATCCATTGGTGTCTCCTTCCACCAGATCTTCGGCGGTGCTGCTAAAGGCGATGTAACGCCCGTCCGGGGTAATCACCGGATCGGTGGAACCGCCCAGGCCGGGCCCGGTGCCCTGCGAGTTGATACTGACCAGCCGCGTCGTGCCGGCCAGGACATCACGCACGAACACGTCGCTGCTCGAGTTCGAATCGACACCGGCCACAAGGTTGCGTGCCTCGCTCTCAAAGGTCACATACCGCCCGTCCGCCGTGGCGCGACCCACGGCGGTAGGCCCATCGCCGCCTGCGCCACCGGCCGCGTCCACGCTGATCAATGTCGTCTTGTGGTTCGTCCGCTCATACAAGTAGAGATCGAGAGACAAGCCGCGGTGAAGGTTTGTGCTGACGTTGCTCGCGTCGCTTACAAACAGAACCCACGCGCCATCGGAGGCCACTTGCATTCCGAACGAATCACCGTTGGGCGTTGCCCACGGTTCGACGGTTGGGTCCGCCACCGAGACCAGGCGCAACGGATCAAAGCGGATGTCGGCGCGTGCCATGGTGGGAAAGACACCGCACAGGCAGACACAGGAGAGAACGAGTGCGGAGGACTTCATGCGACGTCTTGGGTGGCGTCGCGAAGGATTACTTTTGTCAGGCAGATCGTCAAGCCGGCCCACAGCCGGCCGAAGTTCGGCCGGTGGGCGGCATTATACAATAAGCGGATCTGACCCCTCGGCGGGTTCGAGCACCTCGAGGGCTTTGGCCCCCCGGGCCTGCCGGTAATCGAATACCTCAGCCGCACCCTCAACGGCCGCCCCTTCATGCCCGACGGGCCAAAAGCGCCTGATTCGTTACGATCCGCGGTGGAGCACACATCTGCGGAGCTGGTCGCGGGCTTCAGGCCGGTTCCCAGCCGGGGCGATAGCTTTCTTTGATGTATTGGTCGGCCTCGGGGGCGTTGGTGGCTTTGAGGTTCTTCGAGTCCCAATAGATCTTCTTGCGGGCGCGGAGCGCGACCAACCCGAGCAAGCCGATTTCGCTGAGGACCCCGCCGTATTCGAAGTTGCCGCTGGCCGGGGGACCGCCTTTGATGGCGTCGATCCAGTCGCGGTGATGGCCTTTGGAACGGGGCAGAGTCTTCGCGGGCCGTTTGTAGGATTCGTGGCGCGAGCCGGGGAGCAACCGCGGGGCGCCGGCCCAACCCGGGCAAGTGATCATACCTTTGTCGCCGATGAACAGGGTGCCGTTGCCGCCGGCGCCGAGTTGATCATCGTGATCCAGTCCTTCGGGGCGGGCGGGCATCTGGCTGCCGTCGTACCAGGTGAACTTGACCGGTGGCATTTTGCCGCGGGCAGGGAAGGTGAAGTAGTA
>JAHDYP010000157.1:284-16536 GCA_023383055.1 Verrucomicrobiota bacterium | reverse complement strand
TTCGGTTAAAGATTGGCACTACCTGCAACCGACACGAATGGGAAGAGAAGAATATAAGAAAACTGGTTGTTAATGTACGCCAGGTAGGTGGAGAACGTCATCGCAGCTCCACAGGCGGAGGGATGAATGGTCCAGAGCAGCCGGCCGGACGTCAGCCGCGCATTGGCGCCGCCAAACGTGTTCACGACGGTGCCGTACATCACCAGGCCGGGTTCGGGCAGTCCCTCAGCGAACGACGGGGCGATGGGGCCGACGCTGAGAAGCAGCGCGGCGAGGACGGGCTGAGTCAGGCTGAAAAGGTTTCGAGATTTCATGGAATTCGTGTGGCTCACGGGATTGTGAAAACGTGTAGTCATGGAATGAAATCGCCAAGATTGGCCGCAGTGGCGCGCTCCTGGAGAATTACTGGAAGATGGAAGCGGTTTGAATGAGAAAATGAATCATTGTTAATCCTTCCGCGATTGGGATTGTTGTCCGCCCCCAGTCTTCTCATGAGAACCCATAACAGCTTCGATGGCGCCATGCATCAAGTGAAAGACCTCATAGTGTTTGAAACCCTTTAGAAGTGGGTCGATAGCGCGGTATGTTGAGGACACGTTTGCCTGGTTGCCCTTCATGAAGAACATTACCCGGCTCCAATACTCCTTGCCAAGTGGCAAACCGCGTGATTCAAGAGCCCGAACACTCGGGAATCTACTAACGTAACTCAGTTTCTCACTTAACGTAAAAAACCGTCCTCCGAACCCTATCAGTGCGAGGTTGCCAACTCCTTTGAGCCTGTCTGTGTCATTCTTGCCGTAGATGCCCTGTCGGAAGGCAGATTCAGTCCCTTTGACGATTAGCTCATTGTAAACTTCCATGAGTACGCCACCCAGAAATAGATCACGTTTCATGTCAGGGGTGTACACGGGGGAGATAACAAATGCGAGGGGTCCAGCCTTCAGTTCTGCGCTCTTTTCGAACAGAAACTCCGCACCTTGGTCGATATAATCCGAAAACGGCAACTTGCTCGGATCGGTAGTATTAGCCAGCGCAAAGAAGCCCTTTCGTGGCTCCAATCCCTCGGGGTCCACATAAACTATCGGGCTATTTCCAGCATAAGAGTAGACGTTCAAGTGCTGGGGCCTACTGAGAATGTAAGACGGCAAACGCTCGGACAGAGCATCTACGGTCAGGAAACGGGCTAAGGAGCGCGCAGAGAACCTAGCCTCGAAATAGGCAAACCGAGTTTCCACGTCGGTTTCTTTCTGCGCGAAGTCATATGCATCCGGTGCTGCCATTGTAACGACAATATGCCTCGATTCTCCGAATGGATAATGAGCAGCTTCTTGGAGAACACTGCCATTGTTCGCAGACATTGAGTCCGATGAGCCGAGATGGTCCTGGTGGTAGTAGCGGATTCGCAAAGCGGAATCGGGGATTGTCAACTGCGTAGCTGCGTCCGCCCTCACGAACAGCGCTTCACCGGGCAAGAGAACTGAAGGCAGGTCGGATCGGGATTGCAGGTCGCCGGTGAGGCGGGCTTGCCAGTATCGGTTCCCGGCGTCGTATTTCCAGGCGGCCGCGTTGGCCGGCAGGGCGTTGCTCAGCGCGAGAGAGTCGAAGCCGGGCACGGGCAGGAAGCTGACACCGGCGGGGATGGACGCGTTGGTTGGCTCAGTGTAGTTGCCAGTGATGGCGAGGGTGGCGTTGGTGGCGGCGTTGAGCCAGAGGACGGTGCCGGCAGCGAGGGTTTCGTTGGTGGCAACGGGAAGCCAAGTCAATGTGGCCGGGTCCCATTTGGCAGCAGAAGAAACCACCTCACCCTGGCCCTCTCTCCCGAAGGCGGAGAGGGAACCGGAGACAACGAGGGAAACGAGGTTGGGGCCGGGCCAGAGACGGAGGCGTTGAACGCGCTGGTTGGTGTTTAGCGAGCCGGTAACGCGGGCGACGCGGGTGTTGCCGTTCCAAACGTATTTGACGGGCGTGTCGTGGTCGCGGACTTCGAAGTATTTGTCGGGGTAGAGCACGGCCGTTGCCCCCTCACCCTGGCCCTCTCCCCCGGTGGGGAAGAGGGGTTGTTTCGGAAAGACGCGCTTGATGATGCGGCGGTCGGTGTAGTCGTAGGTGTATTCGGCGCGCATCTCGGCGTTTTCGACGGCGATGAGGTGGTCTTTGAAGTCCCAAGTGTTGGTCAGGCCGTCAATGACGGCCATGTTGCCGTTGGAATCGTAAGGGAAATGACGAATGACGAATGACGAATGACGAATGGAGGTCAGTGCGTGGGGGCCAGGGGCGTCGCCGGGGTCGCGACCGATACGACCCGCGCGACCACTGGCGCCGCCGGAGTCCATGTCGCCGAGGTTGGCGATGGGCAGGCCCTTTTCGTCGTGAACGATGTCCGAGGTCTGGGCGAGCATGTTGCCGATGCGGTCATAGCGGTAGTGGATGGAACCGCCGTTCACGCTGCTCGGGTTCGGCGCGTTGTAGGTGACGCTGGTCAGGCGGTAGAGGTCGTCGTAGGTGAAGCCTTGGGTGTTGCGGCGCGGGTCGTTCGCGGGAACCTGGGACGCGGGGCGGGTGTCGGTGATGGTGCGGATGTTGGAGGCACCGTCGAATTCATACAGAAAGTGAATCAGATCCACCTCACCCCGGCCCTCTCCCCCAAAGGCGGAGAGGGTGTGCAGATTGCGCAGGCGCAGGCGCGGGTCGTAGGCGTAGGTGGTGCGGACGGCGTTGCCGTAGTCAATCTGCTGCAATTGGCCGGAGGGGCGGTAGAGAATGTTTGAGATGATGTTCCCGCTCGGTCCGCCGGTGATTTGGCGTAGCAGGTTCCGGGCGTTGTAGGTCTGGGAGACCTGGTCGTTGTCGGGATAGGTGAGCGTGGTGAGGCGGTCGAGAGAGTCGTAGGCGTAGCCGGTGCGGTAGGAGACCAAATCCACCTCACCCCGGCCCTCTCCCCCAGAGGCGGAGAGGGAGAAGAATAGCGGGTCAGGGATGCGTTTGATGACGGATTCGACGCGTCCACGGGAATCGTAGCTGGTGTGTTCTTCGCCGGAGAGGTCTTCGACCCAGGCCAACATGCCTTTGGTGTTGTTCGCGGTGGCGGTGGTGTTGTCGCCAACGGGGAGGTTCGGGAAGGGAGTGTCGTAATGGTAGGAAACGGAGTGAGTTGAGGGTTGAGGGTTGAGGGTTGAGGGCAGACGCCAAGGCGGGAGCGACCTGCCATCCTGATAGTCCTCGGTGAGAAGGCGGTTCACGCCATCGTAGGCGTAGGTGATGAACTGTTGTTTGGCGTCGAGGGTGGAGCGGAGATTGGAGGCGGCGTCGTAGGTGTAGGTCATTTCGCCCCGGTCGGGGTCATTCATGAAGAGTTTCCGCTTGAGGCCGTCGTAGCGGAACCATTTCTGGTTGTTCTGGCTGTCGCGGATGCCGGTGAGGTTGTCGTTGAGGTCGTAGGCGTAGCGGGTCAGCCATTCGTTCAACTGGCCGCTGGGCGTGCCGTCGTCGCTGAGCTTCACGAGTTCCTTGACGGCGATGAGGCGATCGAGGCCGTCCTTGAGCTGGACGTGCGCGGTGCCGAAACGCGGCGAAACCGGGTCGGCGTCTTCTTCGTCGAACAGCATGGTTTCCAGCGGGAGATGGACGGTGCGGGTCTCGGTGACGCGGGCGCCGACGTTGGTGGTTTCCGGCGGGTTGACCGTGCGGATGACGCGGCTGGCGGCGTCATAGAAACTGGCGACGTGGTAGGTGGTTTCCGTGGGCACCTGGTAGGCGGGGCTCGAAGTGACGAAGGGCAGGAATGCCTGGCGCTCTTCGCCCTGGCTGGAGTAGCGCTTGAAGTCGCGGGCAATCCACTGGCCGGGCGTGTCGCTCTCCTCCAGCGTGCCGAGCTTGTGCCCGGCGCCGTCGGTGAACGAGGTGGTGTCGAAGGTGTTGGCGGTGCCGGCCTGCTCGCGCTGGCGCGTGGTGACGGCGTTGGCGATGTCGGTGTCCGCAGCCGGCCGCAAGGTGAGGTCGCCGCTGGGGGTGTATTGGTAGTAGAGATGACGGAACGGATCGCCGGGGCGGTAGGCGTAGGTGACGGTGGGCAAGGCCGCAGAATCGCCGGGCTTCACCACGCCGACCAACCGCCAGAAGCTGTCATACTGGAAGGTCGTGGCGTGGGCGTTGAAGTTCGTTGCGGCGGTCATCACTCCCGCGCCATAGTCGTAGCCGGCGGTGGCCACGAGGTTGGCGCTGCCGTTGCCGACGCGGATGGTCTCGCGCTCAACGTAGGTGTGGAAGACGGGGTCGTAGGCGTATTCGCGGGCGTGACCCGTGATGGGTGAAACGTGAAGGGGATCGAGCGTCTCGACAAGGTTGCCGAAGGTGTCATAGCGGCTGCGGACGGAATTGATGGAGGCGTTGACGGGCAGGCGCGGGTCGCCGACGAGATTGGTTATGAAGCTGAAGGCCGGGGCGGCGGTCGGGCCGTTGATGAACTTCTCCTCGCGCATCATGTTGCCGTAGGTGCCAACCTGGCCGAGTGGTAGGCCGACAAAGTCCGCGCCGTCGTAGAAATGGCGGGTGTCGGAGACGAAGGCGCCGTGCTCGTCCGTGACGAGGGTACGCGCAGGCAGGCCGATGAGCCAGGCATCGAAGTTGAAGGCGTAAGTGGAAAAGGTGAAGCGCTCGTCGTCGAAGGTGGAGCCGGCGGAGTTTTCGCCGAAAGTTCGCTCAATGATGGTGTTGCCGAAGAAGTCCACGTCGGTCTCGCTGTAAAGCTGCTTGGAGGAACGCGCCGGGGTAAAGGCATCGGTGCCGGCGAGAGCGCCGTTGGCGTCGTGGATTTCTTTGGTCTGGCTGGCGAGGTAGGCGAAGGAGACGCGCTTGCCATCGCTCGAACCGAAGGTGAAGGAGAGTGCAGGCTGCGGGGTGTTGAAGGCGTCACGATACTCGAAGCCGTTGGTGGCGGTGTGGATGGTCTTGATGCGCCAGTCGTTGATGTCGCGGGTGAAAACGACAGCGTCGCTGGCCGGCTGGCCGTCGGTTTGTGCGGGGAATGGACCGCCGAGGTCGGCGGTGAGGAGGGTCGCTTCGGTCCAGAGGACTCGGCCCTTGAGGGGTTCCTCTTCGTAGCCGGTGAGTTCGTCAAACTCGTCAGCGCGGCCATCGTCGTTGTTGTCGAGGCCATCCGGCGCGCCGGTGTGGAAGGCGAACCGGGTGACGGTGGAGGGGGAGTTGAGGGTCGAGGGTTGAGGGTTGAGGGCGGGATTGTCGTCGCCCCACTCGACTTTCTTGGCGAAGGCGAAGCCGCGGAACTCTTTCTCGAAGGTGTCGTAGTGGCCGTTGAAGTAGGCGAACTCGGTCACATAGCGGTCGTTGCCCGGCACGGCGTCGAGGTCCAGGCCGATTTCGCGGGTGATCCTGCTTACCACCTGCGACGGGAACGGCAGGCTCGTCAGCCACGGATTGCCAGCCATGCGGGCGGCGACGTAGTAGTCGGTGGTGGTCTGGTATTCGATGTGGGTGCGCAGGCCGATGCCGTTGTCAATGGTCTGAAGGAGGTTCGGTTTCGCGGCGCCCAGGAAGTCGTAGAACTCGACGCGAAAGTCACCGGTGGTCGGCAGCCAGTTCTCCCAGAGAAAGTCGGTGGAGCCGTTGCCATTGATATCGACGAGGCGCAAGACGGTGCGGCCTTTGTCGTAGAAGGGCATGCCGATGCGGAGGAACACAGCGGAGAAACTGCCGTTACCCTGGTTGACCCAATATTTGATGTAGTCGTAGCCGACCGCCACCACGTCGGCCAGACCGTCGGCGTTGATGTCCTGGATGAACGCATCCTCGATGGGGATGACGCCCAATTCCACCGTGCCTTGCATAATTTGGCGATTGCCCCAGGCGCCGCGGCCTTGGTTGGGCCAGAAGATCAGTTCGAGGCGCGTGGCGAAAACGGTGAGCTTGACCAGATCGAGCAGGCGGTCGCCGTTCATGTCGGCGAGCTTGACGAGGTCGTTCGGCACTTCGGCGCCGTTGTGGTCGGTCTTGCTGAACGAGATGCCGTCGGCGGCAGAGATGTCGCCCAGTTGCGGTTCGCCGAAGAAGTAGAGGCCGTCCTCCTCCCAGCGATTGGTGCGGTTGTAATAGTAAATGAAGCCCAGCGGCGTGGCGCGGAAGAAGTCAATGCGCTTGTCGTTATTCAGGTCGAGCGTGCGGACGGTGGGGTCGTCGAGCGTGAAGGGCGGGTGGGGCAGTCCGAATTCCTGCTCCGGTCCCCAAGACGGTGTGTGGTCGTCGTTGCCTACTGGTTGGGTCGTGTTTGGATAAAAGACGAAGCGACCGAAGCCCGCGCCCGCCTTCTGGATGAGGTCCACCCGTCCATCGCCGTCGAAGTCCGCCAGCTCGGTCTCTGGCACATCGAGGGTCACGCCGCCGGGATAGCCAACGAAATGCACGCCGTCGGCAAAGATCCCTTCCCCGAGGTTGTAGTAAACGACGTGCGCGCCGGTCAGTGGGTCGGTGTAAAGCAGGTCCGGCAGGGAGTCGCAATTGAGGTCGGCAAAGGCGAGGTTGGGATTGCCTAGCGAGAGGGACGGCGTGTTGACCAAGACGCCCGCTGTGCCGGCGGAAGCATCGAAGCGGGTGTAGCCGAACTGCAACGGCGGCAGGAACGAAGCAGAGGGACCGTCCTGGTTGTCGAACTGCGTCACCCGGCGAAGCTGGGAGAAATCAAGTCCTGCGTCTCCCGGGGCGACCGGTTCGATGGGGTCGGCGGGGTCGTTTGCGTAACTGAGTGTGTAGCGGCGGACAAGCTGGTTCCGCGACAAGACCCGAATCTCCCGGCACCGGCGGGCGGTGCGGATTTCGAATCCGCTCACAAAGCTGCTGAAGGCATCGGGGCGCGGCTCGTATTCAAAGCTGACGGCGTGGAAGATGGCAGCATCACTCCGCGAAATGCTGTAACGAATTTCACTGAGGTAAAGCTGGCCGGGGGAATCGGCGTGGGTGCTGTAGCGGTACTCCATCCGATTGCCGTGGGTATCCAGCACCTCATCCACGTACCACTTGAACGTGTCCTGGAACCGTGTGCCTCCGGTGCGGATGACGCGACTAACGGCGCCGACGCGGTAAAGCCGGCCTGACTTGTCCCGGACTTCCCAGCCATCGCCCGCGCGGGTGAAGCGGAGGAAGCTGGACTCGATCTTCTGCCGGTAGGAACCATCGGTCAGCGGCACGAGTTCCTCGCCCTGGAAGGTGAAGACATCGCCAGGGCCGTAGGCGGGCAGGCCCTTGTGGGTCTGGCGCTGGATCGTCATCGGTTCGTAGCCCCAGGCCAGACCGAACGGGCCGTTCCCGGAGCCGGCATTGTAGCGGAGGACGACCTCGGGTTGGAGGCCATTCACGCCAGGCGGGATGGCGACCTTGACGCTGTAGGCGGAGGTGCCGCTGTTGAGTTGCGGTTCAAAGGAATCGCCCAGACCTTCGATGGACCCGGGGCCGGAGGGGAGGGAGATTTTGTTCAGGCCGACACCGGACTTATCGGCGGCATGGGTTGCCCCAGAACCGATGGCCAATAGCCAACAGCCGATAGCCAAGAACCATCCTAACCGTGCGATCCGGAAAAGCGCGATGAAGTCATTGCGGCGAATGAACATGAGACATGGGGACCAATCATTTCAACTCAACCGGTCCCATGGGCGGCCCGCTGTTGGGGGTGGTCGGCTCGACGGCCTTTTTCAGTTCCGCCTCGTTCAACGTCACGGGAAACTCCTTGCGCAACGTCTCGCAGTAGGCGTCCAACGCCTGCTGGCGCCGCTCGCGGTAGAGGCGCTGGCGGACCTCATTCTTCGCCGCCTCGAACGGGGTGGTTTGCGCGAGGCGCTTCTCCGCCAGGGTCACGAGATAGAATGCCTTGGCCGTCGGCACCGGGCCGCCGACCTCACCGGGCCGTTGAAGGGCCAGCATGGCGGTGACCACCTCCGGGGGATACCGGCGGCTGGCCGGGGCTTCAGCCAGCCAACTCGTCGCGCCACCGCTAATGCGCTCGGCCGGATCATCCGAGTATTGTCGGACGACGGTCTCGAACCGCTCACCGCTTCCCAACCGGCCCAGGGCTTCGTCGGCCCGGGCCTTGGCCTCCTTGGTCCGGCCTTCGGTGATGAACACGGTCAGCACGGCGCCTCGGGCGATGGTGGGCTTGGTGAACTCATTTACGTTAGCGTCATACCATGCCCGGAGTTCGTCGTCGGTGAATGTCGTCGCTTTGAGCGCGGCGTCTATCTTCTCGGCGACGAGCTTCTCCACCATCCACTGCTTGAGTTGCTGAACGATGACGGGGTCGCGGTCGAGGCCCAGCTTTCGGGCTTCCGCGGCTAGCAACTCGAACCGGATGGCGTCGTCGAGGGCCTGCTTCGCGGAGGCTTCCTCGTAAATGTTGTAGCCCTGGCGGGCGATCGTCTGTCGGACGGTTTCGATAGTGATCGGGGCGTCCGCGACGCGGGCGACCTCGGCAGCGGGAGAATTCAACGCAAAGGCGCAAACGGCTAGAGACGCAAGGAAGACGGCTCCCGCATTTCTCCCCGCAAATCCCTTGCGCCTCTGCGTCGTTCGCCCTTTGCGTTTCTTCCTCATCGCGCCCTCGCGTCAGAACCCCGGGAACTCTGGGGGGTTGCCGTAGGTGTAGGTGAAGCGGACCACGATGTCCTTGAGCTTCGTGAAATCTATGTCCCGGTTACTGGGATTCTCGGTGTCAATCTTCAGAATCCAGCGCGTGGCGGCGATGGGCCGGTTGGCCAGGCCGGTGGCGATGAACTCTGCGGGCGGCCGCCCGCCCATCGCTCCATTGATTTTGGCCGGCACCACGATGCTGAAGGCCGTGCGATCGGCCCGGCCGACGTTGAACGTCAGGTGCATCAGGTCGTCTGCCAGCGGCGGCTCGGCCCAGAAGCGCCGCAGCGATACCATCCCGCTTTCGATCAGGTCAATCTCCGCCACCTGCCACGGGCTGAAGCCCGAGTCGGCATAGAGGTCAATGCTGATGGTGGCGATGCGCATGTTCCAACGGCTGCCTGTGGACGGGAAATACGAATTGTCCGCGATGCCAGTCGAAAAGACGAACTCCAGCGACGGGTTCAGCGCGTTGAAGTAATTGGTCTGCCGGTTTCGCGCCAGGTAATCCCGGAAATGTCGCAAGCTGTCGGCCGGGCTCATGGCGTTCGGTCCGGTCGTGCTTAAGCCCAGCACCTGCTCGCGCACCGAGATTGGCTCTGCGCTCAGCGGGCCGGCGTGATTCGGGCCACGCACGCTGGTGACGTTGATGCGGCGCAGTTTGCTGTCGAAGGACTGAAGCGCGTTGAGATAATCCTTCGATTCATCGGCGGTGCGGATAATGAAAAGCGAATCCAGCTCCGTGAACTTGTCGAACAAGGTGTTCTCAAGTGACGGCGGCTCCTGGCAGTTGATCGGGATGGTGACTGGGTTCTTGTACGGCTCGGTCCACTCGTACTCCAGGGTTTTCGCCAGGCGGTAAAGCCGGTCAATGGCATAGTCCAACTCCGCCTCGGCCCGGCGCTGGGCGTGCGACACCACTACACGAAAGGAGGGGTCCTGAAAGTAGAGGTTGGCGGCGGTGTCCCGGGCGTGGGCGAGGTCCTCGACGAGGCGGTCCATCTGAGAGAGCATCTGTTCGAGCGTCAGTTGCGCAACGTCCAAGCTGTTCTTGGCGCGGCGAATGTCAATGGCAAGATTGGCCACTTCAAGCAGGCTTTTGCGGATCTCGGCTTCCAGTTGGACGTCGGCGATACGGGCGTTTTGGATGCGCTGGATGTCCCTGTCGTCTGCATTCAAGAAGCCCTGGGCTAGAGCTGCAAGGTTGAAAGTCAATCCGGTGCCACCGCCGGTTGGCCCCCCGAAGAAGATAAACTTGCTTCCAGTGAATGCCTCCGCAAAACCTCTCGCAATGTCATTCACCTTGAATCGCTGCGTCGCCGTTTCATTCGCTAGGTCAATTTCCGCGTTAGCCCACTCCGAAATCTTGATACTTTCGTATAGGTTCCCAAGGCGGTTGATGGCCTGATTAATGCCTTCCCCTGCATCAAATACTGAGATCACCTGCGCCCCGTATTCTCCAAGCCCCGAGGGATTCGCGTTTGGATAACTGTCAAGCAGGGCCTGCACACGTGTGTGTATCGTATTCCGGAAATCAATCTGGTCGTCGACCGTCGCGAGATTGTTATATTCGGCTGGATCGAGGCCGGTGAGATTGCGCAAAGGAGTTATGAATTGCGCTCGCTGACTCTGCTGTTCGTTGCGCAGGTCGGCTTGGTATTGGTCGTAGGTGCGAGATTCCTGACGAGCGTTGATTTCTGCCTCTCGAGCATCGGCTAAGGCATCCTGGGCGTCCTGATAGATGGCAGCAAAGCTCTCGTTAGGGATGAACGAGCCGTCGTTGCCCAGAGGATTCAGTCCGGCATTGATTTGCTCAAACAGGTCGCGGGCGTTCTTAACATGGGCAAGGAGCGAGTTGCCTTCGTTCATCGCGAAATCAGTCGGATTCTGGCCCGCAGCTAGCAGTGCCATGCCGAGATATCCTTGGAGTCCAGCCTTCTTGCACTCCTCCTTGGCTTCCTGCCGCGCTGCCGGCTCGGCTAGCGAGAGACGATAAAGGCGCTTGGCCTTTTCCACGGTGCCCAGGCTCATTTTATCGAGGAGCGACGTGAGCTGCCAGAACTCATTTTTAATGGGTACCGGTTGAGGGCTGAGCGTGGCGTCGATGAAGGTAAGGTAACGCGGGAAATCCGGAAACGGCTCTCTCCCGGGCTCGGCGCGTGAGCGGAGAATGTCGACTCCGAATTCATGCACCACGTTCAGGACGTGAAACATCGCAAGGTGGTAATCCAGGAGTGACACGTCAATCGCGGCGGTCTCCTCGCGCACGCCGGGTGGCACGGGCAGTCGATCTGGGGGATTATCCGGGTCGAAGCCGAAGATCACCGGGTACTTGATCCGGAGGGCCTCGATTAGCCGCTGATTGGCGAGGAGCGACTGGCCCTGGAGGATTTCGTTGACCACCTCGGCCAGGTCCCGGCGTTGTCCCAGCGTGGGATTCCTGTAGCCGCGCGGGCCCATACTGTTCAGCAATGTGTCAAAAAACTGTTCGAAGTAGTGGAAATAGACGTAGCGGTCACCGCTGGCGCTGGCAGCACTGTAGGCCTTAATGATGTCATCCCAGTTGTATTCCTCCGGAAAACCACGACGGTAGGAACGACCCATTGAAAGTTCGCCCATGTCGGGCACGATCCAGACGTACCCAAGGTTCGTGTGCGACAGGCTGTTGGTTAAGATTTGAGTGCCGGCGAGAATGTAGTCCACCGTCAAAGAAACTGTAAATAAACCGAGCTGATCATAACGGTGCGACGGGTTCGGCCCCGTGCCTTCAAAACCGTCGCCGAAGTCCCACGTCAACGTGTCCACACGACCTGTTTGGAGAAGCGTCACATCGGCGAAGAAACGAACAGTGGCACCGCTGGTGGTAACGCGCGGATTGCCCGAGAAACCGACTTTGATCTCTGGGTTGCCGGCCGAGCGGGCACGGACGATTAGGTGTGGGTCGACCTCTGGCCCGCCGTAAGTGTCCTCGGTGATATTGGTGACGGCGAGAGAAGTGCCATCCACAGTCACAACTCGCAGGACTGGGCTGATGAACTGGACACCGTTCGTGGCGTTTAGGGGGTCGAGTGTGGCATGCCAAGTCTGGTCCATCTCCTGTGGGTCGGAGCCATGGGCATCGACAAAACCGTCACCGTTGAAATCCCACCACCAATAGCCTATCTCGGACTTTGGAGGCACGTCGTTTGCCTGGAGATAAAGGAAACGCACCGCATCGCCCTCGAAGACGCGGTAGGGTTTGGTCCAGAATCGCAGCGGCGGGCTCTGCGCCACGGCACTGGCCAGACCCAGCACGAGCATGCATGCGCAGATCAACCGACTCTGGATTGGCTCCTTCATAGGCAGCTGGACAGCCGTACAGTACAGGTTCAATACTTGATGATGTAATTCACGTAGGCGTTCTTGGGACGGGTTTCACTGCTGGTCCCAGCGACACCTGTCTGTCCACTTTGATTGGGGATGACTGAGCCACCACTTTTCAGTTGATGACCTCCATACACATACGAAGAGTGTGTGTGCGACTTAAACTCATCCGCTTGGTAGCTGCCGACATTATCACCAGTTGCCCCGCCAGTGTAACGGCCTGTGCGTGTGTTTCGATCTGGATCGGAGGTTTGCCTATCAGCCCGGCCACGGAGGAAGTAGCCTCGGAGATCGGGAAGTCTGAAGTCGTTAACACTTTCCGAACCCCAGGCGGTGCCAATTGCTGTGAACAGATCGGCGTATTTTCCGGCGCGCTGGATCACCCGGCCATCGCATAGCTCCCATCCATCCGGAATGGTATTGCCGCCAAATGCGACGATGGTTCCCGGAGGGTTTAAGTATTTTATTAGATTGGTGGCGAGGTCGTTTATCAAAATAGTTCCGTCTGCGATCTTCGGCGATGTCACGGCCCCCTCAGCCAAGTTGGTCGTACCGATTGCGCCTGGGGCAAGTTTGGCAGCCGTCACTTGCGCATTGCCCAGCGTGCGAGCATTGATTTGCCCATCAGCAATCTGCAATTGAGTGATCGTGTTGTTCCCAATTTTGGCTCCATTGATAAGGCCCGTGGTGGGGTTTGTTGAGCCGCCGACCAGTATTGCACTCCAATCGTTCCCTTGCAGTTTTGAAGCGTTGTCGGCCCGCCTAGCCCAGAACGCCGGGATGATCATCTGACGCGGGACCATTTCGGGGTCTGGGGTGTTAGGGTTGTTGTCGGCATCAATAGTGATGCCCAGGTGGCGCGTCTCGGAAAAGCTGACAACTTCGAGCGAGACTATGGATCCAAGGAATACGTTGACCATCCCATTGACTACGCCCACGCGCTCGTGGGTTTCAGTCCACAGAGGATCGCCACCGACAGCCAGACTGTAGAGGGTAAAGGTGATGGTGTACTGCCCGTCCGTGTAGGCCCGTCCCACCTGATCCGTGAGGCGCCCTTGGAACGGAATGAGCGTGGGCGCCGCTCCTTGCGCCTGGACCCCGAAAAAAAAGACACAAATGGCGAGAGTTACGATGGCGCGCAGGCGAATAAGTGGCGAGCCCTCACTTTCGGCGAGGCATCGGTCGACATTTCTCAGGTACGTGTTCATGGCTGATTAAGGATAGTATTGGCGTGGCTTCTTTGCGGCATGTGCCTTTTGCGTTCCTTCGATCATGGTTCGACACGGCCCACTTGGAGGATGAAATCGCCCACGCGGGCGGAACCATCAGTCCAGACGGGGACGGATTCCGGCGTGAAAACGAAGCCACCCAGTGTGCAATAGAGCCGGAAACGGTCTGGCACGGGATGGCCACCGTAAGTCGGCTGTGGGTAAATCTTGTAGAGGGCGTCAGACACGTCGTACAGCGTCGGCGTCACGCTGGCGTAGGGTGTACCTTGCTGGACGAAGAAGTCGGTGTCCTCGCGGGAAAAGTTGAACGGGGCGTTCGTGCTTGGCGGGATGAATGGGAAACGGTCCACGTCGAACGCGGCCGGGTCTCGCTTGAGTTGCTGGTACACGATGCCACCGCGAGCGGTCGGTTCGATCTCCATAACGTTGGCGTTGTTTACTGGCGAGGCAATTGAACCTATAAGCCCACCGCCAGAAACAAAGTGGTTTCCGCCTTTGATGGTGTTGGGTCGGCTGGCCTGAACGATCAGTTCATCCACAGTGAACTCGCGGCTGGTGCCACCGCCCATGAGGGTGGCACGGGGTTGGTAGACACCGGGCAGGGTATAGGTGTGAGAAACTGTGGCACTGACGGATTGATTAATCGATCCGCCGACACCATCGCCGAAGTCCCAGGTGGCGGTGAGGCTGCCGCCGAGTTGCTCGATCACGGCCGGTGGCACCACCAGCTTGAAGTTCACATATAGCGGGGCATAACCGACGAAGGGTGCGGCAATCAGAAACGGCTCAGCATTGGTCAGTGGGCGAAGGACGATGGTGCCAAGGGTTACGCTGGAGTTGGTAATGCGGACGAAGAGGTTCGTGTCGTAGTAGCCGAGCTTGGAAACGTTGAGAAAATAATCGTTCTCCGTCAGTCCCAGGAACTCGAACGCGCCGTTGGTGCTAGTGCGCGACTGCGGCAGGAGGTTGCTGCCGCTTAAAATGACGCTGGCGTCGGCGGCGCCTTTGGTAATGCCGTTTTCCACGACTGCCACGGTGCCGTCCAGCGTATACACAACCAGGCCTTCCAGGTTCAACTCCCATCCGTTGAAATACCCACGTTCACCTGAAGGAAGCCATCCGACCACGAGCTGCCAGGTCCCCCTCTGAACAGCGCCACGCAGGTTGGTGAGATCGAAAGTGGTCACTGGATTCAGGGTCGGACCAAACCGATGTAGCCAAATCTGTTGACCTGAGGGTGTAATTAGGAAGATTTCCAGCTCCGACGGGGTGCCGAAGTCCACCTTGGGAGTGACCCTGACTCCTTCGAGGACCACCGCGCTATTGACCACAAGAGCGTTGGTGTAGCTGGTGCGGCCACTGCCGCCGATTTGTATCGGACTGTTCGTGCTCGCACCGTTGTAAATGCTCTTGCGCGTGGGTACGAGAGTCTGGCGGTCGAGGGCAAACGTGCCCTCAAGATAGATACGCTGGCTCTCGGGCAGCATGCCCTGAATCGCTTCTACGTAAGTGCCTTCTAGTCGATCAGGCGTGGTGCGTTTGCCGAGCAACGTGATCTCGCGGCGGATCGAGAAAGGAAATGGGTTCTGGTTGTCGAGCAAGCCATCGTTGCTCCAGTCCTTGTCCTGGTAATCGCTACCAAGGCCAGTGGTATGGCCGAAGACATTGTAGGGCGGCACATTCCGGTCCGCAGGCGGCATTTCAAACCCGGTGGTGAGCGAAAAGTCGTTTGCCTGGTAAAAGATGCCGTTCATGAAAACGTCGCGAGGAAACAATAAACTCTTCTCACGGTCGATAGCCGCACGGAAAGCCGGCCCACCAATTTCGCCGGAGTCGCTAAACATCGTAAGATTCAAATCCACCTTTCCAAGGGAAATGGGTTTGCCGTTAACTCGTGCGACGGTTGCGGCCCCTCGGTAATCGCCCGCAACGTCAGGGACCTTCAGGATGACCCGAACAGGTTTCATGAGATTGCCGGCCTGGACGACAAAGAAGGAATTGGCGTAGGTCCCTGGAAGCATCCCTGACCGGTCAACGGAAATGTTGACGGCGACAGATTGCGCGCTGACGACGCCAGCAGGAACGTCTACGGAAAGCCACGGGATTCGGGAGTCTACCGCCCAGTTCAGGAGGCCGTCACCCGCGTTGCCGATGCTAACGGTTTGTACTCGGACTCCTTCCGGGAAGATCAGGGTGTCTTGAGTGATGGGATCGTCAAGGATGCCATTGCTGTTCAGGTCCACACCGGCATCGAGATCCTCCAGTCCGGCGAAACTGACCATACGACCTGCATACCATTCCGGATTTGAGCCGCTCCAACGTGGATCGAAACGGTTGAAAGGCTCCGGAGTCTGGAGCGGTGAGACGTCCGTGTCAGGCGGCATGGCAATGACAGGTGTCGGCGACATGACGTAGCCGTCGAGACTGTAAACCCAATATCCCTTGCCAGGTTCGATGCTATTCAGATCCGTGATCGGCGGCCGGGCGATGCTGTCGTAACCCTGAAATCGCTGGCCGAGACCGTCAAACGACCAAATATGCGGTAAACGGGCCAAAGTGTCGCCAAACACAGAATCGAGGGAGAGTGCTGCGGCGGCATTGGTGCCGAGGGTCGCGCCGGGGAAACCAACTAGATTCCAGCCCTGATGAAGGGTATTCGCTTCAAGCCACGGCGCTCCGCGAAGGGTGAGTATCGCGCCTCGGGACATTCGGATCCAATAACCGCTCCCGGGCCAGAGTAGATCGAGCCGCATTTGGGACGGCAGATTCGGAGTGCCAGCTTGCCAGGCGTGCCACGACTTTCTGGCAGCATCGTAGCCCCAAACCTCCAACAATGAATCTGGGTAGTCGAGAGCGGACAGAAACTCAGGCACAGTGAATCCGAGAAGACCGACCTGGAAGGAAACGAGGTTCCAGCCGGGGTAAAGAGGTATCAATTGTTGCTGGTCACTGATGATGGAAGGCGGGACAATGACCTTGAGGGAGGCTGCGTGGCTCTCGATGGATCCATATTGATGCGTGACGACGACGGT